>NZ_CP110644.1:1855681-2179772 GCF_026153515.1 Pseudomonas sp. KU26590
GGTCGGCGCACTGGATTTCCAGGCCCCAAGCCGTCACGGCGGTGCGGCAGGCTTTTGCCAGACGGTTATGACGGATGAACACATTGTCCAGGCCTTCGCCGAGGATCATGTCCAGCGCTTCGGACAAGCCGTACAACAAGTTGGTGTTCGGCGTGTACGGCCAGTAACCGGTCTTGTTCATCTCGATGATGTCGTCCCACGCCCAGAAACTGCGGGGCAAACCGGCACGCTTGCTGGCCTCGATGGCTTTGGGCGACAGGGCGTTGAAGCTGATGCCCGGCGGCAACATCAGGCCTTTCTGCGAGCCGGAAACTGTCACGTCCACGCCCCACTCATCATGACGATAGTCGGCGGACGCCAAACCGGAGATGGTGTCGACCAGCAGCAGGGCAGGGTGGCCCGCCGCATCAATGGCCTTGCGCACGGAAGCGATGTCCGACGTCACGCCGGTGCTGGTCTCGTTGTGTACGACGCAGACGGCTTTGATGCGATGCGAGCTGTCTGCCCGCAAGTGGTCTTCGATCATTTGCGCATCGACGCCACCGCGCCAGCCTTCAATGCCGGGCCGACCGATGAACTGCGGCTTGAGGCCGAGACTCAGGGCCATCTTCTGCCACAGCGTCGCGAAATGGCCGGTCTCGAACATCAACACTTCGTCGCCCGAACTCAGGGTGTTGCACAGCGCCGCTTCCCAGGCACCGGTGCCCGACGCCGGATAAATCACCACCGGATGCACGGTCTTGAAGATCTGCTTGATGCCTTCCAGCACCTTGAGCCCCAGCTCGCCGAACTCCGGGCCGCGGTGGTCAATGGTGGGGTAACTCATCGCGCGAAGGATGCGATCCGGCACCGGGCTAGGCCCTGGAATCTGAAGGAAGTGGCGACCGGCAGGGTGGAAATCGAGCTTCAGCATCGGTGTCTCCTTGTTTTTATAGTTTTGTATTTTGAATTCAAAATTAACTTAGCACAGGGCAATGCTGTGTCAAACGGCCTAATTACGCTAATCTCCCCAGCGAACTGGAGCATTTTCGAATAAGGACTCGGTGCCAGAGCGAGTCCGATAAGGATTTTGTATGCAAAATTTCGACGGGCTATACAATCAAACGGGCGACCAACCGGCTGCACGACTAATTCCAAAGGTCGAACGCCAGCGCCTGCACGACATCGTCATCGATCACCTGCGCGGCTTTATTACCGAAGGCGTACTCGCGCCGGGTACCAAGCTCAACGAGCGAGAGCTGTGCGAAACACTCGGCATCTCCCGCACGCCATTGCGTGAAGCGCTGAAAGTGCTGGCCATGGAAGGGCTGATCGAAATCAACCCGAACCGTGGCGCCAGCGTCGCGCGCATGTCCGAGCTGGAGATCCGCGAAACCTTCGAACTGATGAGCGGCATCGAAGCCTTCGCCGGGGAGCTGGCCTGTGAGCGCATCACTGCCCAGGAAATCGACGACATCAAAGCGCTGCACTACGCCATGGTGGTCAGCAAAAACCAGAACGACCTACCGGGTTACTACCAGCGCAACCGCGCCATCCACGACCTGATCAACCTGGCCGCGCGCAACTCGGCGCTGCGACAGGTCTACCTGTCGCTGAACCGGCGCATCCACGCATTACGCTTTCTCTCCAACCACCAGGCCCCAAAGTGGGACCGCGCGCTGCATGACCACGAAGAAATGATCGAGGCCCTGCAAGCCCGGGACGGCAAGCGGCTGAGCAGCATCCTGCGCCACCACCTGCTGGAAAAACGCGATGCCCTGATGCTCCTCGTCAGGGATGAATCCGAGCACCCGGATTCCATTCGCCGTTGACTGATTGTTGATTAGCCATTAAGGAGGCTGCCGACGATGCCCCGTGATCTCGATGCATTACTGGCCGCCTGTGCCGACCGATTGCCGCAACTGGAGACCCAGCGCCTGATGCTCTATGCCGGCGCCAACCTCCCCAGCGCCCGCGCCATGGCCGCCTACAACCCCGCGCTCAGTGCCTACCCGGCCATGGGCCCGACCGGCCACAAAGAACAGCCAGACACCGAACTGGTCAGCGAGCTTGAAACCTTCGCCAGCCAGGCCGCCATGACCCTGTTCGGCGCGGCCTGGGCCGAAGTCCGCCTGGCCAGTTGCACCCTGGCCAACCTGGCGATCTTCCATGCGTATTGCCGACCGGGCGACACGGTGCTGGCACCCGCTGCCGAGCACGGCGGGCATCTGAGCCAACGCCGTGGCGGCACCGCAGAATTGGCAGGTCTCATCGTTGAAGACTTGCCGTTCGATCGTAGCAACTGCCAGCTGGACGCAGCGCGCGCGGCAGAGATGATCACGCACACCCGCCCCAGGCTGGTGGTGCTTGGACGCAGCGTCATGATCAAGGCCGACGACATCGCCCTAGTGGTCACCGCGGCCCGCGCGGTGGGCGCCAAAACACTGTTCGACGCCTCCCACGTGCTGGGCCTGATCGCCGGCGGCACCTATCCGAACCCGTTTGACGCCGGCGTCGACCTCATCAGCAGCTCCACCTACAAAACCCTGCCCGGCCGCCCGCAAGGGCTGGTGCTCGGCCGCGATCCGGAAGACGCAACGCCACTGCGCAAGCTGCTCAACACCCGCCTGCTCGCCAACTACGACGCCGGCCGGCTGCCCTCCCTGGCGGTCACCCTCACCGAAGCCCAGGTCAGTGGCCGGGAATACGCCACCCGCATTGTCAGCAACAGCGCGGCGCTGCATCGCGAGCTGGTCGATGCCGGCTTGCCTGTCATAGGCGCCAATGACGGCGAAGTGCATACCCATCAACTCTTGCTGCCGCTCTCCCTAGACGCCGATCCGCGCGCGGTGATGCGCGCTTTGCAGGTGCAGGGGATTCTCATCGGCACCTGCGTCGATCCTTCCCGCGCCGGGCATCAAGCGCTGCGGCTGGGCACGCAATTCATCACGCGGCAAGGGATGGATGTCTTGGACATGACAGAGGTTGCGCGACTGCTGGGCACTGTTTTGCACGTTGGCGCTTGTGGTCGGCTTCATGCGCGCCAGGTCGCTGATACGGCGCAGATGGCAGGCCGAATCCAGCAAATGCTGAGCAAAAAAAAGCCGCTGGGAAGCGGCTGAAGTTTGGAGCTTGGAGGCACCACGTCGGGAGCAACGACGTAGCGAAACGACAGAAACAAAATGCTAAAAGCTGATCAGGCGTTTGACGTTCTCCGGCTTTGGTGTGGGTTTCCATCGTTCCTGCGCTGGGCGGGTTCGATGGGGTGAAGCCACCTTACGAAGCATCGAACGCAGGGGCAAATGAAACCCGGGTAACTATTTGTTAGCGAAAATGTTATGCGGGGAAGGGGGCTTGGGCGGGAACTTTCAGGGCTTCGTGGTGCTTCGCGGCACGGCGCTTTGTATGAGGGCCGCCAGATAGTCCCTGCCACGCACACGTCCACTGTAGGAGCGCGCTTGCCCGCGAAAACCGTGTCAGCACCTGATTCGTCACTGACGCACCGCCATCTCAGAACGCCGCTGGAGTGTTTGCGCGGCGGGGGCTTGTTGGTGCGAGATTTGTGCGGAGCACGTCAGGGGTTGGCTGACGTGCTCATCTGGTCTGGCGGCGTTACTTCACCATCATCGGCGCGAAAATCGCCCGGATCCCACGGCATTTTGGATAAGCCACACAACCCCAGAAATTCCCGCCAGCGTTGGCGCCGGTTCTCGCGACACGTATCACCATGGTTTTGCGGCAGTGCGGGCAAAGAGGCGCCGGGGGCAGGGCAGCAGGTTCAGGCTCAGCTTCTCGTGTGACGGGTGGCGTCGCGGTTGGAGCTGGCGCTTGAACGGGAATCGGAGCTGGCGCGGGACTTGGCGTAACGACCACCTCCGGCTCAACGATTGCTGGCTCGACACGCTCGGGTACCACCTCGACCGTCGGCCGTGGCCCGGGCTTCTTCGATTCGGCGATCCACTGCTTCAACACCGATCCGTCGACCAGTTGCACGTTGCGGCCCGCCGCAAAATCTCTCGCTGGTTTGGTGAACGTCCCGCTAGTAACTACGAAACCACCGACAGCGCCCTCAGCTGCCATCGCGCCATACAACTCCCGCACCACCGGCACACCGACCTGCACCGAGCGCCATTGCTTGCACTGCACCACGTACGTCTCGCCGTCCTTGCGCGCGATCAGATCAATGCCGCCGTCCGGGCCGTTCTTGCCTGTTTCTCGTACTGAGTAGCCGCGCCGGCGTAAGGCTTCGCCTACCAGTAATTCGAACTCGTGCCAGGAGATGCTCAGCAGTGGGTTGCCTTTGGTGGTGGCCGCGGATTCGAGGAGATTGCGGCGTTTGCGGCGGCCGATGATTGAGGTGATGGCGCCGGCGGTGAAGATCAATGGCAGCAGGTATTGCCCAAACAACGCGCCGGTGTGCGCCATGGTGCTGAAGACCACTGACTGCAAATGTTGTGGGTCGGAGTAGACGGGCATCGGCGCGGTCGCTACCGAGTGCAGGTAAACGCCGGAGCTGATCGCAATGAGCGCGCTGACCCACCAGGGTAGTTTGCTGGCGATGTGAAACAGGTCTTCTAAGAGGGAGGTTTTCTTGGCCATGTCCTTGGTCTTTGTTTGGTCCGTGAGGGTGGAGAGTTGGTGAGCGCTGCACGACCTGTAGGAGTGAGCTTGCTCGCGATGCGGGGTAGCACATGTCAGCCTATCGGCCGTGTTGCTCGTAGCAATAGCTGGTTACGTTTTCAATCATTTGTCTGAATCGTGCGGCTCTACCCCCACGCTAGGGCATCGGAGAATTATCAAGGCGCTCGACGCAGCCAGCGAAGCTCGCCACAAGGGAATCTGGCCTGGACCATTTTTGGGTTTTGAATATACTGGTTGCCCATACAGTATTTCGAGGTCTGACAAGACAGCAGTGTGGCGCGGATTCCAAACCTCGAGAATGAGGAATTTACATTCATTTTTTGTGGGATAGAATGGTGACCATTCGTCACAGATTTGACCCAGAGACTATTGGTCCTATGAACCTTTTTGAAACCATCCCTACCCAAGAAGCCCAGCAGGGCCAGCCTGTTGTGCTCCCGGATCCCCACCCAGCCGAGGACATGGCACTGCTTCAAAAGCTGCTCGAAATCTACGACCAGGGTCAGCTTGCAGCGAAGCTCAATGAAATGGGTTCTCCCCATTGCCGGGAAACTGTAAATCGGTGGGTCAAAGGTAAGGCATCCCCTCGATTGACTCACAAAGAATTTAAGTGGCTGGAATCGTTGCTGCCCAAGAAGCCGACAGCCAAGCCTACCTTTACTTTCATTGACCTATTCGCAGGCATTGGCGGTATTCGAAAGGGATTTGAGTCCATCGGCGGCGAATGCGTTTTTACCTCTGAGTGGAACGAGTATGCAGTCAGGACTTACAAGGCAAATCACTACTGCGACCCCGCGCGTCATCGATTCAACCAAGACATCAGAACCGTCACTTTGTCGGACAAGCCAGACGTAAGTGAAGACGAGGCGTACGTGAACATTGATCGTGAGATCCCTGATCACGACGTTTTGCTGGCTGGTTTTCCTTGTCAGCCGTTCTCGCTGGCAGGCGTCTCAAAAAAGAATTCTCTTGGGCGTAAGCATGGTTTTGAGTGTGAGACGCAGGGCACCCTGTTTTTCGATGTTGCCAGGATAATTGCCGCTAAACGTCCGGCAGCGTTTTTGCTGGAGAACGTGAAGAATCTGAAGAGCCATGATAAGGGAAATACATTCCGCATTATCTGTGAGGCACTTGATGAGCTGGGCTACGAGGTAGCGGATGTCAACGCACCGAAAGGTGCAGATCCGAAGGTCATCGATGCAAAGCACTTCGTACCGCAGCACCGCGAACGCATTGTTTTGGTTGGCTTTCGCCGCGATCTGAACGTTCACGGCGGCTTCACGCTGCGCGACATCGATAAGCTAATCCCTAAGCATCGTCCGAGTTTTGGGGATCTCTTGGATGATGAGGTTGATAGCAAATACATCCTTACGCCGAAGCTTTGGGACTATCTGTACCGTTACGCTGAAAAACATCGGCAGAAAGGGAACGGCTTCGGGTTCGGCCTTACCCGGCCTAACGATGTCGCAAGGACGCTATCTGCCAGATACCACAAAGACGGGTCCGAAATTTTGGTAGATCGGGGATTTATAGAACATCTCGATTTTCATAGCGAACTCAACCAGCTTAATCGGCCCAGAAGACTCACTCCGCACGAGTGTTCCCGGCTGATGGGATTCGACAAACCTGGCGAGAGCAAGTTTGTAATTCCTGTATCGGATACGCAAGCGTATCGGCAGTTTGGCAATTCCGTAGCAGTTCCGGTTTTCGAGGCAGTGGCGAGATTAATGAAAGACCGAGTTATTCTTGCGAAGGAAAAATCGACGGCGAACCAATCCCAGATGGAATTTTCGCTACCGTTGTAGCGTCAGAGAGTTATCTGCATTTCCGGAGCATTTTAGCTCCGGCTTTGAGGGAACTCATTTGACTGACATAGTTGACGTTGCAACCCGATCGCGAATGATGTCCGGGATTAAGGGAAGGAATACTTCTCCAGAGATCCTTATCCGCAAAGCCATGCATGCCCGAGGCTATCGATTTCGGCTGCATGTGAAGGGATTGCCTGGCAAGCCGGATTTGGTGTTGCCAAAGTTCAAATCAGTTATTTTTGTTCACGGTTGTTTTTGGCATGGACACAGTTGTCGGTATTTCAAGATCCCAAATACTCGTCATGAGTTTTGGATTGATAAGATCACCAATAATCAAAAGCGTGATGAAGCTCAGGTGTTAGAGCTAAGGGCTCTGGGTTGGCGTGTTCTAATTATTTGGGAATGCGCCATTAGATTCATAAAGAAGCATCAAACATCGGCGTTGGTTGATCAGGTAAGCTCTTGGCTGGCTTCTGGAGATCTACACCTTGAGATCGACGAAAAGTCCCTGATGAAAATGCTAGGGAAGTCCTAGAGATACGCTTCTTGACTAGGCACAATCTCCGGACACCATCGCCAAATCTTTGATTATGAAATAAAAAATCCTCGCCGATGGTGAGTACGCCGGTCAGCGCAAGCAATCCCACAAGGAGCTGTTGCTGATAAATACGGATCGGGTTTTGCCCGAAAGGGTTTGATTGCCCTTATCGCACTCCAACGCGACTTTAAGTCTTTATCTTTGGCTACAGTGAACGTCAGCTTTCTTGAACTCGCAGCTTTGCCGTATTCAAAAAAGTGTACGGCCAATGATACGGTACCGACACTGATCAATAAAAATACTGGATTATTAACTGGAAATCAGCGTCCCGCTGAAGCTGTGTCATAGGGTACTACAGAAGGTATTGATATTACGGTGCTATCAGCCGATGCTAGTAGATGCGCTGAGGACTCGCTACGAGGCCTGTTTAGTCAGCGCACAGCCCCGTCTGTGACGGTGAACCGGATGGCAGGGATGGGCCCGACAATGCGCCAAGGCTGTCAGGAGCCCAACTTTGCTGCCATTGGCCCGAAGAATTGCAGGAAGCTCTATGACGACCCCACAGATTGATATCTTCGAGAAGCAGATCCGCGAAAAACTTCCGACGCATGAAAGCCCCGCTACGGCTGCAGAAGCCATCAAACGAGAAGCTTCTGTTTTTGGCATCACGTTTTCCGCCGACATGGATCAAAACCTATCGATCGCACTTACGCGTGTCGTTGCGTCGTTGGGGAGTGTCGAGGTATTACGTCATTCTTCTCTCATCAAGCCCAGAGAGGAGTGGTACACAGGGCCAAGTGCCCACGACGTACACTGGCCAGCTCTCGAAGGCTACTTGACCAACGTCAAGGGTTGGGACAAGGACGCTGTGAAATCGATAAACAAAAGCTCGTCGGAAGTGGTCTCGCTATTGGCAAATCCGTCCGCGACCAAATTCCGTCATCGCGGCCTTGTCGTGGGTTACGTGCAGTCAGGCAAAACGGCCAACATGACTGCCGTCATCGCCAAGGCTGTGGATGCAGGCTACAACCTCATCGTTCTTCTCGCAGGTGTCACCAATAAGCTCAGGTCACAGACGCAGAGCCGAATCGAAAGTGACGTCGTGAAGCGCCACAGTCACCTATGGCAGCTGTGGACGGAGATTAATGATGAAGGTGACTTCGTGATTCCGCCTAACCGGCACTTCGCGTTGCCTGTGCCCGGTCGCGCTCAGCTGGTCGTAATGAAAAAAGTTGCCTCACGGCTGCAAGCGTTTCGCCGAACGATCATCGACGACAAGGGGCGTAGTACGTCGACGAATGTCTTGGCGCAACTCAAGGTACTCATCATCGATGATGAGTGCGATCAGGCCTCAGTGAACTCCTCGAACAATGACGAGGACATGACTCGAATCAACGAAGAGATTCGGAAAATCATCCGGGCTCTTCCTGCGGTCTCTTACGTTGGTTACACCGCTACACCGTTCGCCAACGTCTTTATCGACCCGTATCCGCGCAGCAAGGATGAACTAGACGATCTTTACCCTGAAGATTTCATAACTGCGTTACCTCGCTCCGACAATTATTTTGGTGCGAGGGAGGTATTCGGCTTCGATCCGAAGGACGCTGACAACGAAAGTACAGATGAAGCCGGTCGGGACATGATACGGACCATCCCGGTCGAGAAGCTGGATACGTTGCGCCCCGCTCGCGCAAGCGATAAAAACTTCAGACCTAAGATGACAGAGGAATTGGAGGAAGCCATCCTTTGGTTTCTCATATCGTGTTGCATACGTCGAACTCGGGGCCAGGGACACGAACATATGTCGATGCTCATCCACACCTCGCCGCTTATTTCTCAGCACGAGGGTATGGATGCGGTAATCTGTGGATGGCTGAAGACGCATAGTACCGATCTGGCTAACGGTACCGGATATGTTTCTGAGAAATTGGATGCGATTTTTAGTCGTGAAACTTCTGCGGTCTCGTTTGGAGGCGAAGCAAGCCTTCCCACGTTGCAACAGCTTTTGCCGCATCTCCAGCAGACGCTTGCAGCGTTGGAAGTTGCAATCGAAAACGGGGTCAGCGAGAAGCGGCTGGACTACTCGAAGGGCCCGAAAACTTATGTAGTGATCGGCGGGGCGGTGCTCGCTCGCGGGCTGACGATCGAGGGGCTCTGCGTCTCCTTTTTCCTCCGCACTTCGGTGCAGTACGACACCCTTCTGCAGATGGGACGCTGGTTCGGCTACCGCAAAGGTTACGAAGATCTTCCCCGTCTCTGGACAACGGCTGAGCTGATTTCAAGCTTCAGGGCGCTTGCGCGCATTGAGGAGGAAATCCGCGACGACATAGCGCGATATAGTGAATACAAGACCACTCCTGCGGAATTCGCAGTGAAGGTACGGGCGATTCCCGGGATGGCAATTACTTCGGCGGCGAAAATGCGCCACGCCTTTCGTACCAGCATCAGTTTTGAAGGGCGTCACGTGCAGACCATTCGCTTTGATCACCAAAGTGAACGAGTGGCCAGTGTTAACTGGTCGGCTGCGAGCGGGCTCGTGGATGATATTGGCGCTGACAACATCAAGGATTTGGGAAATCGAAAACTCGCACAAGGCATACCTCTGACGCTGGTCAGAAAGTTTTTGAAGATCTACGAGATCTGCGACCAGCATATGGATCTGAAAAGAGAAATGCTGCTTGCTTATATCGACAAGGCAGAGCAACAGCTGCAAACCTGGAACGTTGGTTTTATCACACCCGGATCCAGTCTCTCTCGCAAGCCGCTGGGACAGTTGGGTCCAATCTCTACCAACCGCCGCGCGCAGTTGAAGGCTTCGGAGAAAAGCTATGCAGACATCAAGGCCTTGATGTCTAAGAACGATGTTCTCATTGATGTCTCAAGTCCAGCAAGCGACGGAGCTGATGACTCATGGGCATCCTTCAAAAGTCGAAGACCCGCCATACCATTGTTACTGCTGTATGCAATTGATCAAGAGTCTCCGCCAATGCCGAGTACGAAGAATCGCGAAAAGCTGGATGCCACCGACGACCTAATCGGAATCGGTATCGTGTTTCCCGGTGCCAAGGATTACGCTGGCGCGTACTACGCGGTGGAGCTGGATGTTCCTTCGGAAGAAAAGATTGATGAATCACTGGAAGAGGTATTTGCAGCGGAAGAGGCGCAGGCTGCCGATGCATAATCCTCTTCAGCGGTGGACGCAACTTCGCTCCAGTGAGAAGGGCGATGGCGTCGTCGAGATTCCTACGTTGGACTCCGGTATCGACACTGGCTTCGGAGTCGTACGTTATGCTATCGGCCTGCATGGCGAACCCCGTCTATTAGTCCCAACGAGCGGGCACCATTCTAGAGGGCTCACCTGCACCAGCAAACTTTCGGTATCCATCGTCAGTCTTACAGTCGCGGGTAAAAGCGTCCGGTTCATTGACATTATGTGCCTCGATAAAACGCTGAATGCAGTGTTTGCAGAGCTGGCGGCAGCAATGCTCAGACGCTTGGAAAGTGGAGACTCGCCTCACACGGCAGTCGCAAGCGCGATTCATGATTTCCGTGAATTACTGAGGGAGACATCCGGCCCGAAAATTCCTGAAAGCGCCATAGCGGGGCTTATTGGCGAACTGCTGGTGCTTCATGAACTGGTGAAGATAGACCTTGGAGCTGTCGAAGCGTGGTCGGGGCCACTTGGCCAACGCCACGACTTCCGTAGGGGGAGGCACGCGCTGGAAGTGAAGACTTCCGGTCGTTTGGACGCGATGCAGATAAGTATCAACGGCATCGACCAACTGGAGCTGCCGGATAACGGCTCGCTTGTCTTGGTTCATGTCAATATTGAGAAGGCACAGGACGGCGAGTTGTCTGTCGCGGAGCTGGCAAAACTGTTGCAATCCTGCGGGGTGAAGACTTCAACGCTCCATGAGCGCTTGGTTGCAATTGGTTGCCAAAGCCCCGACGCTCCGGAATGGAATCGCGTCGCTTATTCAGACTGGTCCATCAGGACATATCAGGTTGGGCCTGGTTTCCCCCGAATCACCCGTTCGGGACTCGAGTCAAAATCACTCCCGGCCGGCGTGAGCAATCTGTCGTATGCCGTAGACCTGACCCATGCCACCGCATACGCGCTCTCTGAAACAGAGCAGGTGGATGCCTTTAAGAGAATCTCGAAATGAGCCTGTTGGAACTCTTCAGCGAACCATTCGCGCGTACTGGTAATATCGCGGCCGACGGTTTCAGAAAGTTGCTTGGCTGCCCCGCGCAGGATCTTTTGCAGACAGTGCTGCGTGAGTCGATACAGAACAGCATCGATGCGGGCCGTCTGGGCAAGGGCCCCGCCATCCATGTGCGCTATCGCACTCTGACGTCGGAGCAGCTGAACTTTCTCGTTAGTCAAGTTCTATCCGATCAAATCTTTTGTGATCAAACTGCAGTTGCCGTTCAAGAGACCCTAGGGAAGACCGACCTAAAAGTCTTAGAAATTTGCGATTTCAATACCACAGGATTAGGCGGGCCGACGTCAGGTGATGCCGTGGCGGAGGGTGGCGAAGCGCTGGATTTCGTGAACTTTATGCGCAATGTCGGCGTTGCGAGGGATACCCATAATGGCGGTGGTACATACGGGTATGGCAAAAGCTCCTTGTATGCCATGAGCGCGTGCTCCAGCATTCTTGTCGATACACAAACCACCGCCAGCGGCACCCCGACAAGAAGGTTCATGGGCTGTCACCTCGGAAGTGCTTTTGACGCCGTTGCGCCGAACGGCAAGAGAAAACGTTTCACCGGGCGTCACTGGTGGGGTATCAAAGATAGCGAAGGCGGTATCGACCCAGCTACCGGTGCCACAGCCGAAGAGCTTGCGGCATCGTTAGGCATGCCAGCACGTGGGCACGTCCTGACCGGTACTACAGTCATGATCCTTGACCCCTACGTGGCTGAGGGTTCAAGAACGGCCGCTGATGAGATCATCGAGACGATACTCTGGAACTTCTGGCCTCGACTCACGCGCACGACCCCCGTGGAAAGGAAGCTGGACATTCGGTTGTTCATAGAGCATACCGAAGTACCCATCCCCCTGCCGGAGCACTTTCCACCGCTTGATTTATTTTCTGCTGCCATTGCCGAGCATCGAAATATTGAAGGCGATATCATCCGGATACAACGGGACAAGCCGCACAAAGTCCTTGGGGCGCTCGCGCTCAAGAGGGGTATGCGTGCGACGCGCTCTGCAGTAGCCCTTCATGACAATTCCAAAATACCTCATCAGGCCAGCCACATCGCGGTAATGCGGCCTGTGGAGCTTGTCGTCAAATATATAAGCGGTACACCTTTCCCGGATGCGCGTTACGAATGGGCGGGCGTTTTCATTTGTTCGGATGAGAAGCTCGTAGAGGAAGCTTTTGCAAAGGCAGAGCCCCCTGCGCATGATGACTGGGTGCCTGACATGCTCCCGGGGTCAGACGCGAAGTCAATAGTCAGGATTGCACTGAAACGCCTTGAACATCATGGCCAAACCTATGCTGCACCCATCTCGACGACTGTTGCGTGCGCAGGAAGTAAAGGCCCCTCGCTGGCGAAGACAGCTGCCAAACTGGGAAATCTTCTGGATGCTGTTTCGGGTAAAGGGCCAGGCAAATCAATCACGGCAAATTCTCACACTTCCCGCAAGCGTGATGAGCTATCCGTTTCCTTGCCTAGGTTTCTCCGACTCGAAATTGACGAGAATGATCAGCCATGCGCGGTTTTCGAAGCTGAACTACGTAACGACAAGAGAGATGAGCATCTCAAATTGATCGCTGAGTCAAAACTCATCGCCGATGGTGGGATGACGGACAGTACAGACCTTCCGCTTGGGTTTGAATCCAAGGTATTGAAGATGGATTTAAATGGAACGCAGAAAGAGGTCTGTGGCGATATCCTAGAAGTGGGCAAACAATGTGGTGTTCTGACTATTCGCGTGTTGTGTCCGGCTCACGCGGCCGTCGGGGTACGCCTGTCCTTTATGAAAGTGAGTGATCAATGAGAAGAATAGCGCTGCCATTCCTCACACTCTCCGATGATTCTGTTGCGCTGAGTGAATGGACGATCGGCGAACTTGGACAGCCGCGGTTCCCTCTTGCGGAAATTCTGGAGGATTGGGACTACGAGAAAGATCTGGAGATCGGCGTGGAAGTCACTGTTGATCTTCACCAAGCTTCTTTAGACCTAGCTCTCGACGCCGCTTCACTCAAACTCGCCGCAGTGCTCGTAGTCGGAACTGGTGCAGGGTCGCTTCCTCGTGTAACCCATTATGCTTGCATAAAAATCATAGATCGTGGCAACACCTCTGTACGTCTCGAAGCGACGCTTGCAGGGCACACACTATCGTCCCAGCTGCATCTTGAAATCAGAATTCTCCTCGATGGGCCCATTGCATCAGGAAGTCAGTTGTCACCTCGGTTCAAAGGCGCGAAGCTTTGGCGAACAGATCTGCGTGTCCTCCTAGAGGATGGGGGCGAATCGCGCTTTCCGATCGAACTCACGAGTTTCACTGATAGCTTTCAGGGCATGCCTGAGCAGAATGCTCCTTGGTATATGCAGTGGGACCCATCCAATTTCCATGCCGACTTCGGTGGCAATGTGCGTCTCTACGTGAACTCTGATAACGAGGAAATCGCGCATCGCTTTGTAGATGGTGACCGGATTTTGCTTCAGGCAATCGTCGCTGATGTCATGACACAAATGATTACGACCGCGCTTGATCAAGAGAATGAGGATGATTTTTTGGTCACTTTCGAACAGGGGTCCATTGGGCAGCAGACCCGTGTTTGGATTGAAACTGCCTTTAGTGGGCAGAACCGCCAAAGCATTAGCGCCATGCGTCGAAATTATCCCGGCCGATTTCATGCATCGATTTTGGCGGCCGCCGAGTTAAGGGGCGAAGAATAATGGCCATCGCACTATTACCTCGTCTGAAGCCAATTGGTGTGGATACCGCTCTCGGACGATTTCATGAAACAGGCGTGAATACCCGATCTACTCTAAATATCCTGTCAGATTATTCGGACGTATTATCGTTTGCTCCCAGCGGCGGTTATAAAACGGGAAAGGCCGCTGTGGATATCGGGCACGGACTAAAGCAGGTCGCACAAAGCGCAGGATTCCCTCGCATAGGCAGCCAAAGCGCCAAGGCCAAGTTCGATCAGGAGGCGGCGATTTACCTTGCTCAGGCACCAGAACTTTTCAGTGGCGAAGCGCTCAGAAATGATGTTTGGGCATTTATTGCAACTGTGATTATCCCTGACTTGGTGATGTGGCGCTTCCCTGGTGAAAACCGTAGCCGATTCGCCGGTGGAAACCGAAATACGTTCCAACGGCTGTGGATGCGCGGTAAAGGGCTCGATCGTGGATGCGACCACGCTGACCGCTGGGGCTTGGTTAAAGCACTGCCCGAAGATGCGATGGTGCAGATCTTCGAAAGACCCTCCATCGCCAGCTCACAGCGGCTTGCGACAGCTGTCGCTGAGTGCTGGGTGAGCGCGTCAATCGCAGCAGAAAAAGGCACGATGGAGGACATCATGCGCAGAGCTATGAAGATTCTTCGTATTCGGAGCGAAATCATCGATTTCGCTTACCTTGATACTGAGCAGCTTGAGAAAGCTATTACGACGATTTTTAAAGATGCGATGTCCGTTCGATCCGCTTCGTGAAAGTCATAGGGGTATAAGCTAGGTGGCGGCTGCATGTCGCCACAGTACCGTTAACGGGCATGCGCTTATGTGGTGACCAATCACGCCAACGGTAAGGCAAGCGAAATCCATCATCAGCACTGTTGCGGATTTGCTGGAGAGGTCAATTTTAAATAACCCGTGCCAACGGGTTTGCACTATTACTCATCGCGCGTTGCTGTACTGCGAGAGGAATGTTTGCCTGCTTATATGGTGAGACTGTTCGCCTTGTCGAACCTGTGAATGGCGCGTCGACATGTCCTCTTCGGTGTGGATGAAGCCCATCCTTGCTAGAAAAATGGCCACTACGCAGTGCTAGAAGCACGAATAACTATAAAGTTTTCAGCAAGTTTACCGATTGGCATTCTGAATGCGCCAGCCGCTCAGTAATTGAAAAGTAGGCGGTTGCTTCAGACTATCCTCAGGGTAATTGACCAATAACTAGCTTGGAGCGTGTCTGATATAACGCTCCCTAGGGAAACTCTGAAAAAGACTTCCAAATCTGGTGAAATACGCCAGTCCCAAGCACTGAACGGTTGAGTCCCGATGAAGCAGATGTCCTTCGCTGACGCCGAATACGCTGGCAAACGCAAACAAACCCGCCGTGAACGCTTCCTGATCGAGATGGATCAGGTCGTGCCCTGGAATGGCTTGGTCAAACTGATCGAGCCGCACTATCCAACGGGAGAAGGTGGTCGTCCGGCATACCCGTTGATGGCGATGTTGCGGGTTCATCTGATGCAGAACTGGTTCGGTTATAGCGACCCAGCTATGGAAGAATCGCTGTACGAAACTACGATTCTGCGCCAGTTTGCCGGGCTGCATCTGGATCGGATTCCAGACGAAACCACGATCCTCAACTTCCGCAGATTGCTCGAAAAACATGAGCTGGCCGGTGGGATTTTGCAGGTCATCAATGGCTATTTGGGCGACCGTGGTTTGTTGTTGCGCCAAGGCACCGTGGTCGATGCGACGATCATTCATGCGCCGAGTTCGACCAAGAACAAGGACGGCAAACGCGACCCTGAAATGCATCAAACCAAGAAGGGAAATCAATACTATTTCGGGATGAAATCGCACATCGGTGTCGATGCCGAATCCGGTTTGGTGCATAGCGTAGTGGGCACTGCGGCGAATGTGGCGGACGTAACCCAGGTCGATCAGTTACTGCACGGAGAAGAAACTTACGTCTCTGGCGATGCCGGTTACACCGGCGTCGAAAAGCGCCCCGAGCATCAAGATCGCCAAATGATCTGGTCGATTGCTGCGCGGCCCAGCAGCTATAAAAAGCATGCAAAGAAGAGTCTGATCGGGCGCATGCGTCGCAAAATCGAATACGCGAAAGCTCAACTGCGCGCCAAGGTTGAGCATCCGTTTCGAGTAATCAAGCGCCAGTTTGGTTATACGAAAGTACGCTTCCGAGGCCTGCTGAAAAACACTGCGCAGCAGACCACGCTGTTTGCTCTGTCGAACCTGTGGATGATGCGAAAACGATTACTCAATGCAGGAGAGGTACGCCTTTAATGCGGAAAATGAGTGCTGAAAAGCGCTTGTACGCAGAAAAAAGCGGGGATTGAGAGAGCAAAAGGTCTAATTTTCGATTGAGTCGACATTTTTTGAGCCTCAAGCAACGGGGCTGTTAAAAACGCGTGCCTACTTCAGACCTTCCCTAGATAGAAAATCCTTGTCGAGAATACACTCTATAGCAATCCTGTTCTGCCTTCTGCCTTCTGCCTTCTGCCTTCTGCCTTCTGCCTTCTGCCGCCCTCGCGACGCATTGTGGGTCAGATAGGGCTTTCGCGCGGATTGCGCTTGCTGTTCTGCGCGAAGGATGCAGGTCCTTGTTCGAAAATTTCCAATAGGTCAGATATAAAAACTCTACGAAAAAACCAATATGAAAAAATAATTACCTATTAAAAACAGGTACTTATCCTTAAATACCATGTCTCTGCGAAGCTTTTCATTATTTTTTTTCTTTACATCATGATGTTTCGTGAATATCTTGTAGGCACAACGCCACCACTGGGGAATATCATGAGTACTGATTCCGGAACATTTGAGCACCACGCTTCTTCTGTCGCAGACATCTTGGCCACATTGTCAAACCATCAAATCCATCGTGCGATTCTGAAGCAGCTCCCAAAGAATGCTAATGATAAGAATCAAGTGTATTTGTCAACTGACTTTGGTGTATTGGCTGATGATTTCGCTTTGACTTACAAGGAGCGTGGGGCGAGTAGCAGTGAAAAGGACGCTTCAACCATCGGCGTCGAACGAAGTATCTCAGAAGCTGCTTTTGATGATTTCTCTTGGTTAAGAAGTGATGGTACTCTCAGCAAGGCTAAGCGTGTAAAGGCGATTATCTATCCCCAATACCCTGAAGTCAGACTCTCCGGATTTTTAACTATCGATAACTCAATGCCTAGTGCGTTGTCTGTAACTTTCACCCAAAAATTTCCTAATGCTAAGAGGCTTTTAGTGTTGGGAGTTAGAGCAGGTGGAGAATGTGTCGGAATCCTATATACAGATATCTCAGATGCTCTCATCGAGGAAGTCAAGGCTCTTCCTGCAAACGATCGGGCCAAGGCCTGTAAAATCGTAGAAATTGGAAAGCCTGGAATAAATAACCTTTTAAATTTACTAATACCGTTTGTTGGGGTGCAGCTGCCAGGTTGCCGACTAAATAAAATGGGATCTACTTTACCATTCACCGGTACTCAGGTTTGCGGATATACCTTGGAACACTGTTTGGGGATTTCTTCAAACTCAGATAAAGACGGCGATATTTTTGGTATCGAACTCAAAACTCACACTAGTAAAAAACTGACGCTCTTCACTCCGGAGCCTGATTTTGGGTTTTACGCGGAAAATTTCGCCGGCTTTATGAACCTGTTCGGTTACGTAGATGGGGATGGTGATATGCGTCTGACGGGGCTCCATAGAGCTAACATCCCGTGTTCAAAAACTGGGCTAGTCCTTAAGGTTACAGAGTTTCGCGTTGGTGCTGATGGTGAATGGCTCCGAAACGAATTAGGTGAAAGAATTCGCTTTCCTTATGATGAGAGCTCTGCATTATCTGCGAAAACGGACGTGCTTCAAGTTGTTCTGTTAGATGCAAACGGATTTGTGGCGGCAGGCTGGAGCTTCGCCCGTCTTATGAACAGCTGGGGTGCGAAGCACAACGAGGTGGTTTACATTCCTGCCGAGAAAGCCGTCAACGGAAACGCCGCTCAGTTTGCCGCGGGATTTACTGTTGGGGTTAAATTTTCTCGGACAGTCATGCTTTGCCAAAAAACCTCTGCAGAAAGGCTATACAAAGCAATTAATGATGGCGTCATTTTTCTAGACCCAGCGCCAAAGTTACATGCGTCAGATGCTTCTAAGCATAAGCGGCGAGCGCAATGGCGTGTTAATGACATTTCGAAAGCTGCGGAGTCGCTTTATGAGACCGTTTCCCATGTCACTCTGCCAAGTATTAGAGACTGAGGAGTGTGTATGGGGGGCAAGGAGACCGTCATATCTGACGGTCTCTACAACTGGCTTTTGCCTGCAATCAATCCCAGCTCAACGCCCCACCCGTCTGGTACTCAATAACCCGAGTCTCAAAGAAGTTCTTCTCTTTCTTTAAGTCCATGATCTCGCTCATCCATGGGAACGGGTTAGTCGTCCCTGGGTACTCTTCCTTCAAACCAATCTGGCTCAAACGACGGTTCGCGATGAACTTGAGGTAGTCCTCCATCATCGCCGCGTTCATGCCCAGTACGCCGCGAGGCATGGTGTCGCGGGCGTATTCGATTTCCAGCTGGGTCCCTTGCAGGATCATCTGGGTTGCTTCTTCCTTCATTTCGGCGTCCCACAGGTGTGGGTTTTCGATTTTGATCTGGTTGATCACGTCGATGCCGAAGTTCAGGTGCATGGACTCGTCACGCAGGATGTACTGGAACTGTTCTGCGACGCCGGTCATTTTGTTGCGGCGACCCATGGAGAGGATCTGGGTGAAGCCGCAGTAGAAGAAGATGCCTTCCAGAACGCAGTAGTAGGCGATCAGGTTGCGCAGCAGTTCTTTGTCGGTTTCGACGGTGCCGGTTTCGAACTTCGGATCGGAGATCGAACGGGTGTATTTGAGGCCCCAGGCTGCCTTTTTGGCGACCGACGGGATCTCGTGGTACATGTTGAAGATCTCGCCTTCGTCCATGCCCAGCGATTCGATGCAGTACTGGTAGGCGTGGGTGTGGATCGCTTCCTCGAAGGCCTGGCGCAGGATGTACTGGCGGCATTCAGGGTTGGTGATGAGGCGATACACGGCCAGCACGAGGTTGTTGGCAACCAGGGAGTCGGCGGTGGAGAAGAAGCCCAGATTGCGCAGGACGATGCGGCGCTCGTCGTCGGTCAGGCCTTCCGGGTCTTTCCAGAGGGCGATGTCCGTGGTCATGTTGACCTCTTGCGGCATCCAGTGGTTGGCGCAGCCGTCGAGGTATTTCTGCCAGGCCCAGTCGTACTTAAATGGCACGAGTTGGTTGAGGTCGGCGCGGCAGTTGATCATGCGCTTTTCGTCGACCGCGACGCGGGCGGCGGAGCCTTCGAGTTCGGCAAGACCTTCGGCGACGTCAAGCTTGTCCAGCGCGGCTTTGGCGCGGGCAATGGCGTCGGAGTCGTTTGCGCTGACGGCGCGGGCTTCAAGCGCAGCAGCACCACCGGCGCTGTCGAGTTTGTCCATCGCGGCTTCGGAAGCATGGCCGGCGTTGGCGCCTTTGGCGGGTTCAGCTTCGTCGGTCTTGTCGAATTCGTCCCAGCTCAGCATGGTGAGGAGGCTCCTGCTAGAGGACCGGTTTTTAAGCGGCCTGTGGATTTCAAAGTCAGCGTTGCCAGCGTTGCTGTTAGCGGGGCTGGCAACGGGAATAGGTTGGGCGGTGCTTAGTGCTTACTGTGATTGATCGACGAAGGCGCTAAACGCTGCTTCGGATCGATCAACGAACATCCTGCGAGGGCTGCCTGCGGCGCACCTGCGAAACAGGTCAACAGAGGCTGATTTCAGAGTGACGGTTTTGCGGGTGCAAGCGGTCATTTTGAGTACCCTGGATGAGCGCGGGATTATACAGATTTTGCCCGGCGCAGGTTCGTCCGTGACGGAATTTGAGGGCCGATTTGCCGTCATTTTCCTTTGCGTTAATTCCCAATTCGTGAGTCGGGAAAGGCGCTACCAAATTCAGCTGGATCACGTATCTAGTGTGTCTTCGTGTTGCGAGACACATCATATAGTGTGTCAGGCCGGGCGGCAATCGGCTAATCGGCGTCAATATTCCGGTGCGGGAGTGCCCCCTTAGATTGGATTTCCGCGCTGGGATAGCGAGGCGATCCGTATTTAAAGGCTCTCACCGCGCACCACGGAATCTGCCATAAAAATGGCTCGTGCTTTTATGGCTGAATTGAGGTGATATCGACCACTTTTTTTTACGCAGATGCGCCTTAATCGCGCTCAAGTTTCCTTGCAGTCAATTGCAATCGCCCCCCCAACACACCGCTCAAAAACCCGCACCATCCCCTCATAATCACACCCCACCGCATCCACATTCGCCCGTATCCATTCCTCCGCCTCCACCGGCCACCAACTGATCTCAAACCCCGCATTCACAATGATGTGCTCAAACAGAATCCGCTGGGCACGCCCATTCCCTTCGCGAAACGGATGGATCACGTTCAGATCCCCAAACAGCTCCGCACTGGCCGCAATCAAGCGCCCGCGATCCAGCTCCTGAAACCAGTTCGCGTCGGCCAATACCTTGAACAGCTTGTTGGCCTCGGGCTCGATGCGGTGGGTCACGCAGAAGTGGGTCTGGTCTTTGGAGATGTCGACGGTGCGCAGTTCGCCCGCCCAGTCATAGAGATCGGCGAACAGCTGGCGGTGGATGGCTTGCAGGTAGGGCAGGTCATACGGAGGAGGGGAGAAGTCGATGGCTTCGGCGGCGACTTCGGACAGGTCGCGCTCGGCTTGCGCCAAAGTGTTTGCGTCGGTGAGGTCGAGGCGGTTGCGCAGCACGGTGCTGCCGGGCGGACAGTAGGGGTCTTGTCCGACGCCGTATTTGTCGACCATCAGGCCTGTTTTTTACGGTAGCTGATGAGCAGCTCTTCCCGGGAGGGGAGGCGGCGTTCGGAGTCGGCGGGCGAACTCTCGAAACCTTCCAGACGCAGGCTGGCGGCGTAGTTGGAGCGGCGCGTTTTGGCGCAGTAGGCTTTTTTGGATTCTAGCGAGGCAGCTGGCATGGGGCGTTCTCCTGGCTTGGCAAGAGGGGAGTGTAGCTGAAAGGGGGGAGGGGCAGCGAGGGCCGGGAGCGGTTGGGCTCCCGGGTCGCGGTGTTGCTTGAACCGCTTCGCGGGCAAGCGCGCCTACAAAGGGGCGCGCATGCCAGCGGGTTTTACTGGCAGGCTTCGCAGTCCGGCTCGTCGATCGCGCAGGCTTTAGGCACTGGCGCTGGACCGGCCGGAGCCGCTTCGGCTGGACGCGGGGCGGTGATCGCCGAGTCGTCCGGGCCGTGGCCACCGCTGGAAACGGCGTTCAGCTTGCCGGTGTTGATGGTCGACTTCTCGGTGCTGGTCGCGGCCAGGGCACGGAGGTAGTAAGTGGTTTTCAGACCACGGTACCAAGCCATGCGGTAGGTCACGTCCAGCTTCTTGCCCGATGCGCCGGCGATGTACAGGTTCAGCGATTGCGCCTGGTCGATCCACTTCTGACGACGGCTGGCCGCGTCAACGATCCACTTGGTGTCCACTTCGAAGGCCGTCGCGTAGAGGTCTTTCAACTCCTGCGGGATGCGCTCGATCTGCTGCACCGAACCGTCGTAGTACTTCAGGTCGTTGATCATGACCGAGTCCCACAGATCGCGGGCTTTCAGGTCGCGAACCAGGTACGGGTTGATCACGGTGAATTCGCCCGAGAGGTTCGATTTCACGTACAGGTTCTGGTAAGTGGGTTCGATCGACTGCGACACGCCGGTGATGTTGGCGATGGTTGCGGTCGGTGCGATGGCCATGATGTTCGAGTTACGAATGCCTTTCTGAACGCGAGCACGCACAGGCGCCCAGTCCAGGCTTTCGTTGAGGTCGACGTCGATGTACTTCTGGCCACGCTGTTCGATCAGGATCTGTTGCGAATCCAGCGGCAGGATGCCTTTGGACCACAGCGAACCCTGGAACGTCTCGTAGGCACCGCGCTCGTCCGCCAGATCGCAGGACGCCTGGATCGCGTAGTAGCTGACGGCTTCCATCGAGCGGTCGGCGAATTCCACGGCAGCATCGGAACCGTAAGGAAGGTGCTGCAGGTACAGCGCGTCCTGGAAGCCCATGATGCCCAGACCCACCGGACGGTGACGGAAGTTGGAGTTCTTCGCTTGCGGCACCGAGTAGTAGTTGATGTCGATCACGTTATCGAGCATGCGCACGGCAACGTCGATGGTGCGCTTGAGCTTGTCGGTGTCCAGCTTGCCGTTGACGATGTGGTTCGGCAGGTTGATCGAGCCCAGGTTGCAGACCGCGATCTCGTCCTTGTTGGTGTTCAGGGTGATCTCGGTGCACAGGTTCGAGCTGTGAACCACGCCGACGTGCTGCTGCGGGCTGCGCAGGTTGCACGGGTCCTTGAAAGTCAGCCATGGGTGGCCGGTTTCGAACAGCATGGACAGCATTTTGCGCCACAGGTCTTTGGCCTGAATGGTCTTGAACAGCTTGACCTTGCCCGGGTACTCGGTCAGCGCTTCGTAGTACTCGTAGCGCTCTTCGAAGGCTTTACCGGTCAGGTCGTGCAGATCAGGCACTTCGGACGGCGAGAACAGGGTCCACTTGCCGTCGTCGAAGACACGCTTCATGAACAGGTCAGGGATCCAGTTGGCGGTGTTCATGTCGTGGGTACGACGACGATCATCACCGGTGTTCTTGCGCAGCTCGATGAACTCTTCGATGTCCATGTGCCAGGTTTCCAGGTACGCGCAGACAGCGCCTTTGCGCTTGCCGCCCTGGTTCACGGCCACGGCCGTGTCGTTGACCACTTTCAGGAAGGGCACGACGCCCTGGGATTTGCCGTTGGTGCCCTTGATGTAAGAGCCCAGCGCGCGAACCGGGGTCCAGTCGTTGCCCAGACCGCCTGCGAATTTGGACAGCATGGCGTTGTCGTGGATGGCGTGGTAAATGCCCGACAGGTCATCCGGAACGGTGGTCAGGTAGCAGCTCGACAGCTGTGGACGCAGGGTACCGGCGTTGAACAGTGTCGGGGTCGAGGCCATGTAGTCGAAGGACGACAACAGGTTGTAGAACTCGATGGCGCGGTCTTCGCGGGCTTTCTCTTCGATCGCCAGGCCCATGGCCACACGCATGAAGAAGATCTGCGGCAGTTCGAAACGTATGCCGTCTTTGTGGATGAAGTAACGGTCGTACAGGGTTTGCAGGCCCAGGTAGGTGAACTGCTGGTCGCGCTCGTGGTTGATCGCCTTGCCCAGTTTTTCCAGGTCGAATTCGGCCAGCACAGGGTTTAGCAGTTCGAACTGGATGCCTTTCTCGATGTAAGCCGGCAGCGCCTTGGCGTACATGTCGACCATTTCGTGGTGGGTGGCGCTTTCGGCGACACCGAGGAAACCCAGGCCTTCGGCACGCAGGGTGTCCATCAGCAGGCGCGCGGTGACGAACGAGTAGTTCGGCTCACGCTCAACCAGGGTGCGCGCGGTCATCACCAGTGCGGTGTTGACGTCGGTCAGCGCAACGCCGTCGTACAGGTTCTTCAGGGTTTCGCTCTGGATCAGGTTGGCGTCAACCTCGGCCAGGCCTTCGCACGCTTCGGTAACGATGGTGTTCAGGCGGCCCATGTCCAGCGGCGCGAGGCTGCCGTCTTTGGCGGTGATGCGAATCGACGGGTGCGCCTGCACGGTGGTTTCACCAGCAGTGCGACCGGCACGCTCCTTGGAGCGCTCGTTGCGGTAGATCACGTAGTCGCGGGCCACTTTCTGCTCGCCGGCGCGCATCAGCGCCAGTTCGACCTGATCCTGGATTTCTTCGATGTGGATGGTGCCACCCGACGGCATGCGGCGCTTGAAGGTCGCGGAGACCTGTTCGGTCAGGCGCGCAACGGTGTCGTGGATACGCGACGAGGCGGCAGCGCTGCCGCCTTCAACTGCGAGAAAGGCCTTGGTGATGGCGACGGTGATCTTGTCATCGGTGTACGCAACGACGGTGCCGTTACGCTTGATCACACGCAGCTGACCCGGAGCGGTGGCGGACAGGTCTTGCTGGGTCGCACCTGTCTGCGGCGCGGTGGCCTGCGGATTCTCGCGAGTTGTGTCTGTATGCATGGGTGTCTCCACGTTCTCTAAGTTTGTTTGGGCGCAAAGTGCGCGCCCACCGTTTCGTCTTGCGGCAGTGAACTGACAAACGTCAGGCCATGACTTCAAGACGAATGGGAAGGCGGGTTCACCGTCCCTGGCGTTGAAGTCGAAAAGGGCGCCGGACCTGAGTCCGTCACCCGAAAAACTGTTGCAGAATGCGCGTCTGATGTTGCAACACGTGTGCCGCTGAGCGCAGATCCCAAGGCTGGGTGGTCTGCCCTTCGCGCGGACAGGGTCGAGCTATAGAAAAGCGGTAGATTCGGGGGTAATTCAGCCCTTGGTACACACGTATTGCGCGAGAAAAAAACCTTGAAATCGCGCCATGACTTGTGTTTGGGATTTGAGTGAAAACCCTACATGTAGGGTCTCCGCCGTCGAAGGGCTACAAGATATGCGTTTCGGACACTTACTGCAACGCATGACCTGTGGATAAAGCTGTGTGTAATTTGTGTGTGAAACAGGGAAATCCCGTGTAGGCCGCATGGCGTCTGGGATGGGCCGTTGGTCACTGTTTTTTCATCATGGAAAACGCCGGTGAAAAACCATTGCCCTGCTTTTTGAGGGCGCGAACGCTATCACAAAAAACATATTTGGCAAGGGCGATCCCGGAGTGGATTTGCACCGAATCGAAAAATCGAGGTCGTGCGCAAAATCGGTTTGAGGTGAACGCAAAAGCGCCGGCGCACGCGAAATCTGTGGGGGCTGGCTTGCTGGCGAATGCGGTGGGTCAGGCGAGATTGACGGCGCAGACAGATCGCGTTCGCGGGACAAGCGCGCTCCTACAGTGGGTCTGCGTTGGCTGAGGTTTCAGCGGCAAGCACAGGATCTGTGGGCGCCGGCTTGATGGCGAATGCGGTGGGTCAGGCGTGATGGACGGCGCAGACAGATCGCGTTCGCGGGCAAGCGCGCTCCTACAGTGGATCTGCGTTGGCGGAGGTTTCAGCGGCAGGCACAGGATCTGTGGGCGCCGGCTTGATGGCGAATGCGGTGGGTCAGGCGTGATGGACGGCGCAGACAGATCCCGTTCGCGGGACAAGCCACGCTCCTACGGTGGATCTGTGTTGGCTGAGGTTTTCGCGTCAGGCATGGATCTGTAGGCGCCGGCTTGCTGGCGAATGCGGTGGGTCAGGCGAAATGGACGGCGCAGGCAGATCGCGTTCGCGGGACAAGCCACGCTCCTACGGTGGGTCTGCGTTGGCTGAGGTTTCAGCGGCAGGCACAGGATCTGTGGGAGCCGGCTTGCTGGCGAATGCGGTGGGTCAGGCGAGAGTGATGGAGCAGGGAGATTGCATTCGCGGGACAAGCCACGCTCCTACGGTGGATCTGCGTTGGCGGAGGTTTCAGCGGCAGGCACAGGATCTGTGGGCGCCGGCTTGATGGCGAATGCGGTGGGTCAGGCGAGATGGACGGCGCAGACAGATCCCGTTCGCGGGCAAGCCACGCTCCTACGGTGCATCTGCGTTGGCGGAGGTTTCAGCGTCAGGCATGGGATTTGTAGGAGCCAGCTTGCTGGCGAATGCGGTGGGTCAGGCGAGAGTGATGGAGCAGGGAGATCGCGTTCGCGGGACAAGCCACGCTCCTACGGTGGGTCTGCGTTGGCGGAGGTTTCAACGGCAGGCATGGATCTGTGGGCGCCGGCTTGATGGCGAATGCGGTGGGTCAGGCGAGATTGACGGCGCAGACAGATCGCGTTCGCGGGACAAGCCACGCTCCTACGGTGGATCTGCGTTGGCGGAGGGTTTCAGCGTCAGGCATGGATCTGTGGGCGCCGGCTTGCTGACGAATGCGGTGGGTCAGGCGAAATGGATGGCGCAGGCAGATCGCATTCGCGGGACAAGACACGCTCCTACGGTGGGTCTGCGTTGGCTGAGGTTTCAGCGGCAAGCACAGGATCTGTGGGCGCCGGCTTGCTGGCGAATGCGGTGGGTCAGGCGAGAGTGATGGAGCAGGGAGATTGCATTCGCGGGACAAGCCACGCTCCTACGGTGGGTCTGCGTTGGCGGAGGTTTCAGCGGCAGGCACAGGATCTGTGGGCGCCGGCTTGCTGGCGAATGCGGTGGGTCAGGCGAGATTGACGGCGCAGACAGATCGCGTTCGCGGGACAAGCCACGCTCCTACGGTGGATCTGCGTTGGCTGAGGTTTCAGCGGCAGACATGGATCTGTGGGAGCCGGCTTGCTGGCGAATGCGGTGGGTCAGGCGAGGCGAATGCGTTGTGTCTGCCGCCCGATTTGCCCATGATCGGGCGCATCGCCGACAAGCGCGCCACGCCTTCGGCACACGCACATCGCAAGACGCCTATTAATAAGAACAACATCAGGAGCCTCACCGTGCAGCCACAACCCTGGCAGGTGCTGATCGTCGAGGATGACCAGCGGCTGGCCGAGCTCACCCGCGACTACCTCGAAAACAACGGCCTGCGCGTGAGCCTGGAAGGGGACGGCGCGCGGGCGGCCCAGCGAATCATCGACGAGCAGCCGGATCTGGTGATCCTCGACCTCATGCTGCCCGGCGAAGACGGCCTGAGCATCTGCCGCAAGGTGCGCAGCCACTACGACGGCCCGATCCTGATGCTCACCGCGCGCACCGACGACAGCGATCAGATTCAGGGGCTGGACATGGGCGCCGACGATTACGTCGGTAAACCGGTGCATCCCCGTGTCCTGCTCGCGCGCATTCATGCGTTGTTAAGGCGCAGCGAAACCGTCGAAAGCCCCGCCCAGGAACAGCACCGTCTGGAATTCGGCGCGCTGGTGGTGGACAACACCCTGCGCGAGGCCTGGCTCAACGACCAGGCCGTCGAACTGACCAGCGCCGAATTCGACCTCTTGTGGCTGCTGGTCGCCAACGCCGGGCGCATTCTCTCTCGCGAGGAAATCTTTACCGCCTTGCGCGGCGTCGGCTACGACGGCCAGGACCGCTCCATCGACGTGCGCATCTCGAAAATCCGCCCGCGCATCGGTGACGACCCCGACCACCCACGCCTGATCAAGACCGTGCGCAACAAGGGTTACCTGTTCGTGCCCCACGCCGCCGCGCAACTGCCCTCCCTCAAGCACGATGGCTAATCGATGAACTCCATCTTCCTGCGCATCTATGGCGGCATGCTCGGCGTTCTGGTGCTGGTGGCCTTGCTCGGCGTGCTGACCCTGCATCTGGTCAACGCCGTGCGCGCCGATCAATACCGCGAGCAACTGGCCCACGGCACCTTCACCCTTATGGCCGACAATTTAAAAGGCATGAACACCATTGAACGCACCCGCGCCCTCGCCGTATGGGAACGGCTGCTGGGTATCCCGCTGACACTGGAAACCGCCGAGCACGCGCATCTGGACGGCAGCGCGCGCAGTCGTCTGAGTCGCGGGCAGGTGGTGGTCGAACAGACCGGGCCCCATGCCGCGCGGGTATTTCGGGAGGTTGAGCCTGCGCTGTCGGGCAATCCGTCCAGCGGTTTGCTGCTGACCGGCGAGGTGCGGCAGATCAGCGAGCAATTGGCCCGCGCGACGATCTTTCTGTTGCTGGATGAGCTGGTGCGTCTGCCGGTTGAGGAGCAGCCCGCGCGTCTTGAAGCGTTGCGCCAGAGCAAGGGTTTCGGCTTCGACATGCAGCTGATCCGGCTGGAGAAGCTGGATGTCGATGATGACCAGCGTCGGCGCATCGACGAGGGCGACACGGTGATGGCGCTGGGCAAGGGCGGCGATTCCATCCGCGTGCTTTCCGGCGTCGGCGAAACCCCGTGGGTGCTGGAGATCGGGCCGCTGTTCCAGATGAACCCCTATCCGCCGGAGCTTCTGATCCTCATCGCGTTTCTCGGTCTGTGCCTGATCGGTCTGGTGGTTTACCTGCTGGTGCGTCGGCTCGAGCATCGGCTGCGCGGGCTGGAAGCGGCGGCCACGCAGATCGCTCAGGGCAGCCTGGAAACCCGCGTGCTCGCAACGGGCGCGGATTCGGTCGGGCGGCTGGCGTCGGCATTCAACGGCATGGCCGAGCACTTGCAGCGTTCGTTGATGATCCAGCGCGAACTGGTCCGCGCCGTGTCCCACGAGTTGCGCACGCCGGTGGCGCGGTTGCGTTTCGGGCTGGAAATGATCAACGACGCCACGACCCCGGAAGCGCGGCATAAATACATGGTCGGCATGGACAGCGATATCCAGGACCTCGACAAGCTGGTCGACGAGATGCTCACCTACGCGCGCCTGGAGCAGGGTGCGCCGACCCTGAATTTCCAGCGCATCGACCTCGACGCCCTGATCGATCAGGTGATCGCCGAACTGGCGCCGCTGCGGCCGCACATCAGTGTCAGGCGCGGGGAGTGCGTTGATGAGCTGCATCGTGTCGGATCGGGGGAAGAGCACTGGGTCGAGGCGGAACCGCGCTATTTGCATCGCGCGCTGCAGAACCTGGTGAGCAACGCCATGCGCCACGCCGAATCGGAGGTGCGCATTGGCTATCAGCTGAGTGAGGAGCGCTGCCGCATCGACGTCGACGATGACGGCCCCGGCGTACCGGAAAGTGCCTGGGAACGGATCTTCACGCCGTTCATGCGCCTGGACGACAGCCGCACCCGCGCGTCGGGCGGCCATGGGCTGGGGTTGTCGATCGTGCGTCGCATCATCCATTGGCATGGCGGCCGCGCGTTGATCGGGCGCAGTCAAACCCTGGGCGGCGCGTGTTTCAGTCTGGCCTGGCCCCGCCAGCAGGGGGATGCGTGATGTTCGATGGGACGCTGGCCGGGTTTGCCCGCACGGTGGTGGTCGATGAAACCCGGCCTGTGTTGCCGTCGACCGAGTTGCTGCGGGATGACGCTCTGTATCGCTTGCTGCTGAAGGTGTATGGGCCTGACTTGGTGAGGAGTCAATTGCCGGTGCTGGTCTCGCAATGGATGAAATATTACGCGATGCAGCTGATTCCGCCGGTGGTGGTGGCGAATCTGGCCCATGGCGTGACGTGGCCGCTGGGGCTGGAACGCCTGAGTTTCGCCCTGCACGCACGTGGCTATCTGGACGGCGTGAGGTTTGAGGGCGCTGTTACGCAGGTGGCGGTTTCGGACGATCCGTTCGAGCGTTTTGCGCCGCTGCTGGAGAATCTTCAGCAGGTGATCGACCGCTTGAGTGCCTACGCGGATGTACCGGCGGCGGTGCTGTGGGGCAACGCCGGGGATTATCTGGAAACCTGCTTGCGGGATCTGTCAGCGGCGAGTGACGTTTCCGTTGTTGCGGGTTATGGGCTGTTGCGTGAACGGCTGAGGCCGGATGGGCGGCGTAATCCGCTGTTCAACGCCGTTAGCTATATAGAGAAGGACGGGCAGACGGTTCGGCAGAGGCGCACGTGCTGCTTGAGTTATCGGGTGGAATGGGTGGGGCGGTGTGAACATTGTCCGTTGGGCGCGGCCGTCACCCCCGAATCGCCACCAGACTCAACAGCTGCCCGTCCTGCACGCTGAACTGCGCGTCCAGGTCCTTGCCGTTGTGCCATTCCTCCGACAGATCGATTTTCAGCCGCAGCCGCGCGTTGCCGTCGTCTGACCATTCCAGCAGTTCGGCGTCCTCGAAATAAAAGCGCTTGAGCACGATGGGGTAGAGCGCCTTGAACAGGCTTTCTTTCAGGGAAAAGGTCAGGGTGACGACCTTCGATGCTTCATGTTCGGGCCCGGCGTTCAGGCGCTGCATTTCCGCAGGCGTCAGAATCTCACCGGCCAGGCGCACGGCGCGCTCGTTGCTCATCAACTGTTCAACGTCCAGGCCCAATCCGCGCCAGTCCGTCTTGCGCGCAACAATCGCGGCGGCCCAGCCGGTGCTGTGGGTGATCGAACCAGTGACGTCCGCTGGCCAGACCGGCGCGCGGTCTTCGCCAATCAGCGGGACGTGGGAGCGGCCGTCCAACTGCCGCATCGCCTCCCGCGCGCACAAACGACCGGCGAGAAACTCCGTCTGCCGCTTGGCGACCGACCGCTGAATGGAGGCGGGCGGTTCAATGAGACAGCGCTGGAAATCGCCGTCGATGAGCTTTTGCGGATCGAACCGACTGCTCACCAACAGCACCTCCGCCAGCCCATGGGGCAAGGGCCAGTGAGCGGTCAGGGCAGGGCAACAGTCGGGCAGTGTCGGGGATCGAGTCATGCCCGGCATTCTGCCGGAACCGCGGCGTGCTGCGCAAAACCGGATTGCCGCCGAATGGAAGCGCTGCCTTCTGTAACACCGGTTTGCGGCCGAACGCAAAGGTGCAGGCACACGCAAAACATGTAGGAGCGCGCTTGCCCGCGAACGCGGTGGGTCAGGCAAAGTTGATGGCACAGGCAGATCGCATTCGCGGGCAAGCGCGCTCCTACAGTAGATCCGCGGCGACCGCGAGATCGTGGGCATCCGCAACACCGGTTTGCGGCCGAACGCAAAGGCGCAGGCACACGCAAAACCTGTAGGAGCGTGGCTTGTCCCGCGATCGGCTGCGAAGCAGTTGTAAACCTCACGACGCCATGCCTGCTGACACACCGCATTCATTGTATTGCTGCCGCTGCGCGCCAGATCACGGGACAAGCCACGCTCCTACAGGGGATCTGCGTCGATTCACAAACATCGTGGTGGTGCGGAAGCCGGTTGGCGTCGAGCGCAAAACCGGATTGCGGCCGGACGCAAAGGTGCAGGCACACGCAAAACCTGTAGGAGCGCGCTTGAACTGGTCAAGTAATTCTGGACACCCGTCTAGGTTTTCAAGCTGCCGCCCGCTCCGCAGTTACAGGCGACCGGTAGCCGTTGTAGCTGTGGGGGCGACGGTTGTTGTAACGCATGACATAACGCTGCACGTCCAACTGTGCTTCATGCGCTGACGAATATCCTTCTTTAGGCACCCATTCCGATTTCAGGCTGCCAAAAAATCGCTCCATCGGGGCGTTATCCCAGCACTCGCCTTTGCGACTCATGCTCTGTCTCAAACCATGGGTCACCAGCTCATTGCGGAATTTATGGCTGGTGTACTGACAGCCCTGATCCGAGTGAAACAGCACGTCCTTAGGGCGCCCGCGAAGCTCAACCGCCATTCTCAATGCCTCACAAGTCAGCGAAGCGTCGGGCGTCATCGAAAAGGACCAACCCACAATCCTGCGTGCAAACAAGTCGAGCACTGCAGCGAAATACATCCATTGCTTACCCACTTTTATGTACGTTACATCCCCGCACCAAACAGTATTGGGGGCATCCACATCAAACTTGCGTTTGAGCAGATGCGGCGTTTTTCAAGGTAGTTGTCGCGTCACCGTCTAACTATGCTGCTCTTTTCTCGACCTGTTGCTCTCGATCCGGATTCAGCAGCACGGTGCCGATCGGTTCCCAGTTACGCGTCCGGCCTGACCACCGTTCCGGTCTTTTTTCCTTGGCTCGTTCGTACAGCTCATGTCGCTGGGCCAAGACTTTATGATCCAGTCCTCGATGCCGCTCAGCCGGTGTGACGAACCGGATACGGCTATGTCGGTGCTCGTTGTTGTACCACCGTATGAAGTCCCTCACCCAGCTGCGTGCGGCGTCCAAACTGGCAAAACCATCCTGCGGCCATTGCGGGCAGTATTTCAGTGTTCTAAACAACGACTCCGAGTACGGATTGTCGTTGCTGACACGCGGTCGGCCACGTGACGGGGTGATACCCAGGTCGTACATTTTGCTCAGCAGTGTCACCGATTTCATCGGCGCGCCGTTATCCGAGTGCAGCACCAGCGGGTCTTGTAAACACTGCTCACCGATCACGCTGCGTTGCAGCAGCGCAGCGGCTTTCTCGCCACTTTCCGCCTCATAGACTTCCCAGCCCACGGCCTTGCGGCTGTAAATATCCTCGATCAGATAGAGGTAATAAAACTGGCCGCGTATCGGCGACGGCAGGTACGTGATGTCCCACGACCACACTTGGTTCGGCGCTTTGGCCGCATGCGTCGTTGGTGCGGCGTACCGTCTGGGGCGCTGACTACGGCCTCGATGTTGCTGTTGCCCCGTCGCTCGCAAGACACGATAGATCGTCGCCTCCGACGCCAGATAGCGCCCTTGATCGGCCAGGCGCGGCACGATCTGGCTTGGCGGCAAGTGGGCATACTGCGGGCTGTTACACAGCGTCACAATGGCCTGTCGCTCTGCCTCGGTCAGCGCATTTCGTGGCGTTGGCCGTGTGACCGTCGTACGGGCGTCGGTCTGGATAGCGTCTGTTTGAGTCCACCGTTGCAAGGTGCGCAGCGACAGACCAACTTCCCGACAGGCCCTGATTTTTCTGGCTCCCGCCGCGACCGCTTCGCCCAGCCAGGCCACGAGTAACTGCCGCTCTGGCAGAGACGTTAGTTGGCCTCGTCGTCGGTCGTTCCCCAGTAGTCGTTGAGCTTTTTTCGCAGCACCAATAACGCGGCTGTTTCAGCGAGCGCCTTGTCTTTGCGGCGCAGTTCGCGCTCAAGTTCCTGGATGCGTTTCTTGTCTTTGCGCGCCTGGTCTCGTTCTTCTTTTTGCAGGGCCTTTTCCGATTTCTGGCCGGTGATGAAGGCTTGTCGCCAGGCCGTGATTTGCTCGGGGTAAAGGCCTTTGCGGCGGCAGTATTCACCCAGGTCGATCTCGGACAAACCGGCGGCTTCAAGCACGACAGCAAACTTGGTTTCGGCTGACCAGTTCTCGGTCAGCGGCTTGTTTTCGGACACTGCACTTCCTTCAGAACTGAGCTGTTTGCGCCAGTTGGACAAAGACATTTCGCTGACCCCTTCGCGCCGGGAAACCTCGGCCATCGACAGGTTCAGCGGGGGAAGCAGCATTTTGAGTAATGCGGCTCTGCGTTCAGGTGAATAGTACGGCACGACCAGTCTCTTTCCGCCCCCGATATACTTTTTTAGGAAAAACCGGAGAGGCGACAACTATCCTGACACCGGGGGGATGCGGCGCCACCAATGCCTCGACCCCTGAAGATTTGTATTTGTGCGGGCGACGCTGACAGCTCACGACCCCTGATTCACGCATGAGAGTGCGGGCCATGTACCGGCCAACCTGATGCCCTTCGCTGCGAAGGTCACTGGCCAGCGTTCTTGCTCCCGCCGATCCCCGCGACTCCTTGTGAAATCTGACTAACAAAGTCCTAAGCCTCGCACGGCCGCGGTTTGCGACGCCCTGGCGCTGGCGCCAGGCGTAAAAACTGCTGCGGTTGACTCCCAACGCGCGGCAACAATCGTGAACGCCGTAGTGCTCGCCCAGCTCGCTGATCAGTTCGAATGATCTTTGGAGTCCGAAAGCAGGAGAGCACTGGCCTTTTTTAGGATTTCAATATCCCGGTCCTTCTGCCTGAGCAAGGTCTTGAGTCGCTGTATTTCCTGTTGCTCGGCGGTAATCGCCTTGGCACCCACAGGCGTCGCGCCTTGGCGCTCCGCACGCACCTGTTCGACCCAGCGACGCAGCGCGGTTCGGCCAATGCTCAGGTTGTCGCAGACTTCAGGGACCGATTGTCCCTCGTCCAGCACCATGGCCGCTGCCTTGAGTTTGAATTCGTTCGAGTAAGAAGTACGCATGCCCATAACACCTCGGATTTGGGCGCTATCTTAGCGCCCGATTGAGATGTCCAAAATCATTAAGCCAGTTCAGCTTGCCCGCGAACGCGGTGGGTCAGGCAACGTTGATGGCACAGGCAAATCGCATTCGCGGGCAAGCGCGCTCCTACAGATCTGCGGCGACCGCGAGATCGTGGGCATCCGCAACACCGGTTTGCGGCCGAACGCAAAGGCGCAGGCACACGCACACGCACACGCAAAACCTGTAGGAGCGTGGCTTGTCCCGCGATCGGCTGCGAAGCAGTTGTAAACCTCACGACGCCATGCCTGCTGACACACCGCATTCATTGTGTTGCTGCCGCTGCGCGCCAGATCGCGGGACAAGCCACGCTCCTACAGTGGATCTGCGTCGATTCACAAACATCGTGGTGGTGCGGAAGCCGGTTTGCGTCGAGCGCAAAACCGGATTGCGGCCGGACGCAAAGGTGCGGGCACACGCAAAACCTGTAGGAGCGCGCTTGCCCGCGAACGCGGTGGGTCAGGCAACGTTGATGGCACAGGCAAATCGCATTCGCGGGCAAGCGCGCTCCTACAGTAGATCTGCGGCGACCGCGAGATCGTGGGCATCCGCAACACCGGTTTGCGGCCGAACGCAAAGGCGCAGGCACACGCACACGCACACGCACACGCACACGCAAAACCTGTAGGAGCGTGGCTTGTCCCGCGATCGGCTGCGAAGCAGTTGTAAACCTCACGACGCCATGCCTGCTGACACACCGCATTCATTGTGTTGCTGCCGCTGCGCGCCAGATCGCGGGACAAGCCACGCTCCCACAGTGGATCTGCGTCGATTCACAAACATCGTGGTGGTGCGGAAGCCGGTTTGCGGCGAACGCAAAACCGGTTTGCGGCCGGACGCAAAGGCGCAGGCACACGCAAAACCTGTAGGAGCGCGCTTGCCCGCGAACGCGGTGGGTCAGGCAACGTTGATGGCACAGGCAGATCGCATTCGCGGGCAAGCGCGCTCCTACAGTAGATCTGCGGCGACCGCGAGATCGTGGGCATCCGCAACACCGGTTTGCGGCGAACGCAAAGGCGCAGGCACACGCAAAACCTGTAGGAGCGTGGCTTGTCCCGCGATCGGCTGCGAAGCAGTCGCAAACCTCACGACGCCATGCCTGCTGACACACCGCATTCATTTTGTTGCTGCCGCTGCGCGCCAGATCGCGGGACAAGCCACGCTCCTACAGTGGATCTGCGTCGATTCACAAACATCGTGGTGGTGCGGAAGCCGGTTTGCGGCGAACGCAAAATCCAACGGCCTGATCTAATCCTGTTGGCGTCAGCTTGCTGGCGAATGCGGTGGGTCGGTACATGTTCAGGAGGGGTTCAGCGCTGGCTGCGTATGCTCCAAACCGTACCCAACAAGGCGCCTGGCGCTGGAGGACCTGCTCATGCTGACGTTCAACAAGCTCTTTCTGGCGCTGGCGTTTCTTGGCAGCAGCGCGGCGGCGCAAGCGGCTGATGGCAACGCGGACGTGTCCCGCACCGATTTCGGCAAGAACACCGAACGCGCCGACCGCCTCAACGGCCTGCGTCGCAGCATTGCCAGCAGCACTCAGGTCGGCAGCTGGAGCCAGACGTTCAGCCAGCAACCTGTGGATGATCCCTACGCCGCCGGCTACGGAAATCTCACCGCCCGTGTCAACGGTGTGAGCGTGCAAACGGGCACTCTTGCGGCCGCTGACACCCCGCAGATGTCCTTGCCGAGTACGACTAGACTGTTCGAGGCCAGCCCACCGGTCCGCACGCTGCAGCAACCGTCTTCGCTGAGCTTGAGCGAGAGTCAGCACACTTATTTACCCGTCCACCACGTTTTGTAAGCCGCCAGCCTGTTTTTCGCGGTGTCTGGATTGCACAATCGCTGCCGGGCTCGTCACACTGCACGCGCTCGGCAGCGTCGTTGAGAACTCTTTAAGCAAGAGAATCACGAAACGAGGGGTATGCCTTTGCCTGGGAGAGCGTCATGAAATTGCTGGTTGTCGAAGATGAAGCCCTGCTGCGTCACCACCTGCAGACCCGCCTGACCGAAAGCGGTCACGTCGTCGAAGCGGTGGGCAACGCTGAGGAAGCGTTGTATCAGGCGGGCCAGTTCAACCACGATCTGGCGGTCATCGACCTGGGCTTGCCGGGTGTCGGCGGTCTCGACCTGATCCGTCAACTGCGCGTGCAGAACAAGGCGTTCCCGATCCTCATCCTGACCGCGCGCGGCAACTGGCAGGACAAAGTCGAAGGCCTGGCTGCCGGCGCCGACGACTACGTGGTCAAACCGTTCCAGTTCGAAGAGCTCGAAGCGCGCCTCAACGCCTTGCTGCGACGCTCCAGCGGTTTCACCCACTCCACGATCGTCGCCGGCCCGCTGAGCCTGGATCTCAACCGCAAGCAGGCGTCGCTGGATGAACAGCCGCTGGCGCTGACCGCCTACGAATACCGGATTCTCGAATACCTCATGCGTCACCACCAGCAAGTGGTGCCCAAAGAGCGCCTGATGGAGCAGCTGTACCCCGATGACGACGAGCGCGATCCGAACGTGATCGAAGTGCTGGTCGGCCGCCTGCGGCGCAAACTCGAAGGGCCTGCCGGCTTCAAACCGATCGACACCGTGCGCGGCCTGGGCTACCTGTTTACCGAGCGCTGTACATGATTCGTTCGCTGCGCCTGCGTCTTATGCTGGGCGCCGCGACCCTGGCGGTTATCTTCATGCTGCTGATGCTGCCGGCGCTGCAGAGCGCCTTCAGCCTGGCGCTGGAAAGCTCCATCGAAAAACGTCTGGCGTCGGACGTCACCACGCTGATCTCCGCCGCCCGCGTCGAAGACGACCACCTGCTGATGCCGGCATTACTGCCCGGCGAGCAATTCAGCCTGCCCGACAGCCGCTTGCTCGGCTACATCTATAACCGCGCCGGCAAACTGGTGTGGCGCTCCCGGGCCACCGAAGACGAAGCCATCGACTACCAGCCGCGCTATGACGGCCGCGGCAACGAGTTCGCCAAGATTCGCCAGCCCAATGGCGAGGAGTTCTTCGTCTATGACGTCGAAATCAAACTGCTCGGCGGGCGTAACGCGGCTTTCAGCATCGTCGCCTTGCAGCCGGTGCGCGAATACCAGGAAACCATCTCCGGCCTGCGCGAAAAGCTCTACCTGGGTTTCGGCGGCGCGTTGCTGGTCCTGCTGATTCTGCTGTGGGGCGGGCTGACCTGGGGCCTGCGCGCGCTGCGGGGCATGAGTCAGGAACTCGATCAGGTCGAGGCCGGCTCCCGGGAAAGCCTCAGCGAAGAACACCCCAGCGAACTGCTGCGCCTGACCGACTCGCTCAACCGCCTGTTGCGCAGCGAACGTGAACAACGCACCCGTTACCGCGACTCCCTCGACGATCTGGCCCACAGCCTGAAAACCCCGCTCGCGGTGCTGCAGGGCGTCAGTGAGCAGATCGCCAAACGGCCGGAGGATCTGGAGCAGGCGCGGATTCTGCAATCGCAGATCGAACGCATGAGCCAGCAGATCAGCTATCAGTTGCAGCGCGCCAGCCTGCGCAAAAGCGGGCTGGTGCGTTATCACGTGGCCCTCAAACCCGTGGTGCAGAGCCTGTGCAACACGCTGGAAAAGGTCTACCGCGACAAGCGCGTCAACGTGGTCCTCGACCTGCCGGACAACGGCCAGGTGCAGATGGAGGAGGGCGCCTTGCTGGAAATGCTCGGCAACCTGCTGGAAAACGCCTACCGCCTGTGTCTCGGCGAGGTTCGCGTGAGCTGGCGGTCTTCGATGATGGGCGACGAGCTGTGCATCGAAGACGACGGTCCGGGCGTTCCGGAAAGCCAGCGCGCACGGATTCTCGAACGCGGCGAGCGGCTGGACACGCAAAACGCGGGGCAGGGCATCGGTCTGGCGGTGGTCAAGGACATCATCGAAAGCTACGGCGCGCAGCTGACCCTGGGCGATTCGGAACTGGGCGGCGCGGCCTTCCGCATTCAGTTCGCCCTCTAACCTGAGCCCCTTCGCACCTCTGTCGAGGCGGATACCCGCCAGTGTGGCGGAGGAATTGCCAGAAAACGGCGGAAAACCGCCACCTCTTTGAGCCGATGGGTCCACTGCTAACCTGACGGTTCACGGAATCCGGGCCTGTCACACGATTTAACAACTCTGGCACGGTGCTTGCGATGCACTGGATAGAGGTCTGCCGCGCGCAGCTCGACAAAAACAAATCCCTCCGAGCAGGAGGGTTCGCACTTTAGGCGTCTCTGCAGCCGGACTGCCGCAGATCGATGCTCTTGAGGAAACTGCAATGACGACTCGTCAGCCCATCTATAAATCCCTCTACGCCCAGGTGATCGTCGCGATCATCGTCGGTATCGCGCTTGGTCACTGGTACCCCGAAACTGCCGTAACGCTCAAACCGCTGGGTGACGGGTTCATCAAACTGATCAAAATGGTCATCGCGCCGATCATCTTCTGCACCGTTGTCAGCGGTATCGCTGGCATGCAGAGCATGAAATCCGTGGGCAAGACCGGCGGCTACGCGCTGCTGTATTTCGAAATCGTCTCGACCATCTCGCTGATCATCGGCCTGATCGTGGTCAACGTCGTCCAGCCGGGCGCCGGCATGAACATCGACGTGTCCACCCTCGACGCTTCCAAAGTTGCGGCCTACGTGACCGCCGGTAAAGACCAGAGCATCGTTGGCTTCATCCTCAACGTCATCCCGAACACCATCGTCGGCGCATTCGCCAACGGCGACATCCTGCAAGTGCTGATGTTCTCGGTGATCTTCGGTTTCGCCCTGCATCGCCTGGGCGCTTACGGCAAGCCGATCCTGGACTTCATTGATCGCTTCGCCCACATCATGTTCAACATCATCAACATGATCATGAAGCTCGCCCCGCTGGGCGCGCTGGGTGCCATGGCATTCACCATCGGTGCGTACGGCGTCAGCTCGCTGGTACAACTGGGTCAGTTGATGCTGTGCTTCTACATCACTTGCCTGCTGTTCGTGCTGCTGGTGCTGGGCTCCATCGCGAAAGCGCACGGCTTCAGCATCCTCAAGCTGATCAAGTACATCCGCGAAGAGCTGTTGATCGTGCTGGGTACCTCGTCGTCCGAGTCGGCACTGCCACGCATGCTGATCAAGATGGAGCGTCTGGGCGCGAAGAAATCTGTAGTAGGTCTGGTGATCCCGACCGGTTACTCGTTCAACCTCGACGGTACCTCGATCTACCTGACCATGGCTGCGGTGTTCATCGCTCAGGCCACCAACACCCACATGGACATCACCCATCAGGTCACCCTGTTGCTGGTGCTGCTGCTGTCGTCCAAAGGCGCGGCAGGCGTGACCGGTTCCGGCTTCATCGTACTGGCCGCGACGCTTTCTGCCGTGGGTACTCTGCCGGTTGCCGGTCTGGCGCTGATCCTGGGCATCGATCGCTTCATGTCCGAAGCCCGCGCCCTGACCAACCTGTGCGGCAACGCCGTGGCAACCCTGGTTGTTGCCAAGTGGGTCGGTGAGCTGGACGTTCCGCAGATGCAGGCCGAGCTGGCCTCCGGCGGTCGTGCCATCGACAACACCGCGCCGACCGACGACCTGGGTGTGGCTGAAACTGCGCCGACCCCTGTTGTGCGTTCGTAACACCCTTTAGCAGTAAAGGTTGTTGAAAAAGCCTGTCTTCGGACGGGCTTTTTTATGGGTCTTTTTTGTTGCCGGCCGCTGGCTGTTCGGCAGGCGCAATTTCCCCGTGGCAGTGAGCTTGCTGACGAATGCGGTGGGTCAGGCGAGATGGATGCCACCGGCAAACCGCATTCGCGGGCAAGCGCGCTCCTACATTGGGTCTGCGTCGAACCGGGAAATAGCGGTGGTACAGAGAACCTGCGTCCAGCGTGTGGGAAAATCTGAAGGCATGCGCATAACCTGTGGGAGCCGGCTTGCTGGCGAAGGCGGTGGGTCAGACGAGATGGCCGCCACAGACAGATCGCGTTCGCGGGCAAGCGCGCTCCTACAGTGGATCTGCGTTGGCCGGGATTCGGCGTCATGCGCACAACCTGTGGGAGCCGGCTTGCTGGCGAATGCGGTGGGTCAGGCGCGATGGACGCCGCAGACAGACCGCGTTCGCGGGCAAGCGCGCTCCTACATTGGGTCTGCGTCGAACCGGGAAATAGCGGTGGTACGGAGAACCTGCGTCCAGCGTGTGGGAAAACCTGAAGGCCTGCGCCCAACCTGTGGGAGTCAGCTTGCTGACGAATGCGGTGGGTCAGGCGAGATGGATGCCACAGACAGACCGCGTTCGCGGGCAAGCGCGCTCCTACATTGGGTCTGCGTCGAACCGGGAAATAGCGGTTGTGCGGAGAACCTGCGTCCAGCGTGTGGGAAAATCTGAAGGCATGCGCCCAACCTGTAGGAGCCGGCTTGCTGGCGAATGCGGTGGGTCAGGCGAGATGGATACCACCGGCAGACCGCGTTCGCGGGCAAGCGCGCTCCTACATTGGGTCTGCGGCAATCACTCCACCCGCGTCTCGCCGCTGAACACCAGAATCTCCCGGCAGCGCTTGCACAAATACCGGCGTCCCTTGCGCACCAGCTTGTGGCGCTGGGCGGTGAACGGGAAATCGCTTTCCGGGCACGGGCAGCGGTAGATATAGCGGGTCACGCTGCGGCGCTGGATTTCGTAAGTGTGGCAGCGGTTCGGCGGCAGCTCGTAGACGCCGCGCATGATCAGCTGCCATTCCTCGCCATGGGGCTGGATGGTGTCGCCGAACAGTTGATGAGCGACCAGGTGCGCCACCTCGTGGGGGACGGTCTGGCGCAGGAAGTCTTCGCTGTTTTCGAGGTACAGCTGCGGATTGAAGCGCAGCATGTTCTCGTGCAGGTGCGCCACGCCTGCCTTTTGGCCGCGCAGTTTGACGCTCACGACCGGGCGCTTGAAGGGGCGTTTGAAGAAATCTTCGGCTTGTTGGTAGCAGGATTCGACGCGGGTGTTGAGTGGTTCGAGCATGCTTCATCGGTCTCCAGAGGAGGCGAGTATGCCGCAAAGCGCTTGCCCCGCCAAAACCCAAAGCGCCGAATGGTCACCGGGTACTAACTGGTGAATTCCGGCCCCATGCCGACGCCCCACAGCACCACCGTAAACGCCATGATTGCCACCAACACCACTAGCCCGACCGCCAGCACCGAGCTTGAGAACATGAAGCCTTCGTCCGGGTGTACGTCCATGAACACCGGCAAACCGACGTACAGCAGGTACACCGTGTAGCAGACCGCCGCCAGCCCGACCATCATTCCCAGCCACATGTGCGGGTACAGCGCGGCCAGCCCGCCGAGGAACAGCGGCGTCGCCGTGTAGGTCGCGAAGGCCACGCAGCGCGCCAGGCTGGGTGTTGCATCATAGGTGCGCGCCATCCAGTGGATAAACCCGCCCATGACGCCGACCCCGGCAAGCATGGCGATGTAGGACATCAGCGCCATCCACACCGCGCTGTCGCTGGTCAGCATGACCGGCGCGCGTTCGCTGATCTGCCAGCCCACCTGCGTCGTGCCGATGTACGCCGACACCGCCGGGATCGCCGCCAGGATCAGCGTATGGGTGAGGTACAGGTGGCCGATGCTTTCTTCACCTTCGCCCCGTATCTGTTGCCATTCCTGATCGGGGTGGGTGAACAGCCCCAAGACGTGATGGATCATGTCCGTTACTCCCGTGAAGTGTGCCGCCGCTTCCAACGAAGCGCCTGACCGCCAGATGCCGCCAGGACAAGGCCACAATCGATCAAGGGAACTGGCTGCGACCTCTCAGGCCAGTATAGAAAGCTGAGCACCCGAAAACCGGATGCCTTAGAGCGATTGAGGTGTTCAAGCGCGCTGCTAATAGCGGTTGGTAATCAGCCGCCCACTCAAACAGATGCACGAGTGGGCTTTTGTAGGAGCCGGCTTGCTGGCGAACCTGGCAGGGCAGACACTTTTTTGTCGACTGGACGCGCGAATTCGCCAGCAAGCCGGCTCCTACAGCGGGGAGCCTCACGATGGCTATGCATTACCCAACCTGCGCTTTTTGCGTAAAATGCCGACCCTTTCCCCACGTCTCTTCACACCACAGCGAGCGGACACCAGCGCCATGGGCAGCCTTTCAGTCAATCAGAACAAACTGCAGAAGCGTCTGCGTCGGCTCGCGGGCGAAGCAGTGGCCGACTACAACATGATTGAAGACGGCGACAAGGTGATGGTCTGCCTGTCCGGCGGCAAGGACAGTTACACCCTGCTGGATGTGCTGCTGCATATGCAGAAAGTCGCGCCGATCCATTTCGATATCGTCGCGGTGAACATGGACCAGAAACAGCCGGGTTTCCCCGAGCACGTGCTGCCGGCGTACCTGAAGCAGCTGGGCGTGGAGTATCACATCGTCGAGAAAGACACCTATTCGCTGGTCAAAGAGTTGGTGCCCGAGGGCCGGACGACGTGCTCGCTGTGTTCGCGGCTGCGCCGGGGCACGCTGTATACCTTTGCGGATGAAATCGGCGCGACCAAGATGGCGCTGGGTCACCACCGCGACGACATCATCGAGACGTTTTTCCTGAACATGTTTTTCCAGGGCAGCATCAAGGCCATGCCGCCCAAGCTGCGCGCCGACGATGGCCGCAACGTGGTGATCCGTCCGCTGGCGTATTGCGCCGAGAAGGACATTCAGGCGTACTCGGACATCAAGCAATTCCCGATCATCCCGTGCAACCTGTGCGGTTCCCAGGAAAACCTGCAGCGTCAGGTAGTCAAGGACATGCTGCAGGACTGGGACCGCAAAACCCCGGGCCGCTCCGACATGATTTTCCGCAGCTTGCAGAACGTCCAGCCGTCGCAACTGGCGGACCGCAACCTGTTCGACTTCACCAACCTGCGCATCGACGAAACCGCTGCCTCGCGGTTTGTGAATGTGGTGAATGTGTAAAACCTTTCGCTGTCCCCTGTAGGAGCGCGCTTGGTCTGGGCCGCATCCGGACGATTGCGGAGTGTCAGTCGCCAAATATGAACCTGATCCACCGCAATCGCGGGCAAGCGCGCTCCTACAGTTGACTTGCGTCGGATGAGGTTGATGCGTTCACCCTCAATCACGCATCTGTCAGAGCCCCACATCCGGCAACACCGGCTTGTTCGCCAACGCGGTCTTCATCAATTTCTCGACATATTCCCGATCACTGTCCGGCAGCGCCAGGCGCGGTGGGCGGGTGAGAGCGCTGCCGCGTTCCATGATTGCTTCGCAGAGCTTGATGCACTGCACCAGGTCCGGACGCGCGTCCAGGTGCAGCAGCGGCATGAACCACTCATACAGCGCCATCGCTTCAGCAAAACGCCCGGCCTTGGCCAGACGGAACAACGTCTCGCCCTCTTTCGGGAAGGCGTTTGACATCCCCGACACCCAGCCCACCGCGCCCACCGCAACGCTTTCCACCAACACATCATCAAGCCCGGCAAACAGCACGAAACGATCGCCGACTTCGTTGCGCACGTCGATGAATCGGTTGGTGTTCCCCGACGAATCCTTGAAACACACGATGGTGTCGCAGTCTGCCAGGGAGATAAGGATGTCCGGCGTGACGTCGTTCTTGTAGATCGGCGGGTTGTTGTAAACCATCATCGGCAGGTCGGTGGCGGCGGCCACGGTGCGGAAGTGCGTGGCGGTCTCGAAGGGTTTGGCCGAGTACACCAGCGCCGGCATCAGCATGATCCCGTCAGCGCCGGCTTTCTGCACTTGCTTGGCGACAGCGCTGGCGTTGGCGCTGGTGAACTCGGCAATGCCCGAAATCACCGGCACGCGCCCGGCCGAGGCGTCTTTGGCGGCTTCCACCAGGCTGATCTTTTCAGCGACGCTCAGGGAGGTGTTCTCGCCCACGGTCCCGCAGATCACCAGCCCCGACACGCCATCGCGCACCAGGTTGGAAATGACCTTGTGGGTTGCCTCCAGATTGAGGGAAAAATCGGCGTTGAATTGCGTGGTAACGGCAGGGAAGACCCCGCTCCAGGATACGGACTGGCTCATGATTGACTCCTGATTGAGTAAAGGTATTTCGTATACGTTCTGTTTTGAGCGGATTACGCCCGGTTATTGCTGCGTTTAACCGTTATTTCAGGATCCCCCCGATCCCTGTAGGAGCGCGCTTGCCCGCGAATGCGGTGTGTCTGCGATGAATGTTTTGACTGATACAACTCATTCGTCCGGATGCGGCCCAGACCAAGCGCGCTCCTACAGGGTTTTTGCATTCATTCAGAAAAATCGGCGCAGCATTTACAACTTCAACCCCACCGGCCAGGTGTCACTCAGCTTGTACCCCTCCGGCCACGGGTCGCTCGGGTCGAGCATGTGCTGGTGCGTGCCGGTGATCCACGCCCGCCCGGACAAGCTCGGAATGATCGCCTTGCGCCCGGCCACGTCGGTCTCGCTCTGGATCTTGCAGTGGAACTCCGAACCAATGATCGAACGCCCGATAAACCGGTCGCCCACCTTCAGCTGACCTTTGGCATGCAACACCGCCAGCCGCGCCGAACACCCGGTGCCGCAGGGCGAGCGGTCGATCTTGCCGGGACGGATCACCACCGCGTTCGCCGCATTGGCCACACCGCCGTCAAAGTTGACCGGCGCGGCGATCTGGCAAAACGAAATGTGATTCCAGTCACTGTTCAATGGATGGCTGAACCCCAATTGCTCGTTGGCCGCCTTGGTGATTTTCAGGCCGGTTTCCACCAGGTCCTTCGCCTCATCGGCGGTCAGGGAAAAGCCCAGCTTCACCGAATCGACGATGGCGAAACTGTCGCCGCCATAGGCGGTATCGACTTGAACCGAACCCAGCCCCGGCACCTCGATCCACACGTCCAGCTGATCGGCGAACGAAGGGTGGTTGTGCACCTCGACGCTCGTCACCTTGCCGTCGCGGCACTGCGCAATCGCCTCGATCAGGCCACCGGGGGCCTCAAGAATCAGGCGGGTTTCCGGCTCGGTCATCGGCAGGATTCCGCTGTCCAGCAGCACCGTCGCCACGCACAGGGAATTGGAGCCGGACATCGGCGGCACGTCGGCCGGTTCCATGATGATCCAGCCCATCTGCGCTTTCGGGTGCTTGGGCGGTACCAGCAGATTGACGTGGCGGAACACCCCGCCGCGCGGCTCGTTGAGCATGAAATTGCGCAGCACGTTGTCCTTCTCGATCCAGCGCGACTGCTCCCAGATCGTGTCCCCCGGCGGCGGCGCAACCCCGCCGACAATCACATCGCCCACCTCACCCTCGGCGTGACAACTGACCACATGAATCACTTTCGATGAGCGCATGACCTAAGGCCCTCCTGTAAAAATACGGTGAATCCAATGCATCTGTGAATCTGCCGGACCTTCCGGATCCGCTGAACCTGACAAATTCGCTCAATCTGACCCGATCTGTAGGAGCCGGCTTGCTGGCGAACGCGTTGTGTCATCTACCATCGCGTTGAATGACCCACCCGGTTCGCCAGCAAGCCGGCTCCTACAAATGTGCGACGTCAGCCACCAACGCGTTGAATGACCCACCCGGTTCGCCAGCAAGCCGGCTCCTACAAATGTGCGACGTCAGCCACCACCGCGTCGAATGACCCACCCGGTTCGCCAGCAAGCCGGCGCCGACGGTTTTCTCATTCGCAGGCTCTAGTTGATTGATCGCAAAAAATCCGCCGTCTCCGGCCGTTGCGGGTTGCCGATCACTTGATCTGGCGTGCCGATCTCGTGCACCAGCCCGTTGCGGAAAAACGCCACGCGGTCCGACACATCCCGGGCGAAACGGATTTCGTGGGTCACCAGAATCATCGTCATGCCGTCCTCGGCCAGCATGCGCATGGTGTCCAGCACCTCGCCCACCAGCTGCGGGTCGAGGGCAGACGTGGCTTCGTCGAAGAGCATGTAATCGGGCGACATCGCCAACGCCCGGGCAATCGCCATGCGCTGTTGCTGACCGCCCGACAGCTTGCCGGGAAACACCTTGAGCTTGTCGCCCAGGCCCACATGGGTCAGTTGCTTGACCGCCAGCGCCTCGGCTTCGGCCTTGCTTTTGCCCAGCACGGTGCGCGGGGCGAGCATGACGTTTTCCAGCACCGTCAGATGGGGGAACGCGTTCCACTGCTGAAAGACAATGCCGATCCTCTGCCGCAGCTTGTTGATGTCTGTGTCCCGCGCATGCACCTCGGTGCCGTCGACGCGAATGCTGCCGCTCTTGATCGATTCCAGCCCGTTGATGCACATCAGCAGCGTCGACTTGCCCGAGCCCGAACCGCCGATGATCGACACCACTTCGCCCTTGTTCACCTGCAGGCTCACGCCCTTGATGACCTCAAGCTCGCCGAATGACTTGTGCACGTTGTCGATCTCAATCATTTTCCTGCCACCTCGTTTCCAGCCGGGCGCCTAAACGGGCGACCACCAGACTCATGACGTAATAAATCAGGCCGGCGATGCACAGCACCAACAGCGGCTCCTGAATGCGCGTGACGATGGTTTGCGAGGCGCGCAGCAGTTCGACGATGCCGATCCACATCACCAGCGCGGTGTCCTTCATCACCCCAAGGAGCAGGTTGATCCAGCCGGGAAACGCCACGCGGGTGGCCATCGGCATGACGATCTGGCGCAAGTCCTGCCAGTAGGTCAGGCCCAGCGAACGGCTGGCGCGGCGCAAGGTGAGCGGCACCGACAACACGCCGCTGCGCACAATCTCCGTGCAGTACGCGGTGACGTACAAACCCAGCACCACACAGGCGACGGCGAAGGCGCTCCAGTTCAGACCGACGATGCTTTTCAGCGCGTTGAACAGCACAAACTGAATCAGCAACGGCACGCTGCGAAACACGTCCAGCAGCCAGGCCAGCGGGATCGTGCTGCGCGGCAGCAGGGCGCGGGCCATGCCGCAGACCACCCCGGCCAGCGTGCCGATGATCATCGACACCACGGTCAGCAAAATCGTGACCCAGGCCCCTTGAAGCATGAATTGCAGGTCATTCCAGCTAAACGTGCTCTCGAACATGCTCATCTCCTCAGTACCGGAACAGCCGCCAGGACAGCAGCCGGGCAACGGCCACGATCAGCTTGGCGATCAGGTAATAGAGCACCGCCGCAATGGCGAAGAATTCAAAGGTGCGGAAGGTCTTGACGTTGTAATCCTGGGTCACGCCGGTGAGGTCGTTGTTGAGGCCGACGATCACCCCCATCGAGGTCATCAGCACGGCCCAGACCATCTGGTTGGTCAGCGGATAGAAAACGATGCGCAGCAACTGCGGAATGACGATCAGCCGATAGGCCTGAGGTGCGCTCATGCCCAGTGAACGGGCGGCGCGCAATTGGGTGTCGGGCACGGCCTTCAGACCGCCACGGAAGTTCTCCGCCAGATAGCCCGCGTTGTTAATCGTGATGCCGGCGAGCAACGCCGCCCACGAGCTGATGTGCAGGCCAAACGAGCCCAGGCCGAAATACAGGATGTACACCTGAAACAGCGACGGCGTGTTGCGCGCGATGGAAATCCAGGTCGCGGCAAAGCCCCGGAACAGACGGTTTTTGCCCTGGCGCATGAACACCAGAAACAGCGCGATGGTGACGCCGAGGATCATCGACAGCGCGGCGGTTTCGAAGGTCACCCACGCGCCGTCGAGCATGTCGGGCAGGGCCTTGAACGCCGCGCGCCAGTGGAAGTTGTAGTCAAACATGGGGGCTGGCCTCCACAACGGCGGCGGCCTGCAACCAGGCCGGCAAGCGCCCGCTGGCGACCCCAGTGATGGCGCTGTCGACGCACTCGGCCAGGCTGGCGAAATGCACGGGACGCCCCACCAGCCCGGGGGCGTAGTGCGCGTATTTGCCGGAGTTGGTCATCAGGTGGCGCGCGGTCGGCGGGATGACCGGCTCGCCGAGCATGCACCAGCAGGTGTCGGTGACGAACTGCACGCCGAAGCGCTCCAGCGTCTCGATATAACCGGCCTGCTGCGCGCGCTCCAGGGTGGCGCGGCCGCAGGTGATCACGATCGCCACGTTTTCATGCTTGCGCTGGCTGCCGCACAGCTGGGCCAGCGTCGCGCATTCGCTCAGGGAAAAATGCGGATTGCCCAGTGTCACCGCGTCCACTTCGGGCGTCTGTGCGCTGTTCAACTCACGCCAGCTGTGCAGCAAGTCCGCCGGGCTGACGCTCAGGGTTTTCTCCGGCGCGTGCCCGTCCAGGGCGAGTTCGGCGGTGGTGGCTTCGGGCGTCACGCCGGCGATATGAAACATCGGCGCAGCGGAGGTGGTGGCGAACGCGGCGCCAAACGCCTTGAGGTCATCCAGCGTCGGCGCCTTGTGCTCAAGGCCGCAGATCACCGGGATCGCAGCGCCGCACAGCAGCCCGACGTGATAACCGAGCAGCGGGTAGAAACTGTCGTCGAGGCCGTCCAGTGCAGGGACGTCGATGCGCAGGGTCGCCAGCCGTTGTTGTGTCAGGTGGCAGCCGATCTTCGGCGCGCGGCCGGTGAGGGCGATGCAGATGTCGAGGTAGTCGGGGTACTTCAGGGTGCGCGCGCCGATCACGCTGTTGGCGTACACCACCGCGTTGGACTCGGCCCAGACGATTTGCTCGCCCAGCTCCGGCGCGCTGTCCAGCAGGTACGGCGCGCAGGTAAAACTCACGCGCGCGCCCATCTCCAGATACGCATCGCCCAGCTGACTGGCCGGCTCGCCGAGGGCCGGATCAACACCCAGTTCACGCCAGCGTCGCTTGTCCACGGAGATGGAATTGAGGGTGGTGGGCACGCGCACCTTGGCGCCCCAGGCCACCAGTTGCCGGGCGAAACGCAGGCTGGCCGGCCCGGTGTAGATGCAGCCGTCGATGTGCGCCTGGGTGATGTCCAGCAGTTCGGTCGCGCCTTGCAGCTCGGCCATGCGCAGGATGATGCCCATCGCCACCTGCGCGGCTTTGCCGTAGGCGCCGTCGAGAAAGCCCTGGTCGGTTTCGGTCAGGGTGATCTTGCTGATTGAGCGAGGTGCCGACGAGGCTTTGTAATCGCGAGGGAGTGGCGGTGGTGGGCTGGCAAAGCCGCTGACGCGGTCATCCTCGACCCGCACGAAAGCAACCTCACCCAGCGCGGCAAAACCCGCTTCGCCGAGGCTGATGACGGGGATCGAATGGCCGAACATCTGCTCGGCGATCAGCACGCCGAGGGTGAGGATGTCTTCCACGCGCTCGAAGACCAATGCGGCGGGCGCGTGGCCGTTGAGGATCAGTTCCAGCAACACGCTGCTGCCGGTACAGGAACCGCGCCCGCTGGGAATGGCCAGCACCCGGCCGTTGATGAACTGGCCGCTGAGGGGGTGATGACGGTCGATCACTTCACCGGTAAACGGCTCGACCCCGCCCCAGAAACTCAGGCCCACGTCGGCGTACAACAACTCACCCTGAGCGCTGCCGGAAACGAGACAGCGCCCGTTCAACGAGACTTCAGACATCGTGGGCTCCTGAGTGAATGAACCGGTTCTGGGGATGACGCCGATGATCGTTCCCACGCTCCGCGTGGTAATGCCGCTTTTGTTTGATCGTTCCCACGCTCCGCGTGGTAACGCCGCTTTCAACGCTCCGCGTTGCGCTTTTCTGACGCAGAGCGTCAGGCCCTGCATTACCACGCAGAGCGTGGGAACGATCAGCAGGGCGCGGGACGATCACCTGGTAGGAGCGTGGCTTGTCCCGCGATCTGCCGGGAACCGGCAGCAAACCGGAAAACGCGGTGTGTCAGATCCAGCGGGTTGCCGGGTTTCACGACGGGTTCCCCGCCAATCGCTGGACAAGCCACGCTCCTACAAGGTCCGCGCCCTCTGATCGTCCCCCTCAGTAATAGACGCCCGGCACAGTCAGGTCCACCGGCTTGCCGCCCACCCACTTTTCATACAGCTCGGCATAGCGACCCGAGCGCACTTGCTGGTTTACGAACAGGTTCAGGTAGTGAATCAGCCCGTACTCGTTGCGCTTCGCCGCAAGAGAAACATAGTCGATGGTGTAGGGCGCATTACCCGCAACCTTCAGGCCTTTGTATTTGCCGGATTTGAGCGTGGCGGCGGCGACGGTGTTGGTCACCACCGACGCTTTGATGTGGCCCTGGGCGACGGCGAGGATGGTGTCGTTCTGGGTCTGGTACGCGCGGAAACTGCCGCTGCCCCATTTCTTCTGGTCCTTCTCCAGCGCGATCGCTTCGAACGTGCCGCTGGTGTTGCCGACATCCTTGCCCTTGAGGTCGTCGTAGCTGTTGATGCCGGCGTCGTCGCGGGTCAGCACCACCATCTGGAAGGCGAAATACGGGATGGTCATCGCCACCGTTTTCGCCCGCTCCAGAGTGTCCGAGGTCGACGCCACGATCACGTCGGCACGGCCTGAAACCAGCGCAGGAATGCGGTCCGGAAACGGCGTTTCCACCACCTCGGCCGTCACGCCCAGCACCTTCGCCAGGTCGTTGCAGTAATCGACGTCAAATCCGACCGGGTTGTTCTTGTCATCACGGGACCCCATCGGCGGGAAGTCCAGCGTCACGGCGCAGCGCAGCTTGCCGGAGTCGATGATGTCATCGAGCTTGTCGGCCAACGCGGTGTTGATAGAAGCGCCCATGACGGCGAGGAGGGCGACGGCGACAGCTTGGTTTTTCATAGAAGCCTCGGTGCGTGCAGATGGAGAAACGGTCGGATAAGTAATTTCGTATACGATATTTGATATGCACGCAGCGTGCCTGTTTTGCCAGTACGGCGTGGAAGGCTCTGGATCAGCGTAGTGGGTCATTGCAGCGTGATTTGAGCGAGGCGAGGGGTGTTACATAAAGGAGCATGAATGCGCGGCGTGCTTCATTGATGCACGTTGCGGTGCGGCAAAGACGCAGATTGCGCCGTACCGCAATCATCCAGCGGGACTGCAATCATTGTAGGACCGGCTTCAGCCGGGAAAGCGTCAGTCGCCACACTGCAAAAACTACAGCGCACACACAGGCCTCTTCCCGGCTAAAGCCAGTCCTACAAAGGCACCGCGATCATCCAGTGGCATTGGATAAAGCCGGTCCTACAAAACCGCGTTCACTCAGCTATTTTCCGCGAATCCCGATACTCACTCGGCGACGCGCCGGTCAGCGCTTTGAACTGGCGGCTGAACGCGCTGTGATCGGTGTACCCGCAGCGCAGGGCGATCTCGGTGATCGACAGGTCTTCCTGCAACAACCGCGACGCTTCACCCAGCCGCGCCTTGTGAATCATCTGCCGTGGCGTGAGCTGGAAGATGCGCTTGCAGTGCCGCTCCAGCTGGGCGATGGACAGCCCGGCGATGGCGGTCAGTTGCTCAAGGGTGATGGGCCGCGAGAAGTGTTCGCGAATGTACGCGTCCACCTCGACCAGCTTTTGATACGCCGGATGGGTCGTCTGGAGGATTTGCAGATCCCGGGAAATACCCGCCAGCCCGATGATTGCGCCGTGCCGATCGCGCAGGGCGATCTTGTGGGTCAGGCACCAGATCGGCTGATTGCCGTAATAAAGGTGCAGCTCCAGCTGATCGCTCAGTTGCCTGCCATCGGCCAGCACGCGGCGGTCCTGGGCGGTGTACAACGGCCCGAAGCGCGCGGGGAATACGTCCTCGGCGGTCAGCCCGACGATCTGGCTTTTTTCCTTGAAGCCGCAGCGCTGCACCAGCGTCTGGTTGACCAGTGCATAGCGGGCCTGGGCGTCCTTGACGAAAAACACCACACCGGGAATCGCATCAAACAGCGGCGCGACCAATTCCAGGCTGGCGAGCAACTGATCGAGGTCGTGCAAGGGCGCGGTGGGGATGAGGTCGATCATGTTCACGGGCGTGCTAGCCGGCTGGAAGACGGGATTGATGATGCGGCATCTTCCGTACGACGCCTAGCCGAGACATCAACTCACCTCAACAGATTCGCCTTCATCCAGACACGCGAGCGTCGAGATCCGTGCCGGGCTAAAGGGTGGGCGCAACAACGGGGGTTCCCAGCCGAACAGTGTCTGCCCCGCCGTTGCGCAGATGCGCCCCTGACACGCGCCCATCCCGCAGCGGGTGGCGAGTTTGGCGCTGGTCCAACTGCCATGTTTCGCCAGGTCCGCGTAACGCACGTCCTCACAGCGACAGACCAGCGTTTCCGGCATCGCCAGGAGTTTCAGCGCAGGATTCAGACTGAACGCCTTGTTCAGCCGATCTGCAAATTCCTGCCAGCGCTGCCGCTCAGCCCACAAGCCTCGCGCTTTGTCCCGTTCGCCCACCGCCACCAGCCCGGCAATACGGCCCTCGACCAGCGCCAGTTCGCTGCCGCCGAAACCGGTGCATTCACCCGCTGCGAAGTGATCGGCCAGACTCGTCGCCTGCCAGTCATCCACCACGATGGCCTGATCCCGCACGGTACAGCCCAGTGCTTGGGCGATCTCGACGTTGGGCACCAGACTGAAACCGCAAGCCAGACGCTCGCAGGCCAGCTCCTCAATTGTGTCACCCACCTGAACACGCACGCCCTCAAGCCGATCCGTGCCCAGCGCGGCCAGGACATGGGCCGACGTTCGATAGGCGGCACTCGCCAGGGTGATCGCCTGAATCGCCTTGTTCGGCCAGCGCCACAGCCCGGCGGCAAATCCGGCGACGGCGCTCAAGGGCGCCTGCTCGGCGACGCGCACGACCTCCGCGCCATGCTTTTGCGCAGTCGCCGACGACGCCAGCAACAGCGGGCCAGTCCCGGCGATGACGATGCGTTCGTCTTTCACCTGCAGGCCGCCTTTGATCAGCGCCTGCAAGCCGCCGGCGCCGGTGACACCCGGCAGTGTCCAGCCGGGGAAGGGCAGCAGCCGCTCCCGCGCGCCGGTGCACAGAATCAGTCTGTCGTAACCCAAGATCCAGCCGCGCTCGGCGTCCTCCAGCAGCAGTCTTTTCGAACCCGCCAGCGCGACCACCTTGCAGCCGCTGTGCAGGCGAACGTTGCTCAAACCCTGCAACTGCGCACGCATGTGCCGGGCCTGTTTCGGCACCTGAGCATGTGGGCCGTCGCGCCAGATCTGCCCACCCGGCAGCGGGTTGTCGTCGAGGAGGGCGATGCTCAACCCGCGAGGCGCCGCCGCCAGGGCTGCCGCCATGCCAGCCGGACCAGCACCGATGATCAGCAGATCGACATGCTCGGTCATTTTCATGGTCATGGCTGTGTCTCGACCTGCATGCCGTCACGGCAGATCGTCTGGCAGGCCAGCCGGCGCAGGCCGTCGATGCTCACCCGGCATTCCTGACAGATGCCCATGCCACACAAGGGCGCACGACGCTGGCCGCTGACCGACGTTCGGCTGCAGCGATCGCCGCTCGACATCAGCGCGGCGGCCACCGTGGTGCCTTGGGCGAAGCGAAAGGGCTGACCATCGATGCTCAATTCAGGCATGGGCGCGGGCTCCGATAAAGCGTTGCGGCAGATAGGGTTCCAGGTCGAGGGGTGGGGCGGTGCGCAGCATTTGCGCGGCGAGCAGGCGGGCGGTGCCGGTTGCCGTGGTGACGCCGAGGCCTTCGTGCCCGACCGCCAGCCACAGACCGGGCTGATGCGGGTGCTCGCCAATCAGCGGCTGACCGTCGGGGCTGGCGGAGCGAAAGCCGGTCCAGCTGCGAAGGCCATTCATGTCCCCCAGGCCGGGGAGGAAATCCATCGCCCGGCGCAGCATCCTCCCGAGCATGGCGGCGTCGACCTCCGGGTTGTGGTTGTCGAACTGCCGCGATGACCCGATGAACAGCTGGCCGGTCGGGCGCTGCTGCACATTGAACGCTACCGACGGGCCGTTGCCCTTGTGGGCGCTGGTGACGTAGCCCAACTCAACCAGCGTGTGGGTGATCTGCGCGGGGTAACGGTCGGTGATCAACAGGTGGCCTTTCTTCGCTTGCAACGGTAAATCAGGACAGAGTTCGCGGGCGTAGATGCCGCTGGCCAACACGACGGCCGGGGCTTGCAGCCATTCACCACTCGCCAGCCGCACACGATTGCCCTGGACTTCCACGACTTCGGCCTGACGCTGAACCACCCGGGAAGACTGCCGCTGCAACAGCCAGCGGGCGGCGTTGGGCGCGTACAGAATACCGTCGCCACTGACCTTCAATGCGCCGAGCAGGCCAGATCGCAAGGACGGCTCGGCGTTCGCCAGTTCGGCGCCGGACAGCAACTCGCACGCCAGTCCGTATTCGCTTAACGCCGCATGCTTGCGCTCGGCTTCGGCCATTTCTTCCTCGTTGCAGGCCAGCCACAGGGTGCCGTTGGTACGCATTGCGCAGTCGTCCGGCATCTGCGGCGTCAATTCGCGCCAGGCCCTGACCGAATATTCCCCCAGCGCCAGCTCGGCAGCGCTATGGTCCAGCACCACCAGATGGCCCATTCCCGCAGCAGTCGCGGCGGGGCGCTGACAATCCAGCACCAGCACATGCAAACCTTGGGACGCCAGCTCCTCCGCACACGCAGCGCCGACGATGCCGCCACCGATGACGATCACATCAGCGGCATGGCCTTGCAGCGTCGGTGCTTCAGTCATGAGCGAATGCCCCAGGCGAATGGATCTTCGTCGTCCAGCAGCAAAGTGGCCTCGGCGCTGATGTAGGCGCGGCCGCGAATGGTCGGCACGATGCGGTCGCCCGTCTGCCGCTCGCCGTGTTCCCAGACGAAACTGCCTTCAAATTGACTGCCGATCACGCTGGCCTGTTGCCACAGTGTATTGGGCTGAAGTTTGCCGTCCGCCGCCAGGCACGCCAGTTTGGCGCTGGTGCCGGTGCCGCAGGGCGAGCGGTCGTAGGCTTTGCCGGGGCAGAGCACGAAGTTTCGGCTGTCGGCGTGGTCGTCGTCGGCGAACAGCTCGATGTGGTCGATGACGCCGCCGTCTTCACCGCGAATGCCCTGGCTTTCCAGCGCCTGCCGGACCTTCCAGGTGTAATCGGTGAGGGCGTCGAGGTTGTCGGCGGCGACGCTCAGGCCGTGGTCGGCGATCAGGAAAAACCAGTTGCCGCCCCAGGCGATGTCGCCGGTCACGCTGCCCAGTTCAGGCACCTCGACGACGAACTGTTTGCGGTAGCGGTAGGAGGGCACGTTGTCGACGCTGACCGAGCGGTCGTCGTGCAGCGTGGCCTGAACCGTGCCGACCGGGGTTTCGATGCGGTGCACGCCGGGGCCGATCTTGCCCAGATGCGCCAGCGACACCACAAGCCCGATGGTGCCGTGGCCGCACATGCCCAGGTAGCCGCTGTTGTTGAAAAAGATCACCCCGGCGCAGGCCTCGGGATCGACCGGCTCACACAACAGCGCACCCACCAGCACATCGCTGCCACGCGGTTCGAGCACCGTCGTCGCCCGCCAGTCATCGAACTGTTCAGCCAGAAGCTGACGCCTCTCAGCCATGCTGCCCCGCCCAAGATCGGGAAACCCGTCGAGCACCAGCCGCGTCGGCTCGCCGCCGGTGTGAGAATCGAGGATCTGGATGCGTTTCATGTATTCCCCTGTCGGACTGTGTCTGGAACTGGCTATTGCGTACACCCGATGTCACTGGCTACCCCGATCCCTGTAGGACCGCCTCCAGCCGGGAAAGCGTTGGTCGCCACGTTGCAAGTTTTGCGGTGTTAACGCTGGCCTCTTACCAGCTAAAGCCAGCCCCACAAAAACCGCTGCGTACACCCGATGTGCTACCCCGATCCCTGTAGGACCGGCTTCAGCCGGGAAGGCGTCGGTCGTCACGCTGCAAGATTTATGGTGTTCACACTGGCCTCTTCCCGGCTAAAGCCGGTCCCGCAGAGATCAGCACGGCGCGGTCACGATTGCATGTCAGGGTGCCGCGAACGACGACCGGGGTCTTGACCGATTTCACCCTCGTCAATGACGAAATCGGCACAGTGGCCCGTCGCTCAGATCTCGCTGAGAACCGCGTGGGGCAGGTGGGCGTAGAGGGTTCGGCAGACGCCGATGATGTGGTGCTCGATCAGTTCGGCGGCTTTGTCCACGTCACGATCGGCACAGGCGTTGAGGATCTCGCGGTGTTCCAGGTCGGCGCGCTCTTTGCCCTCGTCGAAGCTCATCTGCACCCGCAGGTAGCGTTCAACCTTGTCGTGGATCGAACGAATCATGTTCAGCAAAAACGGCCGCTGCGCCGCTTCATACAGACAGGTGTGGAACGCCCAGTTCAGCTCGGCCCAGCGCCCGATGTCGTCGTCGCGCATGAACTCGTCACAGATGGCCCGGGCCCGATCCAGCTGAGCAGTGGTCATTCTCGGCACGGCGAGGCGGATGGCTTGCACTTCCAGCAGCACCCTAACTTCGAAAATCTGCGCCAGCTCCGGCTCGGAAATCCGCGTGACCACGGCACCTTTGTTGCGCTGGAACTGCACCAGCCCTTCGGCTTCCAGACGCTTGAGGGCTTCACGCACGGGGATCTTGCTGACGTTGAACACGCGGGCGATGTCGTCCTGACGAATCGGTTCGTCCTCGGCGAACTGGCCGGAAATGATCGACTCGCGCAGGTGCTTGGCAATCACCTCGGACGCGGAGGGCGCGACACCGAGGTTGGGGGCGTCAGGAAGCAGAAAAGGCACGCGAATGACTCGAAAGGGGCGGATGCCGAATATTGTATACGACCTCCGATTTGTTACGCGCTGTGTCTTTTCTGTCCGCCGGCTAAACGATCAATGGTTGGCGGTGTACGACAGCATCATCGACAGCTGACACATCGGCCGGCCGCTGTCCGCATGCCACTGATTGAACGCCGCTTGCACCGCCGCCTGATCGCGCTGACTGCTGGGCACCCGATCGACGATCTTCTGCGCATTGAGCGCAGCTACCACGTCATTGCTGGGGATAAAGGTGTCCTTGCCGACCATCCGCAGAAAACGCGGCGACGACAACCCGCCCATCTGATTGCCGTGCTTGAACAGGTAACGCCACAACCCGACGATATCGGTGACCGGCCATTCGGCGATGAAATTGCCGAAGCTGCCGTGTTCGTGGGCGATGTCGAGGATCAACTGCGCGTTGCGCGGCACGCTCTTGAGCTTGCCCAGGTGGCGGATGATCCGCGCGTCCTGCATCAGGCGTTCAAGGTGATCGCCGCCCATCAGCGTGACCTTTTCCGGATCGAAGCCGAAGAAGGCCTGCTCGAAAGCCGGCCATTTGGCGTCCACCAGGCTGTGCTTGAGGCCAGCACGAAACACCCGTAGCGCCATGGTCGACAGGTAACGGTCGTCGCTGAGGGCTTTCAGTTTTTTCGGCGTGGCGGGGGTCGGCAAATGCGCCTCGAGGGCGGCGACGGAACCAAAGCGGTTGAGACAGTATTCATGGAGCCATTTGTAGTCTTGCATGCCCTCTCCAAAACAAAATTCATGTACGCGATTGCTGACCAAAACCCGTTGCCGAATGTTGACGCCGTTCCCCTGTAGGAGCGCGCTTGGTCTGGGCCGCATCCGGACGAATCGTTGCGTCAGTCGATAACGACGTCTCAGACAGATCGCAATCGACCGGATGCAACCCAGACCAGGCGCGCCCCTACAGCGCCCTGTGTTTGACCCGGTTTGAGCAAGGGGTTCCAGCAATCGCGCGCGAGCGACACCTTGGGCGTTCTAGCCCTTGGGCGGATCAAGCAACAACGCAGTCTTCGCCAGCCGCTGACCCAGCGCGCGGCACAACGCCGTCTCATGCTCATCCAGCGCGCGCTTGCCGTCCGCCCCGGCGTGATGACTGGCGCCGTAAGGCGTGCCACCACCACGGGTTTCGATCAACGCCGCTTCGCTGTAGGGCAGGCCGCTGATGAGCATGCCGTGGTGCAGCAACGGCAGCAGCATCGACAACAAGGTGGTTTCCTGGCCGCCGTGCAGGCTGGCGGTGGATGTGAACACGCTGGCCGGTTTGCCCACCAGTGCGCCGGTCAGCCACAGGTTGCTGGTGCCGTCGAGGAAGTACTTCAACGGCGCCGCCATGTTGCCGAAGCGCGTCGGGCTGCCGAGGGCCAGGCCTGCGCAGTTTTTCAGGTCGTCGAGGGTGGCGTACAAGGCGCCCGCCTCCGGAATGCTCGGCGCCACGGCTTCGCAGTCAGTGGACACCGCCGGCACCGTGCGCAGGCGCGCTTCCATGCCCGTCATCTCGACACCACGGGCGATCTGCCGGGCCATCTCGGCCGTCGCGCCGTTACGGCTGTAAAACAGAACCAGAATGTACGGCGCGCTCATGGCAGGATCTCCAGGATGTTTTCCGGCGGACGGCCAATCACAGCCTTGTCGCCGACGACGAGAATCGGGCGTTCGATCAACTTGGGATGCGCCGCCATGGCGGCGATCAGCTGCTCGTCGCTCAGGCCGGTGTCGGCCAGGTTCAGGGTTTTGTACTCGTCTTCACCGGTGCGCAGCAGTCCGCGAGCACCGATGCCGAGCTTGCCCAGCAGGTCGCGCAGTTGCGCGGCATCGGGCGGGGTCTCGAGGTAATAAATGATGGTCGGCGTCAGGCCGCGGGCTTCAAGCAATTCCAGCGTGCCGCGGGATTTGGTGCAACGCGGGTTGTGATAAAGCGTGAGATCGGTCATTTGCGGGTCGCATCTTGCCTGAGGTGGCGGCTATTCTACCCGCGTCACGGTAACGACCGGTAACACGCGGTGAGCGATGCGCAGCCGGCGTCGCGTCTCTCTAGAAAGAAAGAGCATCCAGAAGGAAACAGCATCATGGCAAGGCGATTGGCAGCGGCGGCAGCACTGATTGGAAGTCTGTTGCTCAGCGGGTGCGGCGTGGACCTGGGCACGGACCAGAACGGCGAAAAAGTCGCCAGCAGCCGCGTCGACAAACACTGGCTGGTGGTCAATTACTGGGCCGAATGGTGCGGCCCGTGCCGAACTGAAATCCCCGAACTGAACAAGTTATCCGAGCAGGTCAAAGACCAGAACGTCAGCGTGTTCGGCGTCAACTTCGACAACCTCCAGGGCGAAGACCTGAAAAGCGCTAGCAAGGCGCTGGGCATCACCTTCACCGTGCTGGCCCAAGACCCCGCCGATCACTACGACCTGCCGAAAAGCGAAGCCCTGCCGGTGACCTACATCATCGACGACAAGGGCAAAGTGCGTGAGCAATTGATGGGCGAACAGACGGCGGAGGGGGTGGTGCAGAAGCTGACGGAGTTGAAGGGGAAGGGCTGAGGCAGATCAAGTCAGCTTAGTTGCGCCACGGCATTGCTCGCTGATTAACACTCATCGGCCAGAAGCGCCCAGCGCTCGTGATCGCACCACACTCCGGCGATCTGAAGGTATTTCGGGGAGAACCCCTCTTTCCGAAATCCGAGACGTTTGACCAGCGCGATTGAACGCACATTTTCAGGTTGAATATTGGCCTCAATACGGTGAAGACCCAGCTCTTCAAAGGCATACCTCGTCGTCAGTTCTACCGCCCGGGACATTCTTCCCGTCCCGGCAAACGAGACCATGCCCCAGTAGCTGAGGTAGGCGTTCTGAAAGCCTTTATAGAAAATCTAGCTCAGGTTTGTCACTCCAACAATCTGACCCGATTCTCTGTCGCGAGCCAGTAGCCCAACGCTAGCGCCTGTGGTTTGAGCGGAATACCACTCCTCGAACCCTGAAGCGGTTGTGAAGGGCTGTACCCAACGACCGTGGTAATCCGGGCTTTCTCGATTCGCGTGTAGAAGCTCGTCTAGATCGGTGCGTGTTACCCGGGCGAGCTTAACGTTTGACATTTCCATACTATTCTCTCGTTACTTGCTTTCCCGATGGCTCTCCGGATTGCTGACGCTTTTGTCCCCGGGGTCATGTGTGCTGCCAACCTGTGATTTTATGATGAAGACGAAACCACACTGAGTCCAGTCAGACCCCCGGTGTCAGGATAGTTGTCGCCTCTCCGGTTTTTCCTAAAAAAGTATATCGGGGGCGGAAAGAGACTGGTCGTGCCGTACTATTCACCTGAACGCAGAGCCGCATTACTCAAAATGCTGCTTCCCCCGCTGAACCTGTCGATGGCCGAGGTTTCCCGGCGCGAAGGGGTCAGCGAAATGTCTTTGTCCAACTGGCGCAAACAGCTCAGTTCTGAAGGAAGTGCAGTGTCCGAAAACAAGCCGTTGACCGAGAACTGGTCAGCCGAAACCAAGTTTGCTGTCGTGCTTGAAGCCGCCGGTTTGTCCGAGATCGACCTGGGTGAATACTGCCGCCGCAAAGGCCTTTACCCCGAGCAAATCACGGCCTGGCGACAAGCCTTCATCACCGGCCAGAAATCGGAAAAGGCCCTGCAAAAAGAAGAACGAGACCAGGCGCGCAAAGACAAGAAACGCATCCAGGAACTTGAGCGCGAACTGCGCCGCAAAGACAAGGCGCTCGCTGAAACAGCCGCGTTATTGGTGCTGCGAAAAAAGCTCAACGACTACTGGGGAACGACCGACGACGAGGCCAACTAACGTCTCTGCCAGAGCGGCAGTTACTCGTGGCCTGGCTGGGCGAAGCGGTCGCGGCGGGAGCCAGAAAAATCAGGGCCTGTCGGGAAGTTGGTCTGTCGCTGCGCACCTTGCAACGGTGGACTCAAACAGACGCTATCCAGACCGACGCCCGTACGACGGTCACACGGCCAACGCCACGAAATGCGCTGACCGAGGCAGAGCGACAGGCCATTGTGACGCTGTGTAACAGCCCGCAGTATGCCCACTTGCCGCCAAGCCAGATCGTGCCGCGCCTGGCCGATCAAGGGCGCTATCTGGCGTCGGAGGCGACGATCTATCGTGTCTTGCGAGCGACGGGGCAACAGCAACATCGAGGCCGTAGTCAGCGCCCCAGACGGTACGCCGCACCAACGACGCATGCGGCCAAAGCGCCGAACCAAGTGTGGTCGTGGGACATCACGTACCTGCCGTCGCCGATACGCGGCCAGTTTTATTACCTCTATCTGATCGAGGATATTTACAGCCGCAAGGCCGTGGGCTGGGAAGTCTATGAGGCGGAAAGTGGCGAGAAAGCCGCTGCGCTGCTGCAACGCAGCGTGATCGGTGAGCAGTGTTTACAAGACCCGCTGGTGCTGCACTCGGATAACGGCGCGCCGATGAAATCGGTGACACTGCTGAGCAAAATGTACGACCTGGGTATCACCCCGTCACGTGGCCGACCGCGTGTCAGCAACGACAATCCGTACTCGGAGTCGTTGTTTAGAACACTGAAATACTGCCCGCAATGGCCGCAGGATGGTTTTGCCAGTTTGGACGCCGCACGCAGCTGGGTGAGGGACTTCATACGGTGGTACAACAACGAGCACCGACATAGCCGTATCCGGTTCGTCACACCGGCTGAGCGGCATCGAGGACTGGATCATAAAGTCTTGGCCCAGCGACATGAGCTGTACGAACGAGCCAAGGAAAAAAGACCGGAACGGTGGTCAGGCCGGACGCGTAACTGGGAACCGATCGGCACCGTGCTGCTGAATCCGGATCGAGAGCAACAGGTCGAGAAAAGAGCAGCATAGTTAGACGGTGACGCGACAACTACCTTGAAAAACGCCGCTTCCTGCCAAACGCAATCGCTCGCTGCGGATAGGACTACCCAAGAAACTTTCCGAATGAGTTCAGTATCGTTGCCAGCTCGTCTAGTTCCTACTAGATGTCAGCAGGGTAAAAAAGTCCATAATGAGGTCATCTAATTGGTTTCTTGGCCTCAATTTCACCGATGATGAGTCGAGCGAATTTTTGGGTTGGACAAGTTGATGCTCAAGCCCCCTCTGGTCGAAGGCTCATCAAGAGTCAAAAAATGGGCGCTGCGGCAGGGATTGTAAGACATGGATGCACTGCTGATTCACCATCGTACGAAGTGGATTTTCGCTTCGAGCGTTGGACGTTAGCTTGGACGCGCATCAGATAAATCGGCTCCTTTTTTCAGATGTGGAGATTGAGCAGATGAGTGTCTCTTATCTATCGCTGCCAGTCGGACATCAACTAACGCTGCCTGCTCCCGCAATGCATCTTCAAACAAGCTCACCAGTGGAGATGCCGGGCGGTACAGGGGCTTTACGAGGCTGACTGTGAACGGTATTGATGCTGTGAACTGCCTGATTTCCAAGCCTTGCCCAACGAATTCAAGTGCGGTCAACGGGTTGACGATGGCCAAACCGACGTGCTCACGAACCATCGCGCAGACTGACGCTGCACTGTGGGTATCCAGCACCATCTGCCGCTCCACCTGAGCCTGAAGGAATATTTCGTCGATCTGCTGTCTGTAGCTGTCAAGGTTAGACAAGCTGACGAATGGCTGGGAGTCGAAGTCCTTAGGTTCCAATGTATGTTTCTCCAGAAGTGGGTGACCTACCGGCAAGACGCAAACTTCATCAACGACCATCAAGGGTACTAACTCTGTCCCTGGGGGAGCCGTTGCCGCTTCAGTCAGCCCAAGGTCATAGCGCTGAGCCGACAGCCATTCTTCCAGCAATGGTGATTCTTGCGGCGTGATACTCATGCTGGCTTTAGGGAACTGTGCGAAGAAGCGCTGGCAGGCTCTAGGCAGCAAGGATTGAGAGAACACCGGTAGGCATGCGATCGACAACTGCCCGTGCTCGAACTCCCTCAACGACGCCGCTGCATTCAGAATCCGCCCCAAGCCAAAGTAGGCTCGTTGCACCTCTTCGAAAAGAGAAAGGGCTTGAGCCGTAGGTCGCAAACGACCACGCACGCGATCGAACAGTTTAAGTTGGGTCAACTGCTCGAAGCGAGCCAGCTCCCGGCTCACAGTAGGCTGGGAGGTATGCAGCATCGCAGCGGCTTCTGTCACGCTGCCTGAAGTCATGACTGCTCGGAAAACCTCTATGTGGCGCAACGTGGCTGACATGAGCTGGAACTCGCGGATTCTGATAATCCCATATCATAAATGAATAGAGTTGGTGAATATTGATATTTTATGGGGGATTTGTCTTTCTCCATCATGCCGCCTACCGCGCGATAGCACAGTCGATGCACACGCGCTAACCAAGGTAGGGAAGACCGATGGACAATCAAGTATTCGATGCCCTAGGAGTAGGTGCGGGTCCGTTCAATCTCAGCGTTGCAGCGCTTCTTCATCCGATAAAAACTGTTCGTAATTGCTTTCTCGAAAAGCAGACCGAATTTTCTTGGCACGCCGGGATGCTTTTACCAGACACAACTGTTCAGAACAGTTTCCTCAAAGATCTCGTCAGCTTTGCTGATCCAACAAGCGCCTTTTCTTTCCTGGCTTTTCTTCATGAACACAAGCGCCTCTACCAGTATGTGAACGCTGGTTTTCAAAGAACTGCTCGCCGAGAGTTCAACCAATATCTGCAGTGGGCGGCCCGATGCCTACCAGCGGTGCAGTGGGGCGAAGAGGTGAAAATGGTGAAGTCCCATTCTTTGGGATTTGAGGTTTTCACTGAAACTCATACATACATCGCCCGCAACTTGATTGTCGGCACCGGACCGCGTCCATCGGTACCTGTCATGGCAAGACCTTTCTTGGGGGAGCAGGTCTTTCATAGCAGCGACTACCTGTTCAATCGACAGTCGCTGAGTGGACGACGGATTGCGGTCATCGGCGGTGGCCAAAGCGGGGCTGAAATCGTACTCGATCTGCTGGGACAGAGCGAAACACCCAGCGAAATCGTCTGGTTGAGTTCGCGTCCGAATCTTGCTCCGCTAGATGAGTCTCACTTTGCCAATGAGCTGTTTACCCCTGCCTATGTGGAATATTTTTGGAGTTTGGAGAAATCAAAAAAACACCAGTTGCTCGCGCAACATACGTTAACGAGTGACGGTATTTCTCCAGAGACCCTGGAAGCGCTTTATCAAAGACTCTACCAACTTCGATTCGTAGATCACGGCGCACCCTGTCGATTGATGCACTCACGCAGAGTAGAAAACATAAGGCCTGCCGACGGCGCATATCTACTGGATGTAAGAGAATTGGACACCGAACGCACGGAGGTTCTTGGTGTAGAGCGCATTGTATTGGCCACGGGGTACAGACAAGACGCTGTACCTGCAGTCCTGGAAAACTTACTGGATGACATCGAGTTTTCAGACGATGAACCGGTCGTTCACCTGGACTTTTCGCTCGGGTACCGGGGGGCTGGGAAGATTTTTTTGCTCAATGCCGCTAGGCACAGCCACGGAGTCAGTGAGCCGAATTTGTCTTTGAATTCTTGGCGTGCTGCCACCATCGTCAACGCTATCGTTGGCTATGAGCACTATGCGAGCCCTCATACTCATTCAATGCTTGAGCTCGGACATTTCACCAATAGAGTAGGCGTTTCCTGATGGCCCCTTACTTATATGTCTTGGCGGCCGCTTTTTTATGGGGGACTTCGTTCGTCGCCGGAAAAATGGCCTTTGGCGTGGCTGATGCCCCGCTCATTGTTTTAGCGCGCTTTACGATGGCAAGCATTTTCTGGCTGCCGGTATTTCGCTCAGCTCTTGGCAGTATTCCCCGGGCAAGATGGGGAGCGCTGTTGCTGCTGTCATTTTTGATGATTCCAGCAACCTTCCTGCTGCAGTTCATCGGGCTGCGATACACAAGTGCTACCAGCGCAACGCTGATGATCGGCTTTGAACCCTTGATGGTGATGCTGTTCGGGTGGTTGATCTGGCGAGAGCAGATGACCTTGCTCAACCTAATGCTTGCTGCTGTCGCCTTGATAGGCGTTCTGCTGGTGATGGGCTGGCCTGATGGAGCCAACTTCGTGGGCTGCCTCCTGGTCTTGATCTCGACGGTGGTGGTTGCTATCTGGGTTCGTTGGTCAAAGAGTTGGATGCAGGGGCTTTCGGTCAATGCCTTTACTGCGCTGACAACTGTGTCAGGGACCGTAATGCTCATTCCGTTTGCCTTGCTCATGACTAACGATTGGCAGGTCAACTTTTCCTCTCAAGGGGTTGCAGCGTTGCTCTACCTGGGCATTGGTTGCAGTTTGGGGGCTGGCTGGCTTTGGAACATGGGGATCCGGTCTATTCCAGCAGACTCAGGCGGCATGTTTTTAGCGCTGGAGCCTGTTTTCGGAGTCATATTTGCGGTCGCTCTTCTGTATGAACCCTTGAGCACAACAACCCTTGCGGGTATCGGTCTCGTTGTGCTCCCGGTGTTTGTTATCTCTTTCCTGCCTGTGCTTCAGGCACGCCGTTCACCTGAGGCTTGCTGATATGAAATCATTCTCCGATAGTCTTTTATCTAAACTGGCGGCTCAATATGGCACCCCTTTGTGGGTTTACGACGGCCAGATGATCCAAGAGCGTATTAAGCAGTTAGCTGCCTTCGATACCGTTCGCTTTGCTCAGAAGGCCTGCTCCAATCTTCATATCCTGAAATTGATACGCGACGCCGGGGCGCTGGTGGATGCAGTGTCGCTCGGCGAAATTGAGCGTGCGCTACTTGCCGGTTTCGCCGCCGGGACTGCGCAGGGAGCTTCCGGCGTCGTATTCACTGCCGACGTTTTTGATCGAGCTACAATACAGCGAGTGGTCGAGGCGCAAGTGGAAGTTAATGTTGGTTCACTCGACATGCTACGTCAGTTGGGACCGCTTTCACCCGGCCACCGCGTATGGCTACGTATCAATCCAGGCTTCGGTCATGGGCACAGTCGCAAGACCAACACCGGCGGCGAAAACAGCAAACATGGGATATGGCATACCCAGTTGGATGAAGCGCTGACTCTGGTCCGTAGCTTCAATCTGCATCTTGTCGGTCTGCACATGCACATCGGTTCGGGCGTTGATTACCAGCATCTGAATCAGGTCTGCAGCACTATGGCGGAACTGATAGTCGGCATGGATCATGACATTGAAGCCATATCAGCCGGAGGAGGCTTGTCAGTCCCATACCGTCCGGGCGAACAACCAGTCAATGCTGATCACTACTTTGCCCAGTGGGATTACGCCAGGAGGCAAATTGAGCGCCATCTAGGGCACCCGGTGCGCCTTGAAATCGAGCCAGGACGCTTTCTGGTTGCCGATGCTGGTGTACTCGTGTCAGAGGTACGCGCAACCAAACAGATGGGCAGCAACCACTTCACGCTGGTTGATGCGGGATTTAATGATCTGATGCGCCCCTCGCTTTACGGCAGCTATCACGAAATTTCTTTGATTTCCTCACGTGATAGGCCATTACCCATTCAGGAGACCGTGGTTGCGGGTCCTCTTTGCGAGTCGGGTGACGTTTTCACTCAGTCAGAGGGAGGGATAGTGGAGTCACGGCTGTTACCCGTTGCTCAGGTAGGTGACTATCTAGTGCTGCATGATACGGGGGCTTACGGCGCATCTATGTCCTCAAACTACAACAGCCGGACCCATGCGGCTGAAGTGTTGGTTTATGGCGATGAGGAGCGCCTGATCAGAAAACGCCAGCCATTAAGTGCCTTATTGGAGCTTGAAGAAGGCAGTTAAGCGCGTAAGGCAGTAATACGATCGTCAGCACCGTTGTGATAGACAGCCTTTCAGCGAATCCTCAGTGCCAGCTTTTTACTGACGATTCGCTTCTGGAGGCCCGAAGGACGTTTTTCAAGAAAGCCGTTCCCAGGGCGATGATGTCTGTATTGGCTAGAGATCCAGAACCAGTAGAGCTGATAAACTTCTTGAACAGCAAAGCGTCATTTGGTTGCCCAACGCTCGTTCTGCGTCACTTAGCACCATGTCCAGGTGTTCCGGCTGACCCGATAGAACCCCGGTGATGCAAGCGCCGCACATGCCCTGCTCGCAGGAAACGGGCACATCTACCCCTGCGTCGATCAGTACGTTAGCGATGGAACGATCCTTCGGAATTCGATAGACCGCGCCAGTGGATTTCAGCTCTATTTCGAATGCGCCCAGGTTGTACTGAGCAACCAATGGGGCTGCCGAAAATGCCTCTTTGTGAACGCAATCGGCCGCCCAGCCGAGCTGGCTGACTCGGCCCTCTACATGATTCATAAACTCGCCAGGGCCGCACAGGTAAACGCGTTGGCCAGGGCCAGGATGACTCAGTTCCTCTGGTAAATACTGGCGAGGACTACGGCCGGCATCGCTATGATGGAGGTGAACGTGGGTCTTGCCATAAAGCATTTCCAGTCGTTCTCTGAAGGCAACGTCCGCTGCTGTGCGGGTGTAGTAGTGCAGCGAGAATGATAGCTGCTTGCTGAATAACTCTGCCGCCATCGACGCCAACGGCGTAATGCCAATTCCCGCAGCGATCAGCACATAGTGCTCGGCAGGCTTGAGGGTAAAAAGGTTGCGCGGTTGCGAGATTTCCAGTTCGTCGCCTTCAGCCAGGTATTCATGTATGAACAACGACCCGCCACGCGACCTTGGTTCTCGCTTGATACACAACTCATAGTGGTCTTTGATGAAGGGTGCGCTGGCGATGGAGTACTGTCGAATCAAGCCGCTGGGTAGAAACACGTCAATGTGTGCCCCAGCCTCAAAAGGTGGTAGCGTGTCACCCGGCATAGGCTCAAGACGAACACCTATGTTCGATAAGCCTTGCGCTGTCTTACGAGCCACTCTGACCCTTTGTCGTGTCATGACTAGCTCCTCAACTCAAAAAGAATTGGCTAAGGCCTTGGCTCCGCAGACCTCTGCGATAAGCAATGGAGCTCATATCGGCGGGGATATGAACTTCTAGCGTCGGATCAAGCGGTAGGCGTTCCGGTTTCTGCGACTCGACAATCAGGCGGTCTTCTTCGAATACGCGCAGGTTGAATGCGTATACGTCTTTCACCGAGAGTTCTTTGTCGAAGTTCCGTGCTATTGGGGCAAACATCCGTGTCACCTTTGCTGAGACCGGGGACGCGGCGTTCATGATCACCAAGCGTCCATCCTCTGGAAAGTGGACGGTAAGCGTTGCAGTGAACGGCAGGTGTACTTCGAAATGGCGCAACCAGTTAAAGCCTTCAGGTGCTTTGCCATCTACCCCGATGGGATAGTTGCCCACGGTACTTCGGTAGTGGGCCTCGAAGCCTTTCGCCGTTTCTACAGGACGATAAGGGGTGATTTCCGTGTTGTTGGGATCACCGAAGGTGTCAGTGTGAACAAAGCCGAAGTGCGCTACATCGAGGAATCCCTCCAACTGGCGCCCTGCGAATGCCTGGATATCGATAGTCGGGCAAATTATCTGCTGAAACTCCGGCTCATCCCAATGCGGCATATTCGGAATGTCGACAACGTCATCCTGCGGGTCGAGACAGGTCCAGATTAGGCCGTAGCGCTCAACTGTCGGATAGGTGTAGAGCTGCATACGAGTAGGAATGGCAGTATTTGGGCTGGCGGGCACTTTATTGCAACGACCGCCATTACCGAAACGCAGACCATGGTAGGGACAGATCACCCCTTGCCCATCGCTTTTCCCCATGCTTAACGGCACGCCACGGTGTGGGCAAACATCCCGCGCCACGATCAACTCATCGCCTATTCGATAAATCACTAACGGCTCGTCCAGCAACATGGCTTTGATCGGCTCCGCACCCACAGCAAGGCTCTGTGCGATGGGATACCAGTGCGCGGCCAGAATACGCCAGTCGCTTTCTATGAATGTGCAGTTCAGTGGGAGTGTCCGGTCTTTTATCATTTTGATAAGTCTCATCAGTTGCTGTGCACGGTCCGATTCAAAGCGGTCTGAGGCGCTTTAGCGATGGACTTTAGAAGGCCCACGTGATGAACTCAAACACCGTTTTTTCACTATCGCGGTGCAAAAAAGACAACGCATGTTTCCCTTCTCTCGCTTTACCCGATACTTCATGGAAGTCGTTAACCATCGCAGCATTCGACGGGCTGCCGAGGTACTGCATGTATCGGCATCAGCCATCGATCGACAAATTCTGAAGGTGGAGCAAGAGCTCGGAGTGCCGCTATTCGAGCGCTTGCCAAGTGGCTTGAGGCTCACAGCGGCAGGCGAACTTCTGTTGTCCAATACCCGCCACTGGCAGAAAGACTACGTCCGTACCCGCGAGCAAATCGACGAGATGCAGGGGTTGCGCAGAGGTCATGTAGAGATCGGACTGATTGATGCGCTGAGCGAAGGTATCGTCGTGCAGGCCGTTTCAGTGTTAATGAAGCAATACCCTGGTCTGACCTTCGGGATGAAGGTGGCCGACAACCAGAAAGTAGCGCAGATGATCGCGTCAGCTGAGGTCGATTTCGGCTTCGTACTGGATGCGGAGAGCAACGCAGAGTTGGCCGTCAGTGCCAGTACCGAAATCAAAATGGGCATTGCCATGCCGATCACCCATCCACTGGCAGGCAAGAAAAACATTCGGCTCAGCGAGACACAGCATGAAACCGTCATATTCCCGGCCGAGCCCTTGGTCGTGCACAAGCATGTAAGAGCGCTGCACAGCCTGTTGCATCTTGATGTCAGGCAGAGAGTCGCCTGCAACGACTTACGCATGATGCGTTCGCTGATTCGCCAAGGTGTGGGTATCGGCATGCTGTCATGGCTTGATGTCGCCAGTGAGGTGGCAGAAGGCACCATTGCATTCGTGCCGCTGACAGGCATCCATGTGAGTCATCCGGTGCTGTCTATTTGCGTTGCGCCACATCGACAGCTGTCCAAAGCAGCGCTGTTGGCGCTGGGGGATTTGACCGAAAGAATTAAGAGTCTGGCGATGCTTCAGGCGAACAATTGATCGGGTGACGGCCAGTTTGAGGTATTTGCATTGGAGATGATCGCTATATATTTAATAACATAGCAAATGATGTCAGCCAGCAGAGGAACAGGCCGTGAGTGCACCATCTAAAGAGGCTGTCGGTTTAGCCTATAGCATCGAGGCCATGTGCCACGCGCAGGCCATGACCTGGGAAGCTATTCGTTTGCTGTCGATGCGTATCCAGCCAGGGATGCGGGAGTCCGAAGCAAGAGAACTTGGCAAAGAGGTTCTCGCGCAGCTTGAAATGCAGCGTATCTGGCATCCGTTACTGGTTCGTTTCGGTGTCAATACGCTCAAGACGTTCAAGCAGCGCTCCGAGGTTGACCCGGTTCTGGGCGAAAACGATATTTTTTTCATTGATATGGGCGCTGTCTGGCAGGGACACGAGGGCGATGCGGGTGAAACCTTCACTGCAGGGGATGATCCGGAAATGAAGGCCTGCGCCGCAGCGGCCAAAACCTTGTTCGACCGGATTCAAGCGCGTTGGAAAAATGATCGCATCGCAGGACTTGAACTGTACCGATACGCCGAGCAACAGGCGAAGGACATGGGCTGGCAGTTAAACCTCAGTATCAAGGGCCACCGCGTGAGCGATTTTCCACATGCCATTCACCGTGGCGGCGACCTGGGTGATCTGGAGCATTGTCCGAATGCTGGATTGTGGATTCTGGAGATCCAGATTGCCCATCCAAGCAAGCCCTATGGCGCATTCTATGAAGACCTGCTTGCTTAACTATTTGTGTCCAATGAAGAGAGATCAATGAACGATTCCACTGCATGTCCCGTGCTTTTGTTTTCCTACGGCACGCTGCAAGACAAAGCGGTCCAGATTGCGAACTTTGGTCGTGAACTGATCGGCCATGCCGACCATATGCTCGGCTATTCGCAATCCTGGGTCGAAATCACAGACGCCGAGGTGCTGGCGGCGAGTGGTAAGACTCACCATCCGATCATCGCGCCCAGTCTTAATGTCGAGGACCAGGTGGCGGGGACCGTATTCCAGATTACGGAGCTAGAGCTTGCAGCTGCTGACGCCTATGAAGTGGCGGATTACAAAAGGGTGTCGGTGGCATTGGCATCGGGATTGAAGGCTTGGGTATACATCCAGGCGTAATTCTTAAGCGCTATGGTTGCATTCACCCTACGCGCTTCCTGATTATGACGAGCAGCTTTTAAGTTCTCCTCGATAAAAAGGTAATCGGTCAATGAAGGTCAGTGCACGCAACGTTTTCAAGGGTACGGTCAGTGAAGTTCAGAATGGCACCGTCAATGCTGAAGTGGTGCTGACCCTCGCCGGCGGCGAAACATTAGTGGCTGTGGTCACTTTAGCAAGCATCAAGAGCTTGGGTATTGCGGTCGGCAAGGAAGCCATTGCGCTGATAAAGGCACCTTGGGTAATGCTAATGACTGAGTCCAGCGATATTCGCCTTTCAGCGCGTAATTGCCTGGAAGGGAAGGTCAGCCGAGTCAGCGAGGGTTCGGTCAACTCCGAAGTGGTTGTTCAATTGTCGGGAGGCACGGAGGTGTTTTCCATTGTCACCCGCGAAGCGGTCGACGAGCTGGGACTTAAGCCTGGTGTCAGTGCCACGGCAGTGATTAAGGCATCTCACGTCGTGCTGGGTGTACCCGCCTGATTGTCTGTGATTCGCCGGTTTACCCGTACCGGTGAATCAACTCCCCTTAATACGTGGTTTCGGTTTTCTGATGCCTTGTTGCGGCGCTCATCGAGAGCGTCGATGCACCACGAGCGACATCCTTCCATTCCCGTAGAGCTCACGTTCACACGGTGACTCTTGCCCGGTTAGCACCCGTGCTCCTTGAGGTGTGCATCGTCTCGGCAACGGTCTCTGAACACATTGATTTCAGGCAAGAAATCAACAGGCTGTTGTCGCAATGCCTTTCGCTATGTTGTTATCTATATAGCGATCAATTGAGCTGAGCAGGATTTTGATGAGTGACAGAAGCTACCCGTACAGCGCATGGCTGCTGACACGGAATTTCCAGTTGCTGGAAGTCGAACTCGTGGGCCAAGGATTTGCTAACAGCGCATATGACCGCACTGATAAAGGCCGTAACTACCACGTTGACGAGCTTTTCCTCACGAAGGCTGAAGCCGTTGCTTTCGGTGAGGCCAAGCTTGCAGCGCTTGCCGGGGAGCTGGAGAGACGTCAGGAAGGACTGCTAAAGCGACGGTTGGAGTTGCAGAGGTGCAAATGAAATTCGCTTTCTCAGAGGCCGTCTGGTCCGGGTCGATAGCCGCCTATCGTGAAGGGCTGCGATCGACCCGCAGCCGTCTGTGAGGAGACAGAACATGGTTTCGCTGCGCTTGGTCATTTAGTCACGATGTTTGAGGCCGATTGAGGCGTGGCAATTTCGCGATTCGATACTTCCTTGTCTGTAAGGCCAGCACGCACGTTCTTTCATGCTCGGCGACTGCCGGACGATCGTCAGCTTCGGTTTCTGCGGAGCCTCTGGCCGTGGCGAAAGATCGGAGTTAACTCGAAAAGCGACCACATTGTCAGCGCCTCTAGGAATGAAGTTCTGATCATTGAAAACCGTTTGCCTAGGCGCATTGTCTGGTAAGCGGATTTCCGATGATGCTCGAAGCCATGATGAATCGAGGTCCTGCCTCGGCGGCGTCGGATTTACGACAGTCAGTTGTTCTTCTCGTCCAGTCGGGCTCTCCGTCCGCTTGTATGCCGAGTCGAAGCTTGGGGCACGGCCAATCAACTGAAGTGTGGCTACCGTCCCCAAGCTCGCGATTAGCAGACAGATCGTCATATAGAGGACGTTATGTTTGTGATGCCCTCGGATGATTCGCTCAGGGGCATCGCTGATGTCGGCTTTCATATCCATTCTCCGACACGTCCTTGAAGACCTAGAATCGTCCATTTTCTTAGGCGCTCTGCTAGCAAGAGCACTGGTTTGCGGATGCAACGGATTCTCGGCCGGATTGCATCATATCAAGCGCGATGCGCACCGAAGGTCTCTAGCCAACAGCGACCAGTCATGACGGTGTGTAGTGTATTTCCGTTACGTCGACTTGACCGATACAACTTCCACGTAGCGGTATTTCCTCCTGGCTGCCTTTGTGGCTTCCTGTTCCGCCAGTAGAGTACTCAGGGTATCGGCCTCATGTAGGATTTCATAGGTCTTGCCTTCAAACTCGTTGCTTACCCGGAGTGTAACCAGCAGCCTCGGGGTGAAGGTCTTGGCAGGCTTCTTTTTTGCCGCCTTTGAGATGGGCGCAGCAATAATTTCCGCCTCGACCTCTGTCAAGGATGGCGGGCTTACTCGCGCGGATATGTGAACGTTCCCGAACAACGCTTGACGCATCTCTTCTTCGGTCATTTCTCTGTCCATGTGACTTCTCAGAGTTTCATAGTAAAACCGACGGGATTCTACCAGCTAGTCCTGGCCAAAAAGTGGCTGCCATGGGGATTCGAACAGATACGAAATCCGTATACAGCCAAGGCTAGCTAATTCGATTGGATACTCCGCATCTTTTACGATCGGACTCAGCAATCCTTGAACCTCCTACAGATAGGAGGCTTTTCCATGAAAACTGTAAAACCAACGAATAGCTTACCGTGGAACAAGGGGAAGCTAGTCGGTCAGAAGTCGCCACTGCGCCTGCGAGACATCTGGGGCATCCGTATCAGGCTGGAGCTTGCCGCGAAGGTTAGGGACCTAGCACTCTTCGATCTGGCGATCGATAGCAAGCTGCGAGCATGCGACCTGACCAAGCTGCGAGTTCGAGATGTCGCGCACGGAGCCAATGTATCTTCACGTGCCATCATCATGCAGCAAAAAACTCACCGACCTGTGCAGTTTGAAATCACGGCTCAGACCCGAGCAGCCCTCGACGCGTGGTTGAAACAAGCGCGGCTGAAGAATGAAGACTACCTTTTCCCTAGTCGCCAAGGTGCATCTCCACATTTATCTACGCGTCAATACGCGCGGATCGTGAAATCCTGGGTAGCGTCCATCGACCTTGACCCCGTGTCATATGGGACCCACTCAATGCGGCGGACCAAGGCATCGTTGATATATCGTCGAACCAAAAATATCCGGGCTGTACAGATACTACTGGGCCACACGAAGCTGGAAAGCACCGTCAGGTATCTCGGTATTGAAGTAGACGACGCGCTTGAGATGGCAGAGCAAACAGAGGTATGACTAGACAAGGACGGTGGTGTCAACCGCTGCCGTCCTTGAAGAGCTACCCCCTGAAGCTATCTACGATCTCGTGTAGCGTTATCCAAGGAAACTCGGACTCCGACCGATGGTCTGGGCAGCGCTCGGTGTGTAGAAACTCCTGTTCCGCATCCATCAACCGCTGTTCTTCCAAACAACCACGGCAGACCAGTTTACCGTCTGCAATCTGAAACGAAGAGTTCCACTGAAGTAGCTTGTGCTCTATATCCATGGCGCCATCCTCTCGCTCCGGTGAACCTCTTCAACGTACTCTTTTGCAGCGGTGTGTAAACGCTCAATCGGGTTACCTCGTTTGAGGGGGGGCTCTACAGAGTGGCGGCTGACGGCCAATCGTTGCCTGTCGCCGCCACCGGCAGCTTTTGGCCGTTAGCAGCCCTTAATGGAGGTCTGCTTCGGGTCGAAAGCGGCAAGCCACGACCGGCCGCTTTCGACCCAAAGCAGTCGGTCAGCAGAGACAGAAACCGGCCAGAAACAGTCTCAGCAATAAGGGAGTCAGAGGCAGGCGACAATTTCAGTTGCACATACCCGTGGTCTGCTCCCGACTTGTTAAGTCCGATAGGCTGTCCAGAGAGAGTAAGCTCCCCTGTCATGCAAAAACTCAAGATGGGGCCCGCTCCCAATCCCCTCTGACACCCACCAGTTGATCATTCAATAGGTCGAATGGCACCACCTGAAGCGTAACTCCACCAAACTCAAACGGCACCAGCGCCTCTTGAAATGCAGCCCGTTTCGGATAAATCAGCATCATGTCGCCGCTTACGCCTAAGTAAGTCTTTCCGTAAGCATACATTTGATAAAAATCACTCTGTCGCAAACCGTATTTGTTACCGCGATCAGAGGCGTTCAAGAGCTTCCACTTAGTATCCAGCACCCAGGTTTTCTCTGCCTTAGTGATTAGAAAGTCCGGCCGTAACTCGAACATTTTTTCCCCACCCTGTTCGCACAAGTGGTGACGCCGAGCCTGGTTCTCGATTTGCGCACCTGGCGCCAATGCACTCTTCAACCAGGCCCCCACGTAGTGTTCAAAGAGTTTCTCCATGGGAAACAGCAAACTGATGCCATGCCACTTCCCCGCAACAGCCATAGGCATTTGCTGTCTGAGGATCAACTCGCACCATGGGCGAATCGGTTGGTAGTGAGTCATCAGGCGATCAGTACGCCAGGCTTTGAAGTCGGCCTTGAGGTCGCGGCTGAGGGGGACTTCGTTGAACTGCTCACGCAGCTCATGGGCGAGGCGCCAATTGGCGGGGTGTTGTGTGGTTTTGCATACCAGATGCAACGCATTCTGGAGCAGACGGTTTTCGGCACGGTCTGCGCTAAACAGGTCGTGGCGAATCTGGAAATGGTGCTGGCGCCCAGGGGGCTGGCGTAGTTGAGCAACGACGTTGAGTTGGCCCCGTAAATAGCTTTGCTCCTCCTCTACCCTCCGATAGTCGAAGCGCACTCCGCGTTTGATCAGGTGGTCGAGGTGCGCGAGAAATTGGCCGATTACCCATTCGGTCAGTGGTGACTTGAAATCCGAAATGGAGGTCGGGCCAAGTTCCCGGGTGGGTAGTTTCAACGCCCGCTGTAGCATCTTGCGCAGCAACTGGCGGCTCTCGTCCAGGCAATCGGTTCGGTCGGTGTTTTTGGGTAGGATCTCTATGCGCGTGCCGCAAGGTGTCTCGACGACGCCAACGTAGCTGTCAAGCTTCAGCCAGCGCCGCCCCTCGACCTGAACCAAGGTGGAGCCTGCCTTGGTGAAGGACGCGTTTATCTTGCATAGCCAATCGAACGCGCTCGCACTGATGCAGGCGCGGTCAAGGCTGTTCTCTACCTCATCGGTTGTCAGCCGCGCGTATTCGCGCACGACGATATTTTTGATCACGACAAGGCACCGACGTTATCCTCAGTTACCTTTGCAGGCGATTCTGCCTCTACGCGGATAATCCCCCGGAAGGCCGTTATACGGGCAAAGGCATGCCTGTTGATTTCCCAACTCCCGCCCTCACTGGGCAACTCGACAGTGGTACCGAACAGGTCGCTTATGTCCCGCGACTTTCTCTGCACAAAACGCTCATCTTCGTGCTTGTTGTGATCGTTGAGGACCCACTGGATGCGCTGCCAATCTTCGAAAAAATACTCTTGTAGCAAAGGCAACACTTGTGTGCGGAAGATGCTCGCCAGTTGCGGGAGAGTTGAATCATTGGTCAGGGCCATGAAGTAGGCATGCCCTAGGCAGTGGTCGCGGTCGAGCAGTACCTCAATACGCTCGTTCATGACTCGTAGCAAATGACCGATATTAATGCCTGCAACATTGATCCCATCAAGCAGTTCCGGCTCGGGCGGCATTTCAGTGAATGAGAAGCGGCGGCGTAGGGCGATATCGAGACCGGCGAGCGACCGGTCGGTGGTGTTCATGGTACCGATCAGGTAGACGTTATCCGGCACGCCAAACGGCAACTTGGAATAAGGCAAGTTGACCCGCAACGCCTCCGCGGCACCAATACGCTTGGAAGACTCGATCAGGGTGATTAGCTCACCAAAGATCCGCGAAACATTGCCCCGGTTGATCTCATCAATGATTAACACATGGGGCAAGGGTGTTGCCGCCTCGAAATTCCCTGCGAGAGGCTTGGCACCTTCCGAGTCGAGGTAGCTCAGCAGGCTGCCCCAGTTAATGCGCTCCAGTTGATAGACCGTCTTTTGGGTCAACCTGCGACCAGCGTTGATAGGCAATATCGAGAGGTTGAGATCGCGGTACAGCCAGTGCACCGAGCGCACATGATTGTAGTTACTCTCGATGCCGGCCGGCGTGCCTGGGTCGTAGCGGTAGTCGCTGGTAATTACACCCACCGCAGCGATGGAGGTTGCTGAGTGGAGGCAAACCACCACGTCGCCTTTCTTCATGTCCTTCTCGAAATAGCTCAGGGTGCCTTGGTTACCCTCGCGTAGGCCCCTGAAGTATTCGTTGCGTTCGGGTTCATTCAAAGACCCGGTCGCTCCCCACCCGATGCGCATCTCGCCGTGGTCCAGGCAATAGGTTTTGGAGCGGTTGTTGCCCGAGCCATCAATTGAAACCTTCCATACCCTGGCGGTGGGCGAAATCTCGATATCGAGCAGTTCGGGTTGCCCTGCCGCTGCTTCGCATACACGTTTGAAAACACCAGCTTCGATGGTGTAACCAAGGCCGCCTTCCACGATGTCGGCGCGCAGTCCCTCGACGAAGTCTTCATAGCTGAAACTTTGGTGGAAGGTGACAAAGTTGATTTGCCCGTTGGCAACGAATTCATCAAAACGGCGTTTCAGGTCTGACCTTTTTTGGGTCTTATCCGCAAGGACTTCCGGTGCCAGGATCTGCAATGCAGCATTGACAGTGTGGAAGGTTTTACCGGTGCCGGGCGGACCAAAGAGTATCTGGTTAAGGGGGATATCTGCGTTGACTACACTGGCTGCTGGCTGCTGGTTGGGAGGAGGCATTTCATCGTCCATGATCTGAGTGGTAGGATATTCATCCGGCCATTTACCGGTGCGTCTCGTAGAGGGTAAAGCCTTCGTAAAGCTGCTTTCCTGGAGACGTATACGTGTAGCCGGCAGTAGGGTTTCCCATTCGGAATCGCGAGCATCGGCGGTGACGCGGCGCGAGAAACTGATGTTCAAGCCCGAGCCATTAGGTACCACCCAAGCGAAGCAGGCCTCGGCGCGGCCTCCGCCGCTGCGAATGCCAAGGCGGATCTGGCCATCTCCAATGGTCCAGAAATCCAGGCCCAAGTCGTGGGCATCGAGTACGAAATGGGCAAAACTTTCTTGCGCCTCTTGCGGCCAACCTGATGCTTCGAGGGCCCTCAGCTTGTTACTTCGCTGAAAATGCTTGAGCACATATGCCAGCGGTAAATCCCTATGCATGACCACGGTGCTTCCTTGGGTGATATCAAAACGCTTCACACTAAGCTTGGGCACCTAGCTTGTCTATAACCTGAGAAATTGGGAGGGGGTAATCTTGTTCGAATCACGATTATGTCTACACGGCGCTACAGCCCTCGAATTGAATGGGCGATGCTTTCTCCTGGTAGCAGGTAATGTCCACCGTCTTCTTCTGGCCGAATGCGGCCGACTGCGTGACATTCGGGGTATCTACCCCGACCGTCTGGCGTACCTTCGCTACAGCCAACCGACGCTCTTAAGCTAACGACATCCCCTTTATTCGCTGGAAACCCAAATTCCGCTTTTCTGCCGCAAAGCCAATAAATAGGATTGATCCCACTGGAAAGGAGTGCGCTTTATGAAACTGATTGGAATGCTGGACTCCCCCTATGTTCGCCGTGTGGCGATTTCGCTGGAGGTCATGGGTGTGTCGTTCGAGCACGCAGCGCTTTCGGTATTCAGCGAGTACGAAGCGTTTGGTGCGATCAACCCGGTGGTGAAGGCACCGAGTTTGGTGCTGGATGACGGTAGCGTGTTGATGGATTCGACGCTGATCATCGACTACTTCGAGGCGCTCAGCCCGGCTAAGCAAAAATTGATGCCACACCAGGCCTTGCCTCTGGCGGCATCGCTGCGGATCCTGGGGCTGGCGTTGGCAGCCTGCGAAAAAGCAGTGCAGATCGTTTACGAATACAAACTGCGGCCTGAGGAAAAACGACATCAGCCCTGGCTGGAGCGGGTAACCCAGCAGTTGTTGGCTGCTTGTCGCGCATGGGATGCCCTAATGTCGGGACAGCAACCGGTTGCGCCAGATAGCCCGGGGCAGGTCGACATCACCAGCGCCGTCGCTTGGTCGTTCATTCAGTTGATGGTCGCTGATGTGGTCAGGGCGGATGCGTTCCCGGCGTTGCAGGCACATGCGGCACGCTGGGAAGCTACCGAGCTATTTAAACGCTACCCCCAAGGTTGATTGCCCAACCCAGAGCGGCAGGGCGGTCGGCTCGATCGCTGAATTCGACCCAAAGCGGCCGCTAGCCTGTTCGTAGCGCTAAACCCAAAGACGAGTTCAGCGTCTCAAACGCCCCACGAAATCAGCAGCACACGCTTACCACACCAGAACTTCACACAGATCAAAGAGGTCACATCGCTAGTCCAGACGAGTGATGCGTATGAGCCTCTTAGAGCAGGAAATGCAGGACCGTGAATACCCCGTAGCCGAGGACATGACGCTGCAGCGCAAAGTCTGGAGGTTCCAGAGGGTTGGCTGGTTCGTGCTGATGGCGATTGTCATTCTGACATTGCTCGGCTTGTTTTCCAGAGGCCCGCTCAGCACGCTCGAAACGGTGAGTGAGCAGGGTGATCTGACGGTGCAGTACGAGCGTTTCCACCGAGCTGGCGGGACCAATCCAATGATCGTTCAGGCCACGGGGCAGCCGGGCAAAGAGGTCACTCTGTCGATTGGCAAGCCTATGCTGGATGGCTTCAGCATCGAGTCTATCCAGCCGCAGCCGGTCAGCTCCATGGGCAGTCCCCAAGGTTTGAGTTTTACTTTCCCCACCGACAAGAGCGGTCACGTCACGCTCTTCATCTCATGGCGCAGCAACGGCATCGGGTTGTTTAAAAGTCAGATCAGTGTCGTGGGCGGCGGCCACATTCCCGTCACTCAGTTCATCTACCCATAGGTGCTCAATGGATGCCGTACTACGCACGGGTGCGATTTATTTGGCACTGATGGTGCTCTTCAAGATTTCTGGCCGACGATCATTGGGCGAACTGACGTCGTTTGATTTCGTGCTGCTGATGGTCATTGGCGAAGCCACCCAGCAGGCGCTGCTGGGCGATGACTTCTCCGTAACCAATGCGATTCTGGTCATTGTGACCTTGATGGTGATCGACATCGGACTTTCCCTCGTCAAGCGACGCTCCAAACGCCTGGCCAAGCTGATCGATGGGGGCCCGACGATCATCGTTGAAAACGGTGCTTTCCTGCGTCATCGCATGCACGAGGCCCGCGTTCAGGAAGACGACATCCTGGAGGCCGCAAGGATAGAGCAGGGCTTCGAACGAGTGGAGCAGATCAAGTACGCGATCCTGGAGCGAAACGGCAAGATCTCGATCATTCCTGCCTGATCGTCTGCCCCGACACGGCCTGATGGGGGTGCCACCCAGCTTCGCAAACAGCTTGGTCAGCAGGGGCTTGCCAAGGCTGGATATCAGATCTGGCCGTTGCTCCCTCCGCGTAGCTCGTTTGAAACACACCTCGCAAGCGTAGCCCCTATTACTGAACAATTTCAGCGAGTTGACGGCCATTTATTCAGCCAGACCGATAAAGTTTTTTTCGCTCAAGACGATATGAATGGCAAGGTGCCATGGAGGAGGCCCGTCACGCATTTCGAGTTTGTACCACATGCCCAATTTTTTACTTCTTCGCCGTGATCGTCGCGCCCTGAAGCAACTGCTGACGTCGATCATGAGCGGCGAAAATCCTGAGGTCGCCCAGTGCAAAGAAGGTCCAGCAGTTCTGGATGCCTGGCGCTTGATCCAGTCCTCCAATGAACAATACCAATCGCGCATAGGCCAGCTCGAAAGAGAGCTTGAGGATGCCCGCGAGTTGCTCCGCGAATCGGCAGCCTCCGCGTCAGCCCATGAGATCAGGTTCGATCTGGTCAATCTCGCGTCCAGTGAAGGTCTTTGGGACATGGAGGTCGTGGCCGGCGATCCGGTTAACCCCGGAAATCGCTTTTGGTGGTCGCAGCAGTTTCGCAGCCTTTTGGGATTCAAGGACGAAAGAGATTTTCCAAACGTGCTCGCCAGTTGGGCGGATCGGCTCCATCCGCAGGACAAGCAGGCAACACTCGACGCCTTCGCTCGCCACCTCAACGACAAGTCCGGAATGACTCCCTACAAAGTCAAAAATCGGCTCGCCATGAAAGACGGTTCGTATCGCTGGTTTTACGCACAGGGTGAGACACTCCGAGACGAGCGAGGCACGCCAGTCCGGGTCGCTGGCTCGCTTCGGGATATCCATGACCAACTGGAGCGGGATCAGGAGCACGACGTCATCATCACGAGATTCGAGCTGGCGCGGGAAATGCTCTCGGATGGGCTTTGGGATATGGAGGTCATTGCCGGAGACCCGGTAAACCCTAAAAACCCGTTCTGGTGGTCACCTCAGTTCCGTCGGTTGCTGGGTTTCGAAACGGTTGAGGAGTTTCCAGATGTGTTGGACAGCTGGGCATCCAGATTACACCCGGATGACAAGGACAGAAGCCTCAGCGCTTTCGGGGCCCATTTGAATGACAGATCTGGCAAGACACCTTTTGATATCGAGTACCGGCTGAGGATGAAAAGCGGCGAATATCGGTGGTTTCGTGCGCGAGGCCAGACCAGGCGTGATCCCGCCGGCTCGCCTCTGCGAGTAGTCGGTGCTTTGGTGGACGTCAACTTGCAGCACGAGCAGGAAGTGCTGAGGGAAACAGAGGTCAAGCATCAGCAAACGCTTGAGCACAACATCGCTCAGTTGTCCCAGATCGTGGGGACGATCCAGAGCATCGCCAGCCAGACCAACCTTTTAGCCCTGAATGCGGCTATTGAGGCTGCACGTGCGGGGGAGGCGGGTCGGGGCTTCGCAGTGGTTGCCGACGAGGTTCGCAAGTTGGCAACGCGCACCACTGAAGCCACTGAGCAGGCAGCCGGCATGATTGCCCGCTAGACCCCACTTCCTTCAACCCCCTGGTTCCTTGAATCAGGTCGAGGTCCGAAAAACAGTAGTTCGGAAGAAGACTCTCCAACGCAAACGCCCTGGGATCGGCAGGATCACTGCCGATTTATCGCCAAGGCTAATGCGCGCCGACAAATTGTCCCTATATCCATGGAATGCCAAGGTTTAGGGATGAAAAGTGGAGCATATCCAGACTCCAGGATTTGTTGCCCTCGTCCCCCGGAGGACAAGATCACAGGGATGCGGGGCCAGTGCGCTTGCACCCGATTTGCCAGCCCGATACCGCTCAGCCCACCCGGCATATGGATGTCGGACAGGATGAGATCTGCCCCTCCCGAGGTCTCGCACAACCAGTCCCAAGCGTCGTCGCCCGTCTCTGCTGTTACGACCTCGAAGCCTTCCGTCTCTAAAATTTCATGGATTAAACTGCGGATGAGCCAGTCATCTTCCACCACTAATACGGTTGATAACACTGTGATGTGCCCATGCTTGTTTGTCGTAAAGTTGGACTAGGCCAGTGTCTGGGGGTTCCCACTTCCCATATAGCCTTAGTTCAGGTGTGTTTGCACGTTTATACCGCTCTAATTGAGTGGGGTATCGTTCTATGCAAAGCCTGAATCGCCCTTGATTATCTGGATAGCTATCAATAATACCGGCGGAGCGTGGCGAACTAGCCGGTACAATCCCCTGTCGCTGACCACCCGGAGCCTGCGCCTTTAATGTCGTTGTTCAATCGTTTGACTGCATTTTCAACCCAGAGCGGCAGGGCGGTCAGCCTTGTCTGGGCGACGTCCCGCCCCTTGTTCAGCGGCTTGGTCGTGGCAACGCTGATCGCCGGCATTTTGCCCGCACTTGCCGCCTGGATCGGCCAGCAGATCGTCGATGCGGTGGTTCAGGCGATGCAGATCCATGGCACTGGCAGCCAGGCGCCGGTATGGCCTGTCCTGCGTTACGTGTTGGCCGAGGCGGGCGTATTGGCGTTGCTGGCCGCGGCGCAACGGGCGCTTTCAATGCAGCAAGCGCTGCTGCGGGTGCAGTTGGGGCAGAAGGTCAACCTGATGATCCTCGAAAAAGCCCAGACCCTTTCGCTGCTGCAGTTCGAAGACTCGGCCTTTTACGACAAGTTGGTGCGCGTGCGCCGGGATGCATCGACCCGGCCACTGGGCCTCGTCACAAAAGGGCTGGGGCTTACGCAAAACCTCATCTCGCTGGTCAGCTTCGCGGTGCTGCTGGTGCATTTTTCTCCTTGGGCGCTGCTGATCCTGGTGCTTGGCGCGCTGCCGGTGTTCTTCGCCGAGACGCATTTTTCCGGTAATGCCTTCCGCCTGTTCCAGCGTCGCGCCCCGGAAACCCGCCATCAAAATTACCTGGAAGCCTTGCTGTCCCATGAGTCGCACACCAAAGAAGTGAAGCTGTTCGGCATGGCGCCGTTGTTGCTGCAACGCTATCGCGACAATTTCACGCGCCTGTACGCCGAAGACCGCCGACTCACCGTGCGGCGCGACGCCTGGGGCTTTGTCCTCGGGCTATTGGGCACTGCCGCGTTCTACGTGGCCTACGCCTGGGTGGTCATGGACACCGTGCGCGGCCAGACCACGCTGGGGCAGATGACGATGTACCTGGTGCTGTTCAAGCAAGGCCAGGTCGCCATCACTGCCAGCCTCAGTGCGATTGCCGGGTTGTACGAGGACGGCCTGTACCTGTCTGACCTCTACGAATACCTTGGCGTGCCGGTGGCACCCAGACGCGGCACGCTGAAGGCCGGTGCACGCCCAGGCGACGGCCTGCGCTGCGAGCGCTTGGGGTTCCGCTACCCGGGTGCCGCGCAGCCCACGCTCAGCGACATCAGCCTGCACCTGACGCCTGGCATGAGCCTGGCGCTGGTGGGCGAAAACGGCTCGGGCAAAACCACATTGATCAAACTGCTGACCCGACTCTATACGCCTGACGAAGGCCGGATCCTGCTGGACGGCAGCGATTTGCAGGACTGGGACGGACAGGCCTTGCAGCAGCGCATCGGGGTGATCTTTCAGGACTACATCCGTTACCAGATGACGGTCGGGGAAAACCTTGGTGTGGGTGACGTCGACGCGTTCGATGACCAGGACCGTTGGCGCGATGCGGCCACTCAAGGAATCGCCGCCGAATTCATCGAACGCTTGAGCAACGGCTATCACACACAGTTGGGGCGCTGGTTCGCCGGTGGGCAGGAATTGTCCGGTGGGCAATGGCAAAAGCTGGCGCTGTCGCGAGCCTACATGCGCCGTGAGGCCGACCTGCTGATTCTGGACGAACCGACGGCCGCCCTCGACGCTGCGGCCGAGGCTGCCGTATTCGAGCACTTTCGCGAGTACGCCAAGGGGCGCATGACGTTGCTGATTTCCCACCGATTCTCCAGCGTGCGCAACGCCGATCACATCATCGTGCTGGATCAGGGCCGGATTCTGGAACAAGGCACCCACGCGCAACTGACGGCGGGCGCCGGGCGCTATGCCAGCCTGTTCGACATCCAGGCGCGTGGGTATCGGTAACGGCACGGCTACGTCTTGCGCCCGGAGCCGGCAATCGTCGTGAGGGTTATTTCGTCGTGGGGCCACGATGCCCGGCCAGAGCGCGACGCAGGCGGAAGTTATCCACCCCCAGCGAGATGAGCAGCACGCCGCTCAGCACCGAAAACGCGTCATCGCCCAGATAATGCAGGATCGCCCACGCGAGCAGCGAAACACCCAGGGCGCAAATCAGCAGCAGGACAGAATCTCTCATGCGGTCTGCTGCCAGTGTCGATCCAACATCTTCCCCGGGTGGTCCGAATCAATGATTTCCATGACGGTGACCCTGGAACCAAATTTGTCGATCTGGGTTGCCAGGGCTGTGGCGGTCGCAAGCGCAGTGGTTGCGTTGGCGAATAGCGTTTCCGGGGCGGCAAGCCCGAGCGCATCCATGTTTTCTTTGAAGTACCGGTAAAGCTCGGACATCTGTTGTCTTCCTTGGCAAAGTGGTTATTGCACAACCCGCAGGCGGTCTCGATCGGTCGGGTTGCTATCGTAGTCACCCGGAATGGGTGTGTCCAAAATACATACACGCCCTTGGTAGCCACATTCGCTTTTCTCTAAACCTCACGCCACAATAAGTCTTCGACCACCGCCCCTTGCACAAAACCGTCCCTGCACTATGGTTCTGCCTTAGGTAGTAACGCGACCGAACCCCGATGGGTTGCTTTAGGCGCTTTCGAGCGATGGCATCTTATCGGGGGTTTACATGCAAGAAGCGACACGGTTTCACGCGCTGGACAGCCTGCGCGGTATCTGCGCAATCGCGGTTGTCCTCTATCACACCCATCTCGTCGGCAGTATCACGGAGTGGACCTTCTTCTCCAACGCCGACCTGTTCGTCGAGTTTTTCTTTGTCCTCAGCGGCTTCGTCATGGCGCACGCCTACGGCAGCAAGGGCCAACTGGACGTCAGCCACTTCCTGATTTCGCGCACTTTCCGCCTGTTACCTCTGCATGTGTTCATGCTCGCGGTATTCATCGGCCTGGAATGCCTCAAGTACGCCGCCTACAAACAGGGTTTTTCCTTCAATCAGACACCCTTTACCGGCGCATACGCCCCGTCGCAGATCCTGCCCAATCTCCTGCTGCTGCACAGCTGGACGCACCTGACGGAAAACATGTCATTCAACACGGCGGCCTGGAGCATCAGCATCGAGTACTGGACCTACATGGTCTTCGCCGCAACCCTGTTCATGGCTGCTACTCGTCGATACCTGCTGTGGACAGTTCTTGCGGTCGGCGGATTTGCTCTGCTTTACCGCCAGATCGATGTACTGACCGTCTACGCGCAAAAAGGCTTGGGCTGTTTCTTTGCCGGTGCGTTGGCTTACGCCGTTTTCAACCGCCTAAGACGCTGGATTGCGCCTGGCTTTGCATTGCTCAGCGTGTTGGAAGCCCTGGCAGTAATCGCCATCTGGTGGGTGCTGACCTCTGAGTTGCCGCAAAAGATATTGGCGGCCAGCGCGGTGTTCTGCGTGACCATCGTGCTGTTTGCCTTTGATGGCGGGGCGTTGTCCCGCGTGCTCAAGCATGAATGCTTCGCTCGTCTGGGGCGGTGGTCCTACTCGATCTACCTGACCCATCTGGCCGTGCTGTTCTTCGTGATTTCGGCGTTTATGGTGGTGCAGAAAAAAACCGGCTTTGAAGCCGCGCCGATGCTGAGCAATATCCGCTACCTGGACACCGGGCATGTCTGGCTGAATAACCTGGTGCTACTGCTTATTCTTGCGGTGGTCGTGACGATTTCCAGCGCGACTTATCACTATGTCGAGCTAAGAGGGCAAAGGGTGGGCAAGCAGTTGTTGCGGCGCAGGATGGCGATGCCCGTGGGCTGACGCGGTCAGTCCTCCCCCAGCCAGAACCGCAACGAATACGGCGCTTGCCGAACCGGCCAAGCCAGTCGCCTCACGTCAATATTTTTAAATTTATCAAACACATAGTCAGAACTAATTCAGCATTCGCGGGCTCTAGCCGTAGGCTTTCACTCTCAGAACAACCAAAAACAGAGAGAGTCCGCGATGTATTTACCCCGCTCCCCTATCGCAGCCAGCCTGATTGGCGCGAGCCTGATGGTCAGTTCTGCCGCGTACGCAGACACCCTGACCCGCGACAACGGCGCCGCCGTCGGCGACAACCAGAACTCCCAGACCGCCGGCCCAACCGGCCCGGTCCTCCTGCAAGATGTGCAGTTGCTGCAAAAGCTCCAGCGCTTTGATCGTGAACGCATTCCGGAGCGTGTCGTGCATGCTCGCGGTACGGGCGTACACGGCGAATTCGTGGCTTCCGACGACGCCTCTGATCTGAGCAAAGCCAAGGTCTTCAGCAAAGGCGAGCACACCCCGGTGTTCGTGCGGTTTTCAGCCGTTGTCCACGGCAACCACTCCCCTGAAACCCTGCGTGACCCCCGCGGCTTTGCCACCAAGTTCTACACCGCCGACGGCAATTGGGACCTGGTCGGTAACAACTTCCCGACGTTTTTCATCCGCGACGCGATCAAGTTCCCGGACATGGTCCACGCCTTCAAGCCTGACCCGCGCACCAACCTGGATGACGACTCCCGACGTTTCGACTTCTTCTCCCACGTCCCGGAAGCCACGCGGACGTTGACCTTGCTGTACTCCAACGAAGGCACGCCCGCCAGCTATCGCACCATGGATGGCAACGGCGTACATGCCTACAAACTGGTGAACGCCAAGGGCGAAGTCAACTATGTGAAGTTTCACTGGAAGAGTCTGCAGGGCCTGAAGAACCTCGATCCCAAGCAGGTCGCTGAAGTGCAATCCAAGGACTACAGCCACCTGACCCACGATCTGGTTGCCGCTATCAACAAGGGCGATTTTCCGAAGTGGGACCTGTACGTCCAGGTGGTCAAGCCTGAAGACCTGGCGAAGTTCGACTTCGACCCGCTGGACGCCACCAAGATCTGGCCAAATATCCCCGAGCGCAAAATCGGCCAGATGGTCCTGAACAAGAATGTGGATAACTACTTCCAGGAAACCGAGCAGGTCGCCATGGCGCCAGCCAACGTGGTGCCGGGTATCGAGCCTTCGGAAGATCGCCTGCTGCAGGGCCGGGTATTTTCCTACGCGGACACCCAGCTCTATCGCGTGGGCCCTAACGTGTTGAGCCTCCCGATCAACGCGCCACGGGTCAAGGTCAACAACGGCAACCAGGACGGCCCGCTCAACACTGGCCACACCACCACCGGCGTGAACTACGAGCCAAGCCGACTCAATCCGCGTCCAGCGGCTGAAGAAGCGCGCTACAGCCAGCTGCCACTGTCCGGCAGCACACAGCAGGCCAAGATCCAGAAAGAGCAAAACTTCAAGCAGGCGGGCGACTTGTACCGTTCCTACAGCGAGAAGGACCGCAAGGATCTGATCCAGAGTTTTGGTGAATCCCTGGCGACCACCGATACCGAAAGCAAGAACATCATGCTGTCGTTCCTCTACAAGGCGGATCCGGAATACGGCACCGGCGTGACCAAGGTTGCCAATGGCGATCTGGCCAAGGTCAAGCAACTGGCCGCTGCACTGAAAGACTGACCGACCACCTCGGCCCGTTTGCACGGCGGGCCGAGGCTTTAGGAGGACATGACCTTTTGGAGGACAACACATGCGCAGAACCTTTTATGCGCTGTTGCTGTGTCTAACGGCGGGCGTGGTCGACGCCGGCCCGTCAGATACCGGCAGCACTGCCGATACCCAGGCACAACTTAAAGAGCTGTTTTTTCAGGCCGCCCGAGACGGACGCCAGGACATGCTCAACGAGTTCATCAATGCCAAATTCGACCTGAACGTACAGGACGAAAAAGGCTATACCGCCCTCATTCTCGCCGCTTACCACGGCCAGCAACCTACCGTCACCCAACTGTTGAACGCGGGCGCGGATCCCTGCGCCAAGGATCTAAGGGGCAACACGGCATTGATGGGGGCGATCTTCAAAGGCGAACTCAGCATCGCTCGGCAACTGGTCGCCGCTAACTGTGCGCTCGATCAACGCAATAACGCGGGTCAGACGGCGGCCATGTACGCGGCGTTGTTCCATCGCAAGGATGTTCTTGACGCACTGGCCGCCAAAGGCGCGGATCTCAATGCGACGGACGCCATGGGCAACCGGGTGCAAAACCTGGAGCGCGGCGAGTTTCAGCCGTTGCCGGCGACCAGATGACTGCTCGCAGGCTCTAAAGGTGAGTGTCTTCAGCTCGGCGTGAGTAATTGCTGAGTCAGCAGCTTGAGATGTTTCATAGCGAAAGGTTTGAGCAGCAATTCAGTCTGGCCGCTTTTCAAGGCGATCGCAGGGATGCTGTTTTCGGCGAAACCGGAGATGAACAAGACCTTGAGCGTGGGTCGCGCATCCAGCGCGGCTACGGCTAATTCATCGCCACTCATGCCGCCCGCCAGACCGATATCGGTGATGAGCAAACTGACATCAGGCAGTCGCTCTAGCTGCTGTAGCGCCTGCGCAGCGGTGGCAGCCTTGGCGACCTGGTAGCCCATGTCCAACAATGTTTCGCTGATCAGATCGCGGATGGCGTCCTCATCGTCGACCACCAATATGGACCCGCTCAGCGTGTGAGCCTTGTCCTCCGCCGCCGCTGGCGAGACGACGCCGGGTGCCGGTGCCTGGCCTTGATGCAAGGGCAGAAACAGGTTCACCGTAGTGCCTTTACCGACCTGCGATTCAATCTGGACGTCCCCGGACGATTGTCGGGCAAAGCCGTGGACCATCGAAAGCCCCAGGCCAGTGCCTGAACCCAGTGGCTTGGTCGTGAAGAACGGATCGAATGCACGTTCGAGCACGCTGCGCGGCATACCTGTGCCGGAATCCCTGACACTGAAGCGTGCATATCCACCTGCGCTGAGTGTCCCGGTTGCTTGCGCCGGCTCGATGCGCACAGCGGTGACCTCAATCTGTAGCCGGCCACCTTGGGGCATGGCGTCGCGCGCATTGATGCACAGGTTCAATAGCGCGTTTTCCAACTGATGCGCGTCGCACAAGCACAGCACCGCGTCCTTGCCCGCCAGTACCTCCAGCTCTATACGAGGGGTCAGCGTCCTGCTGATCAGGTCCTCCATTTCCTGAACCAGCAAGGCCGGATCGATTACCGTACTTGCCAGCGTCTGGCGCCTTGCATAGGCCAACAGACGATGGGTGAGGGAGGCGGCGCGATCGGATGCAGTGCGGGCCAGTCCAACGTACCGTGGAAGTTCACCGTGCTTACCTTGAGCAAGTCGTTGTTCGAGCATGTCCAGGCTACTGGTGATCACCGTCAGCAGGTTATTGAAGTCGTGCGCCAAACCGCCGGTCAACTGACCGACCGCCTCCATTTTTTGACTTTGCTGTAATTGCGACCTGACCTCTTCGAACGCTTCCTCGCGTTCTTTTTGAAGAGAGATGTCACGGGCTACCGCGAAGTAATGCCCCTCGCGACGCGCAATTCGCCAGTTCAGGTGCAATAGCGTTCCATTGCTGCGGGGACCCTGGCTATCGAGCTCAGCTACCGGCACCTCGCTGAGTCTGCGCAAGGCATCGGACAGCTGCGAAGGCGAGATAAAGCTGAAAAATGCCCCGTCTTTGAGTGCATGTTCAGCGTGTCCCGTCTCGATTTGCCAGGAGGGATTCATCGCAACGACTTCGCCGTGTTCGGACAGCATGCAGATCAGGTCGGGGGAGACATTCCAGATGCCATCCCGCTCCAGGGTGCGTCGCTCAACTTCAAACTCCAGATGATCATTGAGATCGGAAAGCGCGTTCAAGCTCTTCTGGAACAATGCGCAGATGACTGACATGCCGAAGGTCACCAATGCGAAGCTCGCGCTGCTGGCCCAGGTCGAAAACCCATCGCTGAAACCGATCTCGCCGATGAAAAAATATTGCGCAGCGAGAACCGCCAGCACGCACCCAAAAGCGGATGGTCCGACCCCGAAGCAGAACCCGACGAACATCAGTCCGGGAATGAAAAACAGGTAGGGCAGGGCGGTGAAGGGAAGCAGCGAGCGAAGCGCGCAACACAGCGTAACGATCAAGAGTGCGCCCGCATAACGAGCCGGTTTGCTCCGCCGAGCGCGGGCAAAGCGTCGAACTGACTCAAGGCGCGATGACAAAATACTGATCAAGTGGGCTCCATGGGTCAGCTCCGGACGCTCGGGTACGCTAAGGCAGTACAGCATAAAAGGGAGGGACTGCGATGTAAGGCTTATCGGCCAACGCGCGGGCTGCTTGAGTGGCCTATGGCATCCGTCTCTATGAGCAGTGGGCCACTCGGATTATCACTATGGCGAGCTTAGAAGGCAGGCTGTGGGCGAGCAGCAGTTGTCGCGCAAGATGGCAATGCCCGCGGGCCGACGGACTCAGCCCTCTTCCAGCCAGAACCGCAGCGGTTTGCCCTGGGCAGGCCAGAGCCGCAATTGCTCGATGGGCGACACATCCCACCGCTGCACCTTGCCCATCGCTTCAAGGAAGCGATGTTCCTGCTCCATCAGCGCCGGCGCGCACAGTTTGCGGGTGCTGCCGACCGGTCCGAAGGTGATGGCATCGCCCTGCAACTGGTACGACGCAAACCAGTGGTTGCAGCCGGCATTGCCGTAGGCGCGGCCGTCGTTGCCCAGGGTCATGGTCAGGTGGCTGTTGTCGATCAACGGCCGTTCACCGATCCATTCCAGCACGTAGCCGTGGTCTTGCTTGAGAGCAGGGGCTTCGGTGGCGCATCCCGCCAGCAGTGTGGCCGCCAGCAGTGTCAGCAAAAGCGGTTTCATGCGGCTTTCTTTGCGCAGGCAGGGCAGAGGTGGTTCTCGCCAACGACCTTCCAGCCCAGCTCCTCGATGCGCGCGGTGGCGGCAGGCTTGAGAGCTTTTTTGCCGTCCTTGCCATCGACCATGAACTCGATGTCGCGCTCTTTGCCGCAGTCGTTGCAGTTGACTTTCCACTGATGGATCGCCAGCTCGGTGAACGCCGGGCCGTTGGCAACGGCCACCCACTGACCGGTCGGGTTGATCAGGTGGCGGACTTTTTCCACGTTCAGGCGCATGAACAGCTCTTTGCTGCCTTTGACGGTGACCAGCAGCACGTCCTCGGGCTTGATCGAGCCGCCGTTGCCGGTCACTTGATAGCGACCGACCGCCAGGCTGCGGCATTCGATCAAGGTGTGTTGCGGGGTGAGCATGCTGTAACGGAAATCGTGTTCGGCCATGGGGGTCTCCAAATAGGCGCGCATGCTAACACTTTAGAGGATGAATTCTCGCGTCCGACGACCCTGTAACCGGCAGCACGCGTGCTTACTGCACCAGATTCTGCGGGCTGCCCGCTGCCCAATGGATGATGTTATCCAGCGTCGTCTGGGCGATGGCGCCGAGGGCTTCTTTGGTCAGAAACGCCTGATGGGCGGTGATTATCACATTGGGGAACGTCAGCAGGCGCGCCAGCACATCGTCCTGCAGCGGCAGGTCCGAGCGGTCCTCGAAAAACAGCTGCGCTTCCTCTTCATAAACGTCCAGCCCGAGGTAGCCCAGTTGGCCGCTCTTGAGTGCGTCGATCAGCGCCGGCGTGTTCACCAGCGCGCCGCGACCGGTATTGATCAGCATCGCGCCGCGCTGCATGCGCGTCAGCGAGTCCGGGTTGATCAGGTGCCGGGTGTGATCATTGAGCGGGCAATGCAGGCTGATGATCTGCGCTTCGGCGAGCAGGTCGTCGAGGGGCAGATAGCGGGCGCCCAGTGCTTCAACCAGCGGGTTCGGGTAGGGATCGTAGGCCAGCAGTCGGCAGCCGAAGCCCGCCATGATCCGCGCGAACGTCGCACCGATCTGCCCGGTGCCGACCACGCCGACGGTCTTGCCCACCAGATCGAAACCGGTCAGGCCGTGCAGGCTGAAGTCGCCGTCGCGGGTGCGGTTGTAGGCGCGGTGCAGATGGCGGTTGAGCGAGAGGATCAACGCCACCGCGTGTTCGGCGACGGCATGGGGCGAGTAGGCCGGCACCCGGACGACGCTGAGGCCCAGCCGCTTGGCGACGGCGAGGTCGACGTGATTGAAACCGGCCGAGCGCAGCGCGATGAGTCGGGTGCCGCCTGCGGCCAGTTGCTCCAGGACCGGCGCGCTCAGGTCGTCGTTGATGAAGGCACAGACCACCTCGTACTGATCGGCCAGCGCCACGGTGTCCAGCGTCAACCGCGCGGGCTGGAAATGCAGATCGATGTCCGGCGCGACCTGCGCGCCAAGAAAGCTCTCGCGGTCGTAGGTCTGGCTGCTGAAGATAAGCGTGCGCATGGGTGCTCCTTTATAGATGGGCCTGGAGTGTCGCATCGAACGTGGGTGTTGGGCCTGACGCCAATCCACCGTAGGAGCCGGCTTGCTGGCGAACGGGATCGGTCAGCGCCATCAATTTAGCCTGACCCACCGCGTTCGCCAGCAAGCCGGCGTCTACAGGTCATGCGGCACTGCAGCTTATCCACCACAGAACAAAGGCCTTAGACCCAGATCAAGCCGTCACACGCGCCTCGGTTTCCAGTCGGCTGATGGCCTTCTCCAATTCATCCAGTGCCTTGTCGCTGTCCGCCGATTCTTGCTTGAGCAGGGTTTCACTGCGCTGACACGCCGCGCGCAATTGCGGGACGCCGCAGTAACGGGTGGCGCCGTGGAGGCGGTGGACGCGTTCGATCAGCGCGACGTTATCCTTGGCCTCGCGGGCAGTGAGGATGGCTTCGCGGTCGGTGGCGAGGGAAGCCAGCAGCATCGCCAGCATGTCCGCGGCCAGGTCGGCTTTGCCCGCCGCCAGCCGCAGCCCTTCTTCGTGATCGAGCACCTGCAGATTGATGCCGCCCTGGGCGATTTCGACGTGCCGTTCCGGCGCCTGATTGCGCAGCGCCAGCCCGGTCCACTTCAGCACCACCTGCGCCAGTTGACGCTCGCTGATCGGCTTGGTCAGGTAATCGTCCATGCCGCTCTGCAACAGCGCGCGCTTCTCGTTGGCCATAGCGTGGGCGGTGAGGGCGACGATGGGCAGCGACGTGGCCTGACGCTCGCTCTCCCAGCTGCGAATTTCTTCGGTGGCCTGACGCCCGTCCATGCCCGGCATCTGCACGTCCATCAGCACCAGATCGAAGGGTTCATCCTGCACCGCTTGCACCGCGGCATAACCACTGTCGACGGCCTTGACCCTGGCACCCATGTCTTCGAGCAAGGTCTGCACCAGCAAAAGATTGGCCGGGTTGTCGTCCACGCAGAGAATGCGCGGCGGCCGGCTCGACAGCGGCTCCTGCACCTCGTTGCGCAGTTGCTTGGGCTGGATCAGCTCCGACAGCGCGCGGCGCAATTTGCGCGTACACGCCGGCTTGGCCTGCAACTGGTTATAGGCGTCGGGCACGGAAAGTTGATACAGCGCCTGCTCGGTGGTCGGGCACAGCACCAGCACTTTGCAGTTGAGGTTTTCCAGGTCCCAGATCTGCTGGCGCAGGCGCTCGGGCGGCAGCTCGTGGGCGGTCACGCCGAGCACGGCCATGTCGATGGCGTGGGGCGTCTGATGCACCACCGTCACGCCATTGATGAGGTTTTCCAGGTTGTTGAAGACCATCGGCTGCAGGCCGCAGTCTTCCAGTTGATGTTCCAGCGCCTGGCGCGACAGATCGTGATGCTCCAGCACCGCCACGCGACGGCCCAGCAGCGGCGGGGCGGGCAGGTCTTCGAGGTCGTCGCGGGTTTTCGGCAGCGTCAGGCTGATCCAGAACTCCGAGCCTTCACCCGGCGTGCTCTGGACGCCGATCTCGCCGCCCATCTGCTCGACCAGCCGCTTGGAAATCACCAGCCCCAGCCCGGTGCCGCCCGAGTGCCGCGACAGGGAATTGTCTGCCTGGCTGAACGCCTGAAACAGCGCGCGCACGTCCTGGCTGGACAGGCCGATGCCGGTGTCCTGCACGCTGATGCGCAGTTGCACGGTGGTGTCGTGTTCCTCCTCCAGCATCGCCCGCGCCACGATGGTGCCCTCGCGGGTGAACTTGATGGCGTTGCTGACGAGGTTGGTCAGGATCTGCCGCAGCCGCAACGGATCGCCCACCAGCGACAGCGGCGTGTCGCGATAGACCAGACTTACCAGTTCCAGCTGTTTGGCGTGGGCGGCGGGGGCGAGGATGGTCAGGGTGTCCTGCAACAAGTCGCGCAGGTTGAACGGAATCGCGTCGAGGACCAGCTTGCCGGCCTCGATCTTCGAGAAATCCAGAATCTCATTGATGATGCTCAACAGGTTGTCGGCGGATTTTTCGATGGTGCCCAGGTAATCGTACTGACGCGGCGTCAGCTCGCTTTTCTGCAACAGGTGGGTGAACCCGAGGATGCCGTTGAGCGGCGTCCGGATCTCATGGCTCATGTTCGCCAGAAACTCGGACTTGATCCGGCTGGCCTCCAGGGCTTCTTTGCGCGCCAGGTCCAGCTCGATGTTCTGAATCTCGATGGTTTCCAGGTTCTGGCGCACGTCTTCGGTGGCCTGCTCGATGCTGTGCTGTAATTCTTCCTGGGCGTTCTGCAACGTCGCCGCCATGCGGTTGATGCCCGAACCCAGCTCATCCAGCTCGTAACTGCCCATGGGCGGCAGTCGCGCTTCCAGATTGCCGTCCTTGAGTTGCGCGACGACGTGTTTGATCTGGGTGATCGGGCCGTTGATGGTGCGGCTCATGCGCAGCGACAGCATGGCGGTCAGACCGAGGCCAAGGACAATCAGTATGAGGCTGGCGAACAGGCTGCGATAACCGCGCAACAGCGTGCCGTTGTGCGACAGCTCCAGCTCGACCCAACCGAGCAGGCGATCGGCTTCGGCGGGAACCACATCGCCGGTCAGATGACGGCTGCGCCCGAACACCGGCATCAGATAGCGCGTGGCGTCGTTTTCCGAGCGCTGCAGCATGTGCGTGCTGTTGCCGACGGGGGCCTGGTTGATCATGCTCGGCCCGGCGTGGGCCAACATCGCGCGGCCGGCATCAAGGAACGACACCGCGCGCACGTCGGCCTGTTCCAGCACTTGGCCGGCGATGCGTTCTAGCATCGGCTGGTCGCCACTGGCCAGCGCGCCGGCGGACAGCGGCGCCAGCTCGTTGGCAATCATCTCGCCACGCTTTAGCAGCTGAGTCTGCAACTCGGTCAGCTGCATCCAGGTGAAATACCCGCCCAGCAGCGCCGCCATCAGGCAGGCCGGCAGCAGGGTCAGCAGCATGACGCGGCCTTTGATGCCCACTTTTTTCAGCACACTTCTTCTCCACCAACCCGGCACGAATTCAGGCAATTGCTGCGCCAACGCAGCGTGTGACGCGCAATCACTGCGCAGTGTAGTCATTTGCGCTTCGATCGGGTGGGCCGGATGCCTGTGCATGGGTGTCCGATGGCTGCGCACTGCTGTCGGATGGCTGCTGATCCGTCGTCGAATCTGGATGCCACGGCTGTCGTGGAACGCGTAATTGGATGGACTCGCCCAGGCCGAGGCGTCAATGCGCCACGGTGGCAGTCTAAACAGCCAACGACAGCGAGGGCGAGTCCATGAAAAAGCATACGACGGTTAATCAGTCTCTGTCTTCATCCGATCTCCCGGCATGCACCACCGTGGCGATTGATCTTGCCAAGCGGGTCTTTCAGATCGCTGGTGAAGATGCCTTGGGCCAGGTGCTCTATGAGGAGCGGATCAAGTCACGAGAAGCCTTCTACGCATTTTTGTGCAAGCTCGAACCGCACGTTATCGTTCTCATGGAAACCGGTCCGGGCGCTCAAGCCTGGGCGCGGCAGCTGCAAGATCAGGGCAATCTGGCACGCATACTTCCAGCCGGGCGCGTCGCTGATCATCGCAGCGGCGCCAAGAATGATCGCAACATGCGCTCGCAATATTGCGCGCGGGCCGCGACAGCAGAATTTCGGCAGTGCCCATCAAAAGTGCCGCGGAGTTGGCCATGCAGGCATTGCACCGTATTCGCCAAGGTTACGTGCGTCGGCGCACAGCAGTGGGTAACCAGATGCGCGGTTTGCTGCTCGAGCACGGCGTCGCCATGGCGCAAGGCGAGGTGGCGATCAGCCAGAAAGTACCTCGGGTACTGGAAGACGCTACCCAGCCGTTGCCGGAGATGTTGCGCGAACTGATCGACGAGTTGCTGGGCGAATGGCGCCATTTGGGCGAGCGAGTCAGTGTATTGACCGGGCGTCTGGAGGTTGCTGCGAAACGGGACAAGACCGCCGTGCGGCTGATGACCATACGCGGTGTCGGGCCGATCATTGCCACCGCGATAGTAGCCAAGCAAACCCGGCCTGAGCGATTCGCTGACGCGCGCATGTTTGCGGCCTACTTCGGCCTGGTGCCCGATCAAAACAGCTCAGGAGAGCGGGTTCGCCTGGGTCGAATGACCAAGCGTGGTGATGGGTACATCCGCAGCCTGGCGATACAGGGTGCTCATGCAGTGTTGAGGCAGCTGCGGCACGACTCCGAGCAGCCGGATGACCGTCGGCTGTTGCAGTGGCTGAGCCGTCTGGGAAGCAAAAAAGCCGCCGTACGGCTGGCGAACCGCAACCTGCGCATCATCTGGTCGCTTTTACAGAATGATCAGACTTATCGTCGTGAGCCGTCCAATAGGCAGGCGGCGGCGATGAGTCACTGATCCAAAGCGTTCTGCCACCGGGGCGCAAAAGCGCTCCTGCCCCTGCTAGAAAACATTGACCCCAGGTAAGACCGTCGCGGATAGATGCCTTGGCTCCTACTGGCCCTTGAGGCCTGACTGTAATAGGCATACCGCGAGCTCAACCAATGTTGGCCAGAAGCCCAGAGCGGCTTCCTCGAACAGGCCTTATACATAGATGCAACCGGGTGGCGGTGTTGAAAAGCGGGTAGACAGTGGAGGCGAGTCCATACATAGGAGCCGGCTTGCTGGCGAACCCACTGGGTCAGTCGACATCTTCTTTTCAGATCCACCGCGTTCGTCCGATCGCGGCCCGCAGCAAGCCGGCTCCTACGGATTTTGTGTACGCCGTAAATTGCCTGCGTTGCCGAGATCCAGCGGATTGTGTACGCCGAAGATTGCCTGCGTTGCCGAGATCCAATGTAGGAGCGCGCTTGCCCGCGAAGGCATTCTGCCTGTGACGAATCGATTGCCTGACCCACCGCCTTCGCGGGCAAGCGCGCTCCTACAGTTCATTCTGGTATACGCAATATGCCCATCGCTCCGCCAGGCCAGCATTGCTCCGCCGCGCGCAATCTTGAATAATCCGCGTCTTGAGAATCAGTCGCAGACGCCAATGAATCCCGCCAGCATCCACCGCCCTCACATACTTGCCATCGAGGACGATGTCGTGCTCGGCGCTTTTGTCCACGATCAGCTCGATCGCTGCGGGTTTCAGGTGACCTGGTGCCAGAACGGCGCCGAAGGGCTGGCCTGCGCGCAACGCGAGCCGTTCGATGTCGTGCTCATGGACATCCTCTTGCCGGGGATGAACGGCCTCGACATCCTCACCCATCTGCGCCGTCGTCACACCGTGCCGATCATCCTCATGTCCGCCCTGGGCGCCGAGGCCGACCGCATCACCGGCTTCCAGAACGGCGCCGACGATTACCTGCCCAAACCCTTCAGCGTCGATGAACTGCGCGTGCGCATCGAGGCGATCCTGCGCAGGGTGGATTTGGAAAGACGCTTCCACGCCCTCACGGCGAGCGAGCCCGAGGCCAGCACCGAGAAACCCGAAGAAGACGGTCTGACCTTCGATGAGGGCCGCTGCGACGTTTCCTTCGCGGGCACCCCGGCGCAATTGACCGGCAGCGAATACCGCCTGCTGGAAACCCTGTGGCGCAACCCCGAAGACGTCCTCAGCAAGGCCTTCCTTTATCAGCACGTTTTGCAGCGCGGCTATTCCCAGCACGACCGCAGCCTGGACATGCACATCAGCCAGATTCGCCGCAAGCTCAAGGCCGTCGGCTATCAGGCGCGGCAGCTGCGCACGGTCTGGGGCAAGGGCTACGTGCTGACAGCGGCGGTGCTGGATGGCTGAGGTGTTGAATGGTTGAGCCACGCAAAAGACTGCCCGGCCGGCATTCGCTGTTCTGGAAACTGGCCGTCCTGCTGGTCGGTTTCTGCCTGTTGATGATCTGGCTCAGTTGGTATTGGGGTCGCTACATCGAGACCCGTAACGCCTATCTGAACGCCGAGGCCCATCAGGTAATGAACGACTATGCGGCGCAGGCCGAACGAGCGTGGAGCAGGGGCGGCCAGGGCGGCATCGACGAATGGCTGAAGCAGGTCCGTCAGCAGGAAAGCGGCTGGGTCGGGGTGATTGGCAGCGATTTGCAATCACTCGGCAGTGCGCCGCTGACCCGCGAGCAGTCCCGGCGCCTGACCTTCATGCGCGGCATCGACTGGCCCATGAGCACGCGGCAGAAGACCGTGCCTTGGCTGAAGATTGCGTTTCCCGGCAACCCGGACGCCGGCAGTCTGGTGATCGAATTGCCCGAGCGCTACAAACCGGGGCGTTATGCGCTGATCGGGCAGATGCTGACCAACGTGTTGATTCCCGCGTTATTCACGCTGCTGCTGTGCGTCGGGCTGTATCGCTTGTTGATTCGTCCACTCAACCAGCTGCGCGAGCAGGCCAACGCATGGCGAGCCGATCGGCTGACCAGCCGACTGTCGCCGCACATGACCGAGCGCCGCGATGAGCTGGGCGAGCTGAACCGCGCCTTCGATCACATGGCTGCGCGCCTGCATTCGACGGTGCAGGTCCAGCAGCAGTTGTTGCGCGATCTTTCCCACGAACTGCGCACGCCCCTGAGTCGCCTGCGGGTGGCCTGCGACAGCGAGCAAAGCCTGCCCGAACTGCGCGAGCGCCTGAGCCGGGAAGTGGATGGCATGCGCCGGCTGGTGGACGACACCTTGCAGCTGGCCTGGCTCGACACCGAGCGCGAAAAACTGCCCGGCGAGGACATTCAGGTGGTGGCGCTGTGGGAGATGCTGGTGGACGACGCCTGTTTCGAAACCTGCTGGCCGTCCCGTCAGTTGCGCTGCGATCTGGACAGCGAATGCTGGGTCAGTGGCCATCTCAACACCTTGGCCCAGGCGCTGGAGAACATTCTGCGCAACGCCATCCGCCATTCGCCGCCCGAGGGCATCGTGCGGCTGGACGGTCGGCGGGATGGCGATGACTGGCTGTTGTGGCTGGAAGATCAGGGCGGCGGGATTGACGAGGGCGATCTCGATCGGATCTTCGCCCCGTTCATCCGCCTGGACGGCGCCCGCCCCGGCGACGGGGGTTTCGGGCTGGGTTTGAGCATTGCGCGCAACTCGCTGCGTCTGCAGGGCGGGGACCTGTGGGCGGAGAATACCGGGCAGGGCTTGAAGATGATCATGCGGTTGCCGGCCCGACACACGGAAGCCGCTGTTTGAACCGGCCTATATCGAAATTGTAGGAGCGCGCTTGCCCGCGAAAGGGGTGGGTCAGTTGAGGTCGATGGCACAGGCCTGTCGCGTTCGCGGGCAAGCGCGCTCCTACAGTTCGCTTTACTGGTTCTTCGGGTCCTTATTCCATTCAGCGATAACCACCTCACTTTGCGTGATATGGGCTGACAGCGATTGCCGGTATGATAGGCGACCCCCGCACGTCTGGATCGCGAACACGCCATGACCCTGCAGTATCAAACCATCGCCGATTGCGTCGGCAACACCCCGCTGGTGCGTCTGCAACGCATGGCCGGGAACACCAGCAACACGTTGCTGCTCAAGCTCGAAGGCAATAACCCGGCCGGTTCCGTGAAGGACCGCCCGGCGCTGTCGATGATTACCCGTGCCGAAGAGCGCGGGCAGATCCACCCCGGTGACACCCTGATCGAAGCCACCTCCGGCAACACCGGCATCGCCCTGGCCATGGCTGCGGCGATCAAGGGCTATCGCATGATCCTGATCATGCCGGACAACTCCAGCGCCGAGCGCAAGGCGGCGATGACCGCTTATGGCGCCGAGCTGATTCTGGTCAGCAAGGAAGACGGCATGGAAGGCGCCCGTGACATGGCCGAGCGCATGCAGGCTGAAGGCCGCGGCAAGGTGCTCGACCAGTTCGCCAACGGCGACAACCCTCAGGCTCATTACGTCGGCACCGGCCCGGAAATCTGGCGGCAGACCGGCGGCACCGTCACCCATTTCATCAGTTCCATGGGCACCACCGGCACCATCATGGGCACCTCGCGTTTCCTTAAAGAGCAGAACCCGAACATCCAGATCGTCGGCCTCCAGCCTATGGACGGCGCGTCGATTCCGGGGATTCGCCGCTGGCCTCAAGAATACCTGCCGAGCATTTACCAAGCCGACCGCGTCGACCGGATCATGGACATGGGCCAGGCCGAAGCCGAGGACGTCATGCGTCGTCTGGCGCGGGAAGAAGGCATTTTCTGTGGCGTCTCGTCAGGCGGTTCGGTTGCCGCCATGTTGCGGCTGTCTCGGGAAGTCGAAAACGCGGTGATGGTCGCGATCATTTGTGACCGAGGCGACCGTTACCTGTCGACCGGCGTCTACGATGCGCCCAACTGATGGCCAAGCGTGATGCAGGCCTGCGTTTCCAGCCCAGCGGCGGCACCCGGACCGCGCAGGTCCCCACCGGTAAAAAACAACGCCTGACCATCGAGCGACTGGCCAATGACGGTCGCGGCATCGGTTTCGTCGACGGCCGCACCTGGTTTGTCATGGGCAGTCTGGCCGGCGAAGAGGTCGAGGCCCGCGTGCTCAATGCCCACGGTAAAGTCGTCGAAGCCCGCACCGAGCGGGTGTTCCAGGCCAGCCCTGTGCGCCGGCCGGCCGCGTGCCCGCATTTCGGCCGTTGCGGCGGTTGCAGCACCCAGCACATGCCCCACGCCGAACAGCTCGCCCTGAAACAGAGCATGCTCGCCGAGCAATTGAGCCGCATCGCCGGGGTCGAGCCGGAGGAATGGTCAGCGCCGCTGACGGGTGAAGAATTTGCCTATCGCCGCCGTGCCCGCGTCGCCGTGCGCTGGGACGTCCGCGCCAAGCGGCTGGACGTCGGATTCCGCGCCGCAGCGAGCCAGGACATCATCGCCATCGAACAATGCCCGGTGCTGGTACAGGCCTTGCAACCGATCATGACAGGGCTGGCGCCCATGCTTCGCAGCCTGGGCAAGCCTCAGGCGCTGGGGCATGTCGAGCTGTTCAGCGGGTCGGCCACTGCCGTGCTGTTGCGGCACACCGCGCCGCTGCCTGAAAGCGATCTGGCAATCCTCAAGGCATTTTGCGACACCCATGACGCGCAGCTGTGGTTGCACGGCGAAGGCGAGCCACAGCCGGTCGACCCCTGCGCGCAACTGGGCTACCGCCTGGAACCGTGGAATCTGTCCCTGGCCTATCGCCCTGGCGACTTCGTGCAGGTCAACGCTCAGGTCAACACCGCGATGATCGAGCAGGCCCTGGCCTGGCTCGCACCGCGCAAGGACGAACGAGTGCTGGACTTGTTCTGCGGGCTTGGTAACTTCGCGCTGCCGCTGGCGCAGATGACGCGCGACGTGGTGGCGGTCGAGGGCGTCGACGCCATGGTTCAGCGTGCGACGGTCAATGCCGCCAGCAACGGTTTAAGCAACGTGAAGTTTTATCAGGCCGATCTGTCGCAGCCACTGGACAAGGCGGCCTGGGTGGCGGAAGGTTTCGCCGCAGTGCTGCTCGATCCGCCGCGTGACGGTGCGTTCGAAGCAGTGGGCAAACTCAAGTCGCTGGGCGCTCAGCGCGTCCTTTATGTGTCGTGCAACCCGGCAACGCTGGCGCGCGACACGGTTGAATTGATCAAGCAGGGCTACCGTTTAAAACGTGCCGGAATCCTCGATATGTTCCCGCAGACAGCGCATGTCGAGGCGATGGCGTTATTTGAAGCGAGCAAGTGAGGCAGCGGCTCAGGAAATGCCGATGCCTTACACGGAGTCTCGTTTAATCCGACTGGCCCGCGCGTAAACGACCTTGCATGGCCCGCAAGGCGCACGCGCTCAAGAAGGCCGGCGACTGATGGCGCATTTCATCGCGCCGTAGGGAAGGTAAGCAACATGGTACAGGTGAGACCACACCAGCCGATCAACACAGACGGCAGTATCAACCTCGACGCGTGGCTGGATCACGTGGTCAGCGTCGACCTCGCAGTGGACCGACAGGCCTTGAAAGAGGCCTGTGAATTTGCCCGGCACGCCGAGCAACAGGACAACGCCGCCAAAAACCTCTGGGCGGAGGGCACGTCGAGTTTTCAGACGGGCCTGGAAATTGCTGAAATCCTGGCCGACCTCAAGCTCGACCAGGACTCACTCGTCGCCGGCGTGATTTACCGCGGCGTGCGCGAAGGCAAGATCTCGCTGCCCGACGTCAATCAGCGCTTCGGCCCCACCGTGACCAAACTTATCGACGGCGTGCTGCGCATGGCGGCGATCAGCGCCAGTCTCAGTCCGCGCCAGTCGCTGGTGCTCGGCACTCAGGCCCAGGTCGAAAACCTGCGCAAGATGCTGGTGGCCATGGTCGACGACGTGCGCGTCGCGCTGATCAAGCTGGCGGAACGGACCTGCGCCATCCGCGCGGTGAAAAACACCGACGATGAAAAGCGCAACCGCGTCGCCCGGGAAGTCTTCGACATCTACGCGCCGCTGGCCCACCGGCTGGGCATCGGTCACATTAAATGGGAGCTGGAGGACTTGTCCTTCCGCTACCTGGAGCCCGAGCAGTACAAGCAGATCGCCAAGCTGCTGCACGAGCGTCGCCTCGACCGCGAGCGCTTTATCACCGACGTGATGTCGCAGCTGTCGAACGAGCTGTTGGCCACCGGCGTCAAGGCCGACATCAGCGGCCGGGCCAAGCACATTTACTCGATCTGGCGAAAGATGCAGCGTAAAGGCCTGGAGTTCAGCCAGATCTACGACGTTCGCGCCGTTCGCGTGCTGGTGCCGGAGATGCGCGATTGCTATACCGCGCTTGGCATCGTCCACACCCTGTGGCGGCACATTCCCAAGGAGTTCGACGACTACATCGCCAACCCCAAGGAAAACGGCTATCGCTCGCTGCACACAGCGGTGATCGGTCCGGAAGGCAAGGTGCTGGAAGTGCAGATCCGCACCCACGCCATGCACGAAGAAGCCGAACTGGGCGTCTGCGCGCACTGGAAGTACAAGGGCACCGACGTCAAATCCGGCTCCAATCACTACGAAGAGAAAATCTCCTGGCTGCGTCAGGTCCTCGAGTGGCATGAAGAACTGGGCGACATCGGCGGGCTGGCGGAACAGCTGCGCGTCGACATCGAACCCGACCGCGTCTACGTGTTCACCCCGGACGGCCACGCGATCGACCTGCCCAAGGGCGCGACGCCGCTGGACTTCGCCTATCGCGTGCACACCGAGATCGGCCACAACTGCCGTGGCGCCAAGATCAACGGGCGCATCGTGCCGCTCAACTACAGCCTGCAGACCGGCGAGCAGGTCGAGATCATCACCAGCAAGCACGGCACACCGAGCCGCGACTGGCTGAACTCGAACCTGGGTTACATCACCACTTCCCGGGCGCGGGCGAAGATCGTGCATTGGTTCAAGCTGCAGGCGCGCGACCAGAACGTCGCCGCCGGCAAGGTGCTGCTGGAGCGCGAGTTGGCGCGTCTGGCGCTGCCCCAGGTGGATTTCGACAAGTTGGCCGAGAAGGCCAACATGAAGATCGCCGAAGACATGTTCGCAGCCCTCGGTGCCGGCGACCTGCGCATTGCGCAGCTGGTCAATCTGGCTCAGCAACTGGTCGAGCCGGAGCGGGGCAACGAGCAACTGGAGCTGATTCCGCGCAAGGCCACGGGCTACAAGCCGGGCAAGCGCGGGGATATTCAGATCCAGGGCGTCGGCAACCTGATGACGCAGATGGCCGGCTGCTGCCAGCCGCTGCCGGGCGACGCCATCGTCGGTTATATCACCCAGGGCCGCGGCGTGAGCATCCACCGTCAGGACTGCGCCTCGGTGCTGCAACTGGGCGGGCGCGAACCCGAGCGGATCATCCAGGTCAGCTGGGGCCCGGTGCCGGTGCTCACCTACCCGGTGGACATCATCATCCGCGCCTACGACCGGTCCGGCCTGCTGCGCGACGTCTCGCAGATATTGCTCAACGAGCGCATCAACGTCCTGGCGGTCAACACCCGCTCGAACAAGGAAGACAACACCGCGCTGATGTCGCTGACCATCGAGATCCCGGGCCTGGACGCGCTGGGACGGCTGCTGGGGCGCATCTCGCAACTGCCGAACATCATCGAAACGCGGCGTAACAGAACGCCGTGAGGCGTGGCTGCAAGCTACAAGCTACAAGCCGTACGCGGATAACTTGAAGCTTGTGGCTTGTAGCTTACCGCTGCGAACGAAGAGAGACCCCCATGTACAACCTCCAAGACCTCCTCACGCTCATGGCCCGTCTGCGCGATCCGCAATTCGGTTGCCCGTGGGACGTGAAGCAGCATTACGCGAGCATCGTGCCGCACACCCTCGAAGAAGCCTATGAAGTGGCCGACGCCATTGAGCGCGGAGACTTCGATGACCTGCGCGGTGAGCTCGGCGATCTGCTGTTTCAAGTGGTGTATTACTGCCAGCTGGCGCGGGAAGAAGGGCGGTTCGAGTTCGACGGCGTGGTCGACGGCATCACCCGCAAACTGATTCGTCGTCATCCCCATGTGTTCCCGACCGGCGATCTGTACGCACCGCTGGAAACCCCGCGTCTCAGTGAAGATCAGGTCAAGCATCGCTGGGAACAGATCAAGGCCGAGGAGCGCGCGGAAAAGGCCAGCGCGCCCGAGCAGCTATCCCTGCTCGACGACGTGCCAAATGTACTGCCGGCGTTGTCGCGGGCGGCGAAGTTGCAAAAGCGTGCGTCACAGGTCGGGTTCGACTGGCCGGACGCGTTGCCGGTGGTCGACAACGTGCGTGAAGAACTCGACGAAGTCCTTGAAGCCATGGCCGACAACGACAGCGCAGCCATCACCGAAGAGGTAGGCGATCTGCTGTTTGCCGCCGTCAATCTGGCCCGGCACCTCAAGGTCGATCCGGAAGATGCCCTGCGCGCCGCCAATGCCAAATTCGAGCGGCGCTTCAGATTTATCGAACAGGCCTTGCGCGATACCCGGCGGCCCATCGAAGATTGCAGCCTCGAAGAGATGGATGCGCTCTGGGGCGAAGCCAAGCGTCAGGAAAAGATCACGCCCAACTGCGGTTGAGTTGACTATTTAGAGAGAGAAGACAGATGGCGGGTATTTCCCTTCGTGACCAGTTGCTGAAAGCCGGCCTGGTCAATGAGAAGCAGGCCAAGCAGGCCAGCAAGAGCAAGCAGAAGGAGCAGCGCCTGGTGCACAAGGGCCAGGCCGTGGCGGACGACACCAGCCAGCGCGCGGCCCAGGAAGCGATGGCCGAGAAAGCCAAGCGTGACCAGGAATTGAATCGTCAGCAGCAGGAAAAGATCGAGCAGAAAGCCCGTGCCGCCCAGGTCAAGCAACTGATCGAAGCCACGCGCCTGCCAAAGCTGACCACCGAGGACTACTACAACTTCGTCGACGACAAGAAGGTCAAGCGCCTGTCGGTCAACACCCTGATGCGCAGCAAACTCAGCAGCGGCGCGCTGGCCATCGTGCACCACGGCGGAACCTACGAGGTGATCCCCCGAGAAGCCGCCCTCAAAGTGCAGGAGCGCGACCCGCGCCGCATCGTCATGCTCAGCGCCCCGACCGAAGAGCCGGATGGCGACGATCCGTACGCCGCGTACAAAATCCCGGATGATCTGATGTGGTAACAGCCGTTGGTGGCTCTCTACCTCCTGTAGCCCTAGCTGGCGAAGCGGTTCTGATGGGCATCTCGATGTGACTGATACGACGCCGCGTCTGTAGGAGCCGGCTTGCTGGCGAACCCGTTGTGCCAGCCGCCCTCGATGGAGACTCACACGCTGCGTTCGCCAGCAAGCCGGCTCCTACAAAGGTTCGCAACCGGCCTACACGATTGGCCATCGGCGACAGAGCCGGACCCACACACAACAAAACCCGCCAAGAGGCGGGTTTTGTTTTGCTGCGATTCCGAAATTAAGAATGACTGGCCTGCTGCTTGGCTTCTTGCTCGGCAAGCTCTGCTGCGTAACGCTGTGCGTCCGATTCGTAATGAAACATCCCTACCAATTGGTCTTGCTGGCGAACATCCCAGATCTGGATGCCATCGGCGATGGTTTCGTGGGAGATATGGGCGTCGTCGCGTTCAGTAACAGTTACGGTCATAGTGCAAACTCCTGACTCTTGGATATCTGCGGCAGGACGTCGCAGGTCTTCTTTATAGTTTTTGGTAGCCGGCTAAGTAAATGTGTACATCTGGCAACAGTTATTTACCGAATCCGTAACAGTGCGCTAAATGCTTGTATTCGAAGGGTGTGCGGCGCTTTGTCACACTCGGTTGAAGGCCATGAAGAATGTTTCATTTTGTCGTTCGCAGCCAGCGCGCTTGTTGGTCGGCACAAAACCTCGCCACGCCGCAGTTCAAATGTAGGAGCGCGCTTGCCCGCGATCTGGCGCGAAGCGCCAGCAAGCCCGGGGAAACGCGGTTCATCAGACAAAGTCGGGTTGCCAGATTTACGACTGCTGTGCAGCCGATCGCGGGACAAGCCACGCTCCTACGACGTTCGAGGTGTGGCAGCAGCCTCGCCACGCCGCAGTTCAAATGTAGGAGCGCGCTTGCCCGCGATCTGGCGCGAAGCGCCAGCAAGCCCGGGGAAACGCGGTTCATCAGACAAAGTCGGGTTGCCAGATTTACGACTGCTGTGCAGCCGATCGCGGGACAAGCCACGCTCCTACGACGTTCGAGGTGTGGCAGCAGCCTCGCCACGCCGCAGTTTAAATGTAGGAGCGCGCTTGCCCGCGATCTGGCGCGAAGCGCCAGCAACCAGGTGAATGAGGTCCGTCAGATCAATGCTCGCCTGGGAGTACTGGTTTTACGGCCAAAAAAACCCCGCCATGTAGGCGGGGTTCGATGTTGCGTTCGATGTAGGCGTGAATCAGCTGGCTGAGTTAACTGCCCTTGACCGACTTACCGTTCACCGTGCCGTCCTGCAGCATGATGTTGTATTCCTTGCCGTCGGTTTCGACCTGTTGCAGGCGAACCAGCAGGTAGTCGTAGTCCTTGGCGAACCACATCACGGTGATGCGCTTGTTCTGCGTCGGATCACGCACGCGCTCGACCTTGATGGCGTCGACCGAACCGACTTTAGTGTCTACCTTCTCGGTGCCCAGCACGCGGAAGTCGTAGGTGTCGACTTCGTCACCGTCGACCACCTGATACGTCATGCTCTTCTTGCCTGCCGCCACGTCATGCTGCAGCGCGAGCTGGTAGGTGGACTTGTCGAGAACACCGGCATTCAGCGGGATTTTCACTGCATTGCCACGGTCCGAACCGGTGATGAACTTGGTCGGCCAGTCGAACACCAGATCGACTGTCTTGCTCTTGCCCAGGCCGCCACGTTCGAAGTGGTAGGTCTGTGGCAGCAGCTGGTCCTTGTCGACTTTGATCGTGCTGACTTCGGTCAGGCTGGCGATCATCATCGAGGCCTTGAAACTCAGGGTCCAGGTGCCGTTGGCGTTCTTCTCGAGGCTGCGGCTGGCGCTGCCACCGCTCATGGGCAACTGTTTCCAGTCAGCGGTGTAGCTGGCGGAGAAAGGTTGAAGGTCGGCCGCGTTGACGGCGGGAAGTGCGAACAGGGCGAAAGCGAAGAGCAAAGCGCGACGCATAATATCTCCTAATGTCGGATCAAGTGGCCGCTGGGCCCTAAGGGCTGGCCGTCCAGTGAGGCGCCGTGTTCGTCGAGGGTCAATCGTCCTTCGGCGAACCAGCGAATGGCCAGGGGATATATCAGGTGTTCCTGGGCGTGAACCCTCTGTGCCAGCGTGGCGGGCGTGTCGTGCAACTCTACAGAAACAACTGCCTGTACGACCAGAGGCCCCCCATCGAGTTCCTCGGTGACAAAGTGCACGCTGCAGCCATGTTCGGCGTCGCCGGCGTCCAGCACGCGTTGATGGGTGTGCAGGCCTTTATACCGCGGAAGCAGGGAAGGGTGAATGTTCAGCAGTCGGCCATGGTAGTGGCGCACGAACCCGGGCGTGAGGATGCGCATGAATCCGGCGAGCACCACCAGCGACGGCTGAAACGAATCGATGGCCTTGATCAGCGCGGCGTCGAAGGCCTCGCGACCTTCGTAGCCGGTGTGATCAAGCACGCAGGTGTCGATCCCTGCGCGGGCGGCCCGTTCGAGCCCGAAGGCATCGGCGCGGTTGGAAATCACCGCACGGATGCGAGCAGGGCCCGCGCTGTCCTGAAAGCTGTCGATCATCGCCTGCAGGTTACCGCCGGTGCCGGACAGCAGCACCACCACGTCACAGGGTTGGGGCATGTCAGGCATTAATGAGCCTTGACGTTCTTCAGCTCGACTTGTGCAGCGCCTTCGGCAGCGGTGCCGATCTGGCCGATCACCCAAGGCTGCTCGCCGGCTTCGCGCAGGGTATTGAGGGAGACTTCAACGTGCTCCTGGGCGACACAGATGACCATGCCGACGCCGCAGTTCAGCACGCGGTGCATTTCATGCTCATCAACGTTGCCTTTTTCCTGCAGCCAGTCGAAGACCGCCGGACGGGTCCAGCTCGCCACGTCGACGATGGCCTGTGCGCCTTCAGGCAGCACGCGAGGAATATTGTCCAGCAGGCCACCGCCGGTGATGTGGGCCATGGCTTTTACCGCGCCGGTGTCTTTGATCAGCTTGAGCAACTGCTTGACGTAAATGCGGGTCGGCGCCATCAGCAGTTCGGTCAGCGGCTTGCCGTCGAGCTGGATGGTGTCGATGTCTGCACCCGACACTTCGATGATCTTGCGGATCAGCGAGTAGCCGTTGGAGTGCGGACCGGAAGACGGCAGGGCGATCAGCGCGTCACCGGCGGCAACCTTGGAGCCGTCGATGATGTCAGCTTTCTCCACGACGCCGACGCAGAAACCGGCCAGATCGTAGTCTTCGCCTTCGTACATGCCGGGCATTTCAGCGGTTTCGCCGCCGACCAGCGAGCAGCCGGCCAGTTCGCAGCCCGCGCCGATGCCGGTGACCACTTGAGCGGCGGTGTCGACGTTAAGTTTGCCGGTGGCGTAGTAGTCGAGGAAGAACAGCGGCTCAGCGCCGCAGACCACCAGATCGTTGACGCACATGGCGACCAGGTCGATGCCGATGGTGTCGTGTTTGTTCAGGTTCAGTGCCAGGCGCAGCTTGGTGCCGACGCCGTCGGTGCCGCTGACCAGAACAGGCTGCTTGTAGCCGGCCGGGATTTCGCACAGAGCGCCGAAGCCCCCGAGGCCGCCCATCACTTCCGGGCGCTTGGTGCGCTTGGCGACGCTCTTGATGCGTTCGACCAGCGCTTCACCGGCGTCGATGTCTACACCGGCGTCTTTGTAGCTCAGGGAGGGTTGCTTGCTCATGATCCAGGCCTTTAGGGGGGGGATTCGGGGTAACGACCGAGTGGCAACGACGCGGGGCCTTGTCATCGCCGGTCTGCGAAGGCGCGCGATTTTATCAGGGTTGGGCGCAAGCGGCCATCCTTGGGCCGACGGGCAGGACGATGGTGAAGAAAAAATAACCCGGTTTATACCGCCGCACCCGTTCGTCGCTGGAGGGATCCGGTGTAACGTTGGCGCCTGAGTGAGCGATTCGGGCGCGTCTGCGGTCAGAGTCGGGTCACTCCAGTTCATGCAGCTATTTATAGCGTTGCCTTTTTACCCAGTGGGAATCTTTCATGCGTCCACCTTCATTCATGCGCCTAAAAAACTGCCTGTTCGTGGGTTGCCTCTCATTGATGAGTCTGCCGGCGCTCGCCGAGACGGTGAACAATCTTTATCAGGTGCGCGAACCTGTCAGCGGTCAGACCGCGGACGAGAAAACCCGCGCCACCCAGGCCGCCCTGGAAACCCTGGTCATCCGCCTGACCGGCGATCCCAAGGCCGTGCAGAACGGCGGCCTTGCCGAGGTGCGCAAGGACCCTCAGCAAATCATCAGCCAGTACGGTTATGACGCCGGCCCGCCCGAAACCCTGCAGGTCGATTTCGACCCGGCGAGCACCGAACGCGTGATGCGTCAGGCGGGGCTGTCGTTGTGGGGCTCCAATCGCCCGGTCATCATGGCGTGGTGGCTGAACGATGCGACTGACGGCGCCAATCTGGTCGGCGATGGCCAAGCGTCTGCCGAACCTCTGCGTCGCGCCGCTCAGCATCGCGGGCTGCCGTTGCGTCTGCCGCTGGCGGACCTTGGCGAACAAGGCATCGGCAACGCCAAAACCCTCGACGGCACCAACGTCGCCCCGCTCAAAGAAGCGTCCGAACGCTACGGCTCGGACGCGATTCTGGCGGTTCACGCCCAGGAAAACGGCGGGCAGTGGCAGGGCAAATGGCACCTGTGGCTGCGCGACAAGATGGAGCAGGGCAGTGCCAGCGGCGCCAGCTCGGCGGAACTGGCCGACGCGGTGCTGTTGGCGGTGAGTCAGCGTCTGGCGCCGCGCTTCGTGGTCAAACCGGGCGCCTCGACGGGCATGGTGCTGGATGTGCAGGGCATGAATCTTGAGCGTTACGCGCAGCTGCTGCACCTGCTCGAACCTTTCGGTGGTCGCCTGAAATCAGCCGACGGTGATCGCATCGCTTTCGACGTCAGCGGCAGCCCCGATCAGTTGCGTTCGCAGCTCGCGCTGGCGAAATTGCAGGAAGTGCCAGCCAGTGAAATCGCCAGCGCGCCGGTCAACCCCGCGCCCGTTGCTGCGGACGGCACGCCGGCAGCACCGCAGCCGCCCGCTGTTTCTGACAGCGCATTGCACTTCCGTTGGTGAACAGGTTCATAACGACGTTGCACGAAGCACATCATCCTGGGGAAAGAGGCAGTAATGACTGATACGCGTCGTTGGTTCTGGCTGGGCGGGGTTGTCCTGGTCTGTTTGTTCGTCTGGCTGCTGCATTCGATTCTGACGCCGTTTCTGGTGGCGCTGCTGCTGGCGTACATGGGCGATCCGCTGGCAGACCGGCTGGAAAAACTGAAGATGTCCCGCACCATGAGTGTGGTGACGGTATTCCTGTTGTTCACCCTGATCTTCATGGGCTTGCTCTTGGTGCTGGTACCGATGCTGGCCAAGCAGCTTTATCGCCTGTACGAACTGGCGCCGCAGATCCTCGACTGGCTGCAACACACTGCCATGCCGTGGGCGCAGGCCAAGCTGGGTCTGGCAGAAGGGTTCTGGAAGTTCGACAAGGTCAAGGCGGCGATCTCGGAGCACATGGGCCAGACCGGCGACATCGTCGGCATCGTCCTGTCCCAGGCCACCACTTCGACCCTGGCGCTGATCGGCTGGCTGACCAACCTGGTGCTGATCCCGGTGGTCTGCTTCTACCTGCTGCGTGACTGGGACGTGATGACCGCCAAGGTGCGCAGCCTGTTGCCGCGTCACCGCGAGAAGAAGATCGTCGCCCTGGCGGACGAGTGCCATGAAGTGCTGGGCGCGTTCATTCGCGGCCAGTTGCTGGTGATGGTCGCGTTGGGTGTGATCTACGCCGCCGGGCTGATGCTGGTCGGGCTGGAGCTGGGGCTGTTGATCGGTGTCATCGCAGGTCTGGCGGCCATCGTGCCGTACATGGGTTTCGTCATCGGCATCGGCTCGGCGATTCTGGCGGGCTTCTTCCAGTTCGGCGGCGATCTGTACCCGATGATGGGCATCGTTGCGGTGTTCATGGTCGGTCAGGCGCTGGAAGGCATGGTGCTGACGCCGCTGCTGGTAGGTGATCGCATCGGCCTGCACCCGGTCGCGGTGATCTTCGCGATCCTGGCAGGCGGCGAGCTGTTCGGGTTCACCGGCATCCTGCTGGCTTTGCCGGTGGCGGCGGTGATCATGGTCCTGGTGCGCCATGTTCATGACCTGTACAAGGATTCGGACATCTACGGCGGTCTGGACGACCCCGATCTCTGATCCCGTTCCTGCAGTGGGCAGTGACCATGGTGAATCGATGGATACTGCTTCTGTAGGAGCCGGCTTGCTGGCGAACCCGATCGATCATATGCATTGTGTTGCCTGACACGACGCGTTCGCCAGCAAGCCGGCTCCTACCGTCCGACCGACCGCGTCCAGGGGACGAAGCTTTCCGGCGGGTTTTCCTCGTATTCCCCCGTCATACCAGTCACCGGCGCAAGCCTTTGATTTTGCTGGCGGTCTGCCGCATTGTGCGGCCAGCCCTGCGGGTATAGACTTTGCACACTTTTCACAGAGGCCCCTTGGCGGTTCGTCACGAACCGTTCAGCCAGCATGAAACCAGTTCAGCTGCCCCTGAGTGTGCGTCTGCGTGATGACGCCACCTTCATCAATTACTATCCAGGCGCCAATGCCGCTGCACTCGGCTATGTCGAGCGGCTGTGCGAAGCCGAGGCCGGCTGGACGGAAAGCCTCATTTATCTGTGGGGCAAGAACGGGGTAGGGCGCACGCACCTGTTGCAGGCCGCCTGCCTGCGATTCGAACAGATGGGTGAGCCAGCGGTTTACCTGCCGATGGCCGAGCTGCTCGATCAAGGCATCGGCTTGTTCGATCATCTGGAGCAGTACGAACTGGTGTGTCTCGATGACTTGCAAGTGGTGGCCGGCAAGCCTGAGTGGGAAGAAGCGTTGTTTCATCTGTTCAACCGGCTGCGCGACAGCGGCCGACGCTTGCTGATCGCTGCTTCATGCTCACCTCGGGAGCTGCCGGTCAAACTGGCGGACCTGAAATCCCGGCTGACCATGGCGCTGGTGTTCCAGATGCGCCTGTTGTCCGACGAAGAAAAACTCCGCGCCCTGCAATTGCGCGCGTCGCGCCGGGGGCTGCACCTGACCGATGAAGTCGGGCATTTCATCCTCACCCGCGGCAAGCGCAGCATGAGCGCGCTGTTCGACCTGCTTGAGCAACTCGATCAAGCGTCGCTGCAGGCCCAGCGCAAGCTGACCATTCCCTTTCTAAAAGAAACCCTCGGTTGGTAAGCGCACCCGTGCTCGATCCGGCCCTGGTCCTGCAAACCGCAGCGGCTTTGCGCCACGCCACGCGGATTTTGATCATCACCGGTGCCGGCCTTTCGGCGGATTCGGGTTTGCCGACCTATCGCGGTGTCGGCGGGCTGTATAACGGCGAGACCGACGACGGCCTGCCCATCGAAATGGCCTTGTCCGGGCCGATGCTGCGTCGTGATCCTGCCCTGTGCTGGAAGTACATCGCACAATTGGGCAGCGCTTGCCTGAGTGGACGTCCCAATGCGGCGCACTACGCCATCGCCGAATTGCAGCGGCGCAAGCCTGAATGCTGGGTGTTGACGCAAAATGTCGACGGCTATCATCGCGCGGCGGGCAGTCCGCCGGAACGGCTGATAGAGATCCATGGCCAGCTGGCACCGCTGTACTGTCAATCTTGTGGCGCCGAAGACCCGCTGTTGAGCGAGCACCTCAGTCGACCGTTGCCACCGCTGTGCGCCCGCTGTAGTGGCGTTTTGAGGCCGCCGGTGGTGTTGTTTGAAGAGGTGTTGCCGGAGTTGGCACTGAATGTGCTTCAGAAAGAAATGGCAAAAGGCTTTGACGCTGTGCTCAGCATCGGAACCACCGCCAGCTTCCCGTACATTCATGAGCCTATGCTGCGCGCTCGGGTGATGGGAGGCTTTACTGCCGAGATAAACCTTTCGCCGACCGATCATTCCGCGCACATGGATGCGTTTCTGAGGTGCAGAGCCTTAGAAGTGATGGACGACATCGTAAGTCACATTTGTTTCGATTGAATTTGCAAATGGGTACGATTGAAGGCATAGTCTCGGCTTCTTTACACTTCAGCCACGGTCGTGCACATGCTAAACCGCTTCGCACCCCTCGTGCCTCTCGCACTCGTTACGCTGTTGTTCGGCTGCGCGGCCCAGATGCCGACGTCGCAACAGCAGTCGCAAAGCCCCCAGTTCCGGGACTCTGCCACCGCCCAATCCGCCAGCAAGCGCGCTGACTACGCATCTTCCGTACTGGATGACGAAGTCGCCACCGAAGATGAACTCGCTCAATTTGCCGACAACAAGCCGTACCGCCTGCCGGTTCTGGCTGACAGCATCCTTGAACGCGGCAAATCCCTGATAGGCACTCGCTATCGCTTCGGCGGTACGTCGACCACCTCCGGTTTCGACTGCAGCGGTTTCATCGGTTACCTCTTCCGTGAAGAGGCGGGCATGAGCCTGCCGCGTTCTTCCCGCGAAATGATCAATATCGATGCCCCTCTCGTTAAACGCAACGACCTCAAGCCGGGCGATCTGCTGTTCTTCAGCACTGCCGGTCGCGGTCGTGTCAGCCACGCGGGCATTTACCTGGGCGATGACCAGTTCATCCACTCCAGCAGCCGTCGCAGCGGCGGTGTCCGCGTAGACAGCCTCGACGATGCCTACTGGGCCAAGACGTTCATCGAAGCCAAACGCGCGCTGGCAATGGCACCTGTAACAACACCTGCAACGGCATCGTCAACGGTACCTGCAACCACCACCGCGATGACCTCGACTACAATCAAGCGCCAAACCCGTTAATCCCGGGCGCGCAAAGGGCTAACCCCCTCTTGCGCGCAATCCAGGCTCTCGGCACAGTAAGCTGCATCCCGCACAGGTTGTCGTGTTTATGTCGTTAACGGTTCGCCTGATCGTCGCCTCTCTGGCTGTGCTGCTGGCCGCATGTTCCAGCACCCCACCGCCCGCTCCACGCAAGGTCGTCTACCGGCCTGTGGTTTCCGCTCCTCCCCAGTTTCCTTCACCGCTCGCCGACGACGTCCTGTTGCGCGCGATCGGCCTCGTTGGCACGCCCTATCGCTGGGGCGGCAACACGCCTGATTCGGGTTTCGATTGCAGCGGCCTGATCGGCTACGTCTACCACGACGCCGCCGGTATTACGTTGCCGCGATCGACGCGGGAAATGATCACCCTGCGTGGCCCCGACATCGACCGCAGCCAGTTGCAGACCGGTGATCTGGTGTTCTTCGCCACCAGCGGCGGTTCCAACGTCAGCCATGCCGGCATCTACGTCGGGGAAGGGCGATTTGTCCATGCGCCGGCCACCGGCGGCACGGTCAAGCTCGACAGCCTCGACAAGCCGTATTGGCAAAAAGCCTGGCTGAATGCCAAGCGCGTTATCCAGCCATCGAACCTGGCCAAGCAATAGTCACCCTGATGCAATGTGTTCAATCGCTGTTGGCGGGCGAACACATGACCAGCGGCGCGAAGCCCGCGGCAAACACACCCCTCCGTGGGAGCCGGCTTGCAGGCGAACCTGATTCATCCCTCGCCGATGATGTGACTGCCTTGACCCCTTCGCCAGCAACCCGATATCTACGGATTGTGTGTACGCCACAGATGGTGGGCGTTACCGAGATCATTGTAGGAGCGCGCTTGCCCGCGAAAGATTTTGCCTGTGACACATCGGTCGCCTGAACCACCGCCTTCGCGGGCAAGCGCGCTCCTACAATGGGGCGTGGTTTACCGACTTCCGCATTGACCGCTGAACCTGCGGGAGCAAGCTTGCTGTCGAACGCATTCGTGCAGACGCTGCACTGTCGTGTGGCCCGACGCCTTCGCCAGCAAGCCGGCTCCTACGATCTCGCGTTTCAGGCAGGCACCGGCTTCTACGGTTTCGCACTCAAGCAGAGGCATGTGCGATCCCTTGATTGACGCTCTGGGGTCAACCCTCTAACCTTCGCGCCATGTTTCAGGTGCCCGGGACTAGGTTGGTCCAATGGGTGAAACAGGGAAGCCGGTGCGATTGCTTGTGCGATCAATTCCGGCGCTGCCTCCGCAACGGTAAATGAGTCAAGGCCACGCACAATGCCACTGTGTTCGCTGAACATGGGAAGGCGCCTGGCCTGCCACGGTTGTGGCAACTCATGAGTCCGGAGACCGGCCTGATCCATCGAACAGCATCACGGAGGGCGATGCTCTGCTGCAGGCCGGGCCTTGTCCGGTGCCTGCCGACAGTCTTTGCCTGTGCCCTCCGTTTGCCACACCTGCCCTCAAGCGGAGAGCTGAGATGAGCGAATCCCCCGAACGTGACGAACGCCACCTGGCGCGCATGCTGCGCAAAAAGGCGGTGATGGACGAGCGCATTTCCAGCGCGCCGAATGAATGCGGGTTACTGCTGGTCCTGACCGGCAACGGCAAGGGCAAAAGCAGCTCGGCGTTCGGCATGCTTGCCCGCGCCATGGGCCATGGCATGCAGTGCGGCGTCGTGCAGTTCATCAAAGGCCGCCACAGCACCGGCGAAGAGATGTTTTTCCGTCGCTTCCCCGAACAGGTGCGTTACCACGTCATGGGCGAGGGCTTTACCTGGGAAACCCAGGACCGCCAGCGTGACATCGCCGCCGCCGAAGCCGCCTGGGCCGTGACCCGGGAAATGCTCAAGGACCCCTCCATCGGCATGGTCGTGCTCGATGAGCTGAACATCGCCCTCAAGCACGGCTATCTGGACCTGGAGCAGGTGCTCATCGACTTGCAGGCACGTCCGCCGATGCAGCACGTGATTGTCACCGGGCGTGGGGCGAAGCAGGAATTGATCGACCTGTCCGACACCGTTTCCGAAATCGGCGTGGTCAAGCATGCCTTTCAGTCCGGTATCAAGGCCCAGAAAGGCATCGAACTGTGAGTGAGCGTCAACCCCGCCACTGCCCGGCAGTGCTGATCGCCGCGCCTGCGTCCGGTCAGGGCAAAACCACCGTCACCGCCGCACTCGCCCGTCTGCACCGCAATCAGGGGCGCAAGGTGCGCGTGTTCAAGTGCGGGCCAGACTTTCTCGACCCAATGATTCTCGAACGCGCCAGCGGCCGTCCGGTGTACCAACTGGACATGTGGATGATCGGCGAGGACGAAAGCCGGCGCCTGTTGTGGGAAGCCGCCGCCGATGCCGACCTGATCCTCATCGAAGGCGTCATGGGCTTGTTCGACGGCACGCCCTCCAGCGCAGACCTGGCCCGGCGTTTCGGCGTGCCGGTGCTGGGCGTGATCGACGGCACGGCCATGGCCCAGACCTTCGGCGCATTGGCGCTGGGATTGGCGCGGTATCAGCCGGATCTGCCGTTTGCCGGCGTGCTAGCCAATCGGGTTGGCACGGTGCGCCACGCGCAGTTGCTGGAAGGTAGCCTGACCGAAGGCCTGCGCTGGTACGGCGCGCTGTCGCGTGAGACTGACATCGAGCTGCCCAGCCGGCACCTCGGCCTGGTTCAGGCCAGCGAGCTGAATGATCTGGACATGCGCCTCGACGCTGCCGCCACCGCGCTGGCCAGCACCTGCGACGCCACATTGCCGCCGGTTGTGACCTTCACCGCGCCCGAGTTCGTTCCCGCCGAACCGCTGCTGGCGGGCGTGAAAATCGCCATCGCCCATGACGAAGCGTTCGCGTTTTTCTACGGCGCGAGCCTGGACCTGCTGCGGGAGATGGGTGCCGAACTGTCATTCTTTTCGCCGATCCGCGACCGTGAATTACCCGACGCCGACAGCCTGTATCTGCCCGGCGGCTACCCGGAATTGCACCACACGGCGCTGGCGGAAAACCACAGAATGCTCGCCGCCATTCGCGCGCACCACGCCGCCGGCAAACCCCTGCTGGCGGAGTGTGGCGGCATGTTGTATCTGCTCGATGCCCTGACCGATGTCGACGGCCACCGCGCCGAAGGGGTGGGCTTGCTCAAAGGCGAAGCCGTGATGCAAAAGCGTCTGGCGGCGTTGGCCCTGCAATCGGTCGAACTGCCGGAAGGCACGCTGCGCGGCCACACCTATCACCACTCCCTGACCAGCACCGAACTGACGCCGATCGCCCGCGGCCTCAGCCCCAATGGCGGGCGCGGCGCCGAAGCGGTGTACCGCGAAGGGCGCATGACCGCGTCGTACGTGCACTTTTACTTCCCCTCGAATCCCCAGGCGATGGCGGCGCTGTTTTTGCCATGAGCCCGCTCCCATGACTGACCACACCTTCACCGACCCGGAACGCGCGGCCGTTTACCGCGCCATTGCCGAGCGTCGCGACATGCGCCATTTCTGCGGTGGCACGGTGGCGCCCGAGTTGCTGGCCCGCCTGCTCGAAGCCGCTCACCACGCACCGAGCGTTGGTCTGATGCAGCCGTGGCGCTTCCTGCGCATCACTGATCAGGAATTGCGCGCGCAGATTCAGGCGCAGGTGGAGGAGGAGCGCATTCGCACCGCCGAAGCCCTGGGCGAACGGTCTGACGATTTCATGAAACTGAAGGTCGAGGGCATCAGTGACTGCGCCGAAGTACTGGTCGCCGCCTTGATGGACGACCGCGAGAAACACATTTTTGGCCGCCGCACCTTGCCGGAAATGGACATGGCCTCGCTGTCGTGCGCCATTCAAAACCTCTGGCTGGCAGCGCGTGCCGAAGGTCTGGGCATGGGCTGGGTATCGTTGTTCGATCCCCAGGCCCTGGCCGATCTGCTGAAGATGCCAGCCGGTTCAAAACCCCTGGCGGTTTTGTGCCTGGGTCCGGTCAAGGCGTTCTACCCCGCGCCCATGCTGGTGATGGAAGGCTGGGCGCAGCCGCGCGCGCTGCAAGAGCTGGTCTACGAGAACACATGGGGAGTGATTGCATGAGTGTGGCGTTATTGAGCGTCGCCGGGGTCGCGCTGGACGCGTTGCTCGGCGAGCCAAAACGGAACCACCCGCTGGTGGCGTTCGGCCGTTTTGCCGAGCGCATCGAACAGCGCCTGAATGCCGCCGGCCGCGGCTGGCGCAGCCATGGCGTGACCGCATGGTTCATTGCTGTGGTGCCGCTGACGCTAATCGCCACCTTGCTCAGTTGGCTGCCGATGATCGGCTGGCTGGTGGACGTGCTGGCGCTGTACTGCGCGCTGGGTATGCGCAGCCTGGGCGAGCACGTCGAGCCGGTCGCCCAGGCCCTGCGCAGCGATAATCTGGACGAAGCGCGTCGGCGCGTCGGCTATCTGGTCAGTCGCCAGACATCGGAACTGGACAGCACCGAAGTGGCCCGGGCGGCCACGGAGTCGGTACTGGAGAACGGCAGCGACGCGGTGTTTGCGGCGATTTTCTGGTTCGTCGTGCTGGGCGCGCCGGGCGTGGTGCTCTACCGCCTGAGCAACACGCTGGATGCCATGTGGGGCTATCGCAACGAGCGCTTCGAACGTTTCGGCTGGGCGGCGGCGAAAATCGACGACCTGCTCAACTACATCCCGGCCCGGCTGGTGGCGTTGACCTACGCGCTGCTAGGCAACACCCGGCTGGCCTTGCGCTGCTGGCGCACCCAGGCCCCGAAGTGGGACAGCCCCAATGCCGGCCCGGTGATGGCTGCCGGCGCCGGCGCCTTGGGCGTCGAACTGGGTGGCTCGGCGATTTATCACGGCGAGCTGCATGAGCGCGCGACCCTGGGCGAAGGTGTGCCGGCGGACGCGGACTCTATTGATCGCGGTTGGCAACTGGTGCAGCGCGGCGTGTGGCTGTGGTTGCTGATCTTGTGTCTGGGGACAGAATTCTATGCTTGAGCACGGCGGCCGGTTGCGTGGCGCAGTCCTGAAATACGGCATTGATGAGGCGGACTGGCTCGACCTGTCCAGCGGGATTTCGCCGTGGTCGTGGCCGATCCCGGCGATTTCTGAAGCGGCCTGGTCGCGCCTTCCGGAGACCGATGACGGCCTGGAAGCCGCCGCGCGCCGCTATTACGGTGCTACGGACGTGCTGCCGGTGGCCGGTTCGCAAGCGGCGATTCAGGCGCTGCCGCGTCTACGCCAGGCGGGCAAGGTCGGCGTGCTGTCGCCGTGCTACGCCGAGCACGCCGAGGCCTGGCGCAACACCGGCTTTCTGTTGCGCGAGGTGCTGGAGCAAGAAGTGGAGCGTTTCATCGACACCCTTGATGTGCTCGTCGTGGTCAACCCGAACAACCCCACCGGCCTGAGCCTGCCGCCCGAACGCCTGCTGGAGTGGCACGCGCGTCTGGCCCAGCGCGGCGCCTGGCTGGTGGTGGACGAAGCGTTTATGGACAACACGCCAGAATTGAGCCTGGCGGCATACACCCAACGCGCGGGCCTGATCGTGTTGCGCTCGTTCGGCAAGTTCTTCGGGCTGGCCGGTGTGCGCCTGGGTTTTGTGCTGGCGGAGCCGCGCTTTCTCAAAGTCATGGCGCGGCAGATCGGGCCCTGGTCGGTCAGCGGGCCGACGCGCATCATCGGTCAGTCGTGTCTTAACGACGTGGCCGGGCATCAACGTCAGCGTCAGCGCACCGAGCAGGCCAGTCAGCGTCTGGTGGACGTGCTCAATCGCCACGGTTTCGCGCCCAAGGGCGGCTGCGCGCTGTTCCAGTGGCTGATCACGCCGCTGGCGGAGGAGCTTTACGCGTTCTGCGCACAGCGGGGCATCCTCCTTCGTATCTTTACCCACAACAGCAGCCTGCGTTTCGGCCTGCCGCGCGAAGACGCCGACTGGCAGCGGCTGGAACAGGCGCTGAGCGAATTCTCACGGGAGCGCGCATGACCCTCGGCAAAACCCTGATGGTTCAGGGCACCACGTCCGACGCCGGCAAAAGTACGCTGGTGACCGCGTTGTGCCGCTGGCTGACCCGCCAAGGCGTGCGCACCGTGCCGTTCAAACCGCAGAACATGGCACTGAACAGCGCGGTGACCGCCGACGGCGGCGAGATCGGCCGCGCCCAGGCCGTGCAAGCCCAGGCCTGTGGCCTTGAACCCCACACCGACATGAACCCGGTGCTGCTCAAACCCAACAGCGACACCGGCGCGCAAGTGATCATTCACGGTCGTGCCGTCACCACCATGAACGCCGTCGCTTATCACGACTACAAAGCCATCGCGATGCAGGCCGTACTCGCCTCCCATCGTCGCCTCAGCGAAGGCTGGCCGGTGGTGATGGTCGAAGGCGCCGGGTCGCCGGCAGAGATCAACCTGCGTGCCGGCGACATCGCCAACATGGGCTTTGCCGAAGCGGTGGATTGCCCGGTGCTGCTGGTGGCTGACATCAATCGCGGCGGGGTTTTTGCCCATCTGGTCGGCACGCTGGAATTGCTTTCTCCCAGCGAACAGGCGCGGGTCAAAGGCTTCATCATCAATCGCTTTCGCGGTGACATCGCGCTGCTTCAGCCCGGCCTCGACTGGCTCGAACAGCGCACCGGCAAACCGGTGGTCGGCGTGCTGCCCTACGTGATGGACCTGCACCTCGAAGCCGAAGACGGCCTCGACCAGCGTCAGACCGACAAGGCCGAGCAAGTGCTAAACGTCATCGTGCCGGTCTTGCCACGGATCAGTAATCACACCGACTTCGACCCGCTGCGCCTGCACCCGCAGGTCAATCTGCAATTCGTCGGGCCGGGGCAGGCCATTCCTGGCGCTGATCTGATCATCCTGCCCGGCTCGAAGAGCGTGCGCAGCGATCTCGCCTACCTGCGCGCCAATGGCTGGGACACCGCGATCAGCCGTCACCTGCGTTACGGCGGCAAAGTGCTGGGCATCTGCGGTGGCCTGCAAATGCTCGGCGAGCAGCTGCATGACCCGCTGGGACTCGAAGGCGCGGCGGGTTCAAGCCCAGGCCTGGGACTGTTGGCCCTGAGCACGGTGCTGGAAGAAGAGAAACAACTGCGCAATGTGAGCGGGCGGCTGACCCTCGAAGACGCTGACGTCAGCGGTTATGAGATTCATGCGGGCGTGACCACCGGCGCAGCGCTGGAACGTCCACTGGTCCAGCTTATGGACGGTCGCTGTGATGGCGCGCGCAGCCCTGACGACCAAGTGCTCGGCACGTACCTCCACGGCCTGTTCGAGAATCCTGCGTCGAGCAGCGCCTTGCTGCGATGGGCCGGCTTGCAGAATGTGCAGTCGGTCGATTACCACGCCCTGCGCGAACGCGACATCGAACGTCTGGCCGATCTGGTGGAAACCCACCTGGACGGCAAATTGTTACGCGAACTCTGCGGCCTGGAGCAACCCTGATGCTGCAATTGATCCTCGGCGGGGCGCGCTCCGGCAAAAGTCGGCTGGCGGAAAAGCTTGCCAGCGACAGCGGGCACGACGTCATCTATATCGCCACCAGTCAGCCACTCGACGGCGAAATGAACCAGCGCGTCGCCTTGCACCGCGAGCGTCGTCCGCCTGTATGGGGGCTGATCGAAGAACCTGTCGAACTGGCCCGCGTTCTGCGGGAAAACGCAGGCGAGGGCCGCTGCCTGTTGGTGGATTGCCTGACTTTGTGGCTGACCAATCTGCTGATGCTCGACGACCCGCAGCGCCTGACGCAGGCGCGCGAAGCCTTGCTCGATGGCCTGGCTGAACTGCCGGGCGAAATCATTTTTGTCAGCAACGAAACCGGGCTCGGCGTCGTGCCCCTCGGTGAGCTGACCCGTCGTTATGTCGATGAAGCCGGCTGGCTGCATCAGGCGCTGGCCGAACGCTGCCATCGCGTGGTGTTCACCGTCGCCGGACTGCCCATGACCCTGAAAGGACCTGCACTATGAGCAACGCCTGGTGGCTCGCGCCTTCCCGAGAAAGCAATCATGTCAGCCGCGAAGAGGCGTTGGCCCGTCAGCAGCAACTGACCAAACCGACCGGCTCGCTGGGCCGACTGGAAGACGTTGCGGTGCAACTGGCCGGCCTGCAGGGTCGCCTGAAACCCAAGGTCGATGAGGTCTGGATCGCGATTTTTGCCGGCGACCATGGCGTCGTAGCGGAAGGCGTCTCGGCGTACCCGCAGGCGGTGACGGGGCAGATGCTGCACAACTTCATCATGGGCGGCGCGGCCATCAGCGTATTGGCGCGGCAACTGTCCGCGCAGCTGGACGTGGTTGATCTGGGCACGGTTGCGTCGCTGGACCTGCCGGGCGTGCGTCACCTCAACCTCGGCCCGGGCACCGCGAATTTTGCCCACGGCCCGGCCATGGACGAGGCGCAACTGCACGCTGCCCTTGAGGGCGGTCGCGACAGCGTGTTGCGCGCCAAGGCCGCAGGCGCCGAGCTGTTCATCGGCGGCGAAATGGGCATCGGCAACACCACCGTCGCCAGTGCGCTGGCCTGCGCGTTGCTTGACTGCCCGGCTGCCTCGCTGGTCGGCCCCGGTACCGGCCTGGATGCCGAGGGCGTGAGCCACAAGGCGCAAGTGATCGAGCGTGCGCTGCGGCTGCATGGCGACGCCGTCGGTGACCCGCTGGCCAGTCTGCGTGCCCTCGGTGGTTTTGAAGTCGCGGCGCTGGTCGGTGCGTACCTGGCCTGCGCCCAAGTGGGCATTGCGGTGCTGGTCGATGGGTTTATCTGCTCCGTGGCGGCGCTGGTGGCGGTGCGCCTCAATCCTTCGTGCCGGGAGTGGCTGTTCTTCGGCCATCGTGGCGCCGAGCCAGGCCATCGTCTGGTGTTGGACGCGCTGCAGGCCGAGCCGTTGCTGGACCTGGGATTGCGTCTGGGCGAAGGCAGCGGCGCGGCGCTTGGGGTGCCGTTGTTGCGTCTGGCCTGCGAGCTGCACAACGGCATGGCGACTTTCTCTGAAGCCGCTGTGGCGGACCGTCCGGCATGACCTTGCATCTTGACCTGCTGCGCCATGGCGAAACCGAATTCGGCGGCGGCCTGCGCGGCAGCATCGACGACGCACTGACCGACACCGGCTGGCAGCAGATGCGCGCGGCGGTGGCTGACCGTGGGCCTTGGGACCGGATTGTCAGCTCGCCGCTGCAACGCTGCGCGCGTTTTGCCGACGAGTTGGCCGAGCGACTGGGCTTGCCCGTGGAGCTGGAAGCCGGTCTTCAGGAATTGCACTTCGGTGACTGGGAAGGCCACAGCCCCGCGCAATTGATGGAAACCGATGCTGCCGGGTTGGGGCGCTTCTGGGAGGATCCGTACGGGTTTACGCCACCCAACGGCGAACCGGTTGAGGTTTTTGCCACCCGCGTGTTGGCCGCCGTTGAGCGGTTGCAGCGGGCGTATGACGGTCAGCGCGTACTGCTGATCAGTCATGGCGGGGTGATGCGTCTGTTGTTGGCCCGCGCCCGCGGTCTGCCCCGTGAGCAACTGCTGCAGGTCACGGTGGCCCACGGCGGTCTGTTTGGCCTCGACGTGCAGGCCGACGGTGAGTTGACGGAGGTTTAAATGCTGCCGTTCTGGATCGCCTTGCAGTTCCTCAGCAGCCTGCCGATTCGCCTGCCGGGCATGCCGACGCCCAAGGAGTCGGGGCGTTCGCTGCTGTTTTACCCGCTGGTGGGGTTGCTGTTCGGCGTGCTGTTGATGGCGCTGAATCATCTGCTCGACGGCGCACCGATGGTGTTGCACGCCGCCTTGCTGCTCGCGGCGTGGGTGATGCTCAGCGGTGGGCTGCACCTGGACGGCCTGGCGGACAGCGCGGATGCCTGGCTCGGTGGATTCGGCGACCGCGAACGCACGCTGCTCATTATGAAAGACCCACGCAGCGGCCCGATTGCCGTGGTCACGCTGGTGGTGGTCTTGCTGTTGAAGTTCAGCGCCGTGCTGGCGTTGATTGAAGCGCACACTGGTGTTGGCCTGTTGCTGGCGCCGGTGATTGGCCGTGCGGCGATGCTGGCTCTGTTTCTGAACACGCCTTATGTGCGCGCCGGTGGATTGGGACAGGCGCTGGCCGACCACCTGCCAAGAAAGGCCGGTGTGCGGGTATTGGCAGCGGTGGCGGTGGTTTGCGTGCTCATCGGTGGCGGTGCGTCGGTTTGGGTGCTGGTGGTGGCAGCGGGCGGCTTCTTCTGGCTGCGCCGGGTGATGATGCAACGTCTGGGCGGCAGCACCGGCGACACCGCCGGCGCGATGCTCGAACTGCTGGAAACACTGGTGCTGGTGACGTTGGCGCTGATGTGGGATTGATGCAGTGTCCTGCCGCCGGCGTGCGGAGTAGGAGTAGGAGCGTGGCTTGTCCCGCGATCTGCCGGGAACCGGCAGCAAAATCCTGCGCGGCGGTGTGCCAGACAGTCCGTAAGCAGACTTGCTGCCGCTGCGCGCCAGATCGCGGGACAAGCCACGCGCCTACAACCCGCTACGCTAGCTAATCGAAGATTTATCCATGGTGTTCCGGATCAACCGGAGAGGTGTCATGCATAGCGTTGCGCTGGTGGTGTACCCCAATTTTCAGTCCCTGAGCCTGTCCGTCGGGTCCGTGCTGACCTGCGCGAACCTGATGCAGGGCGAGGCGGCGTACTCCTTTCATCTGGTGTCCGAGAGCGGCGGGGCGGTGATATCGTCCGAAGGTTTTTCGGTCAATACCACGCCATTGCAGCCCGAGGGTTACGACACGATCATCGTCAGTGGCTACCTGGACCTGCAATTGCCGACACCCAGCCTGCTTGAGTTCGTGCGCACCGCGTCGGCTCAGTCGCGGCGAGTGGCGTCGCTGTGCACGGGCGGGTTTGTGCTGGCCGAAGCGGGTCTGCTCGACGGCAAGCGCGCGTCCATGCACTGGATTCATGCCCCCGAGTTTCGCAAGCGCTACCCCAACGTCCGCGTCGAGGACGACAAACTGTTCACCGTGGATGGTGACATCTGGACCGGCGCGGGCATGAGCGCCGGGCTTGATCTCGCACTGGCGATGGTCGAGAACGACCTCGGCGCCGACATCGCCCGGCAGGTCGCGCGCAAGTTGGTGATTTATCAACGTCGCGGCAGCGAGCATTCCCAGTTGTCGACGTTGCTGGAGCTGGACCCCAAGTCCGACCGCGTGCAACTGGCGCTGGCCTATGCCCGCGAGAACCTCAAAAGCGATCTGTCCATCGACGCGTTGGCAGCGATTGCCCGGTTGAGCCCGCGTCAGTTCAGCCGGGTTTTTCGCGAGGAAACCGGGCAGACCCCGGCGAAAGCCATCGAATGCCTGCGGGTGGAAATGGCGCGGGCGATGATGGAAACCAGTCGGCACCCCATTGAGGTGGTTGCCCGTGAGACCGGTTTCGGCGATCGGGAAAGAATGCGCCAGGCGTTTCTGCGCAACTTCGGCGAACCGCCCCAGGCGATGCAGCGGGCCTTCACGGCGACCGACAAAGCCGGCTAATGGCCCCGTTTCCGTGGCGCCCTAGGCATTCGGCGTGCGGCGGAGTAGCGTAGCGACAGCTCCACCTTTCCTGCCCGCTCATGAATGGACGTCGCCATGGCCCTACGCTGGATTCACGCGCCTCTGCTGTTGCTTGCCCTCAGTGGCGCCGCCGCGGCAGCCGATTGCCCGCCACTGCTGCAGGGCGACCTGCCCAAGCTGCGGGCGAAACAGGATATCGACCTGTGCAAGCAGTTTGCCGGAAAGCCGATGCTCGTCGTCAATACCGCAAGCTTCTGTGGCTTCGCGCCGCAGTTCAAAGGGCTTGAGGCGCTCAACCAGCGCTTCAAGGGCGAGGGCCTGCAAGTGCTCGGCGTGCCCTCGGATGATTTCCTCCAAGAGTCCAAGGACGTCGCCGAGACCGCCAAGGTGTGTTATGTGAACTACGGAGTCACCTTCACCATGACCGAACCGCAGCCGGTGCGTGGCGCCGACGCCATCAACCTGTTCAAAGTCCTCGCCGAGCAAAGCAATCCACCGCGCTGGAACTTCTATAAATACGTGGTCGACCGCCAAGGCAACGTCGTTGCCAGCTTCTCCAGCAAAACCGCGCCGGACGATCCCGAGCTGATTTCAGCCATCGAGAAGGCCATCGCCTCCAAACCGTAAAAACGCGCTGACGCGAAGCAGACCGGCCACAACGAAAAACCCCGCAGCCATCACTGGCTGCGGGGTTTTATGTAGGGCGAACAGGTGATCTGCCTGTCTCGCCCACTGCATCAGAAGCGGTACGTCATGCCCACGCCGAAACCGTTGGCGCTGTTGTCGTACTTGGCGTTGTAGCTCTGACCCAGCGCGTTCGAGTCGGCGACCTTGACCTTCTCTTCCTGCAAGTAGGAGTAGGCCACATCGATGGTGATGTCGTCGGTCGGGCTGTAACCGGCGCCCAGGCTGAAGATCGTGCGATCACCCGTCGGGATGCGCGGCGAGCGGTTCTCGTTGTTGGTCGGCGACTGGTCGAACGACAGGCCGGTACGCAACACCCACTGCTTGTTCAACTGATACGACGTACCCACGGCGTAAGCCCAGGTGTCGTGCCAGTTCTGCTGTTCGCTGATGGTGCCGACCAGGCTTGGTGCAGCGACGCCACCCGCGCGCGTGACGCCCGAATTCTCCACGGTGATGTCTTCCAGACGGCTCCAGCGTGTCCAGGTGGCCCCCGCGTAGAGCTTCCAGGCATCGTTCATCTTCTGCGTGACCGAGAAGTCCACGGTTTCAGGCGTGTCGATGCTCAGCTTGGCGTCGTATCGACCCGCGCCCAGTACTTGGGCAGGCACGCCTGCGCCCGGGGTGACTTCGGTGTGGCCTTCGAGCTTGTAGGTTACTTTGGAGTGGTAGGTCAGGCCGACGCTGGTGGTGTCGGTGGCTTGAACCAGGATACCGGCGTTGAAACCGTAACCGACGTCATCACCTTTGACCTGCACGCGGCCGTCGCCTGTGCGAGCACCCAGCAGCGGGCTGACATTGAGTGCCGATTCCAGCGTACCGGAAATACGGTTGATGGTCGGACCGAAACCGATCGACACCTTGTCATTGAATGCGTAGCTGACGGTCGGCTGGAAGGTCACGACCTTGACGACGCTCTTGCTGCCGAAGTTGCGGCCCTGAAAGTTGTTTTCGTAGTCGGTGACCAGGCCGAATGGCGCGTAGACACCAAACCCGAACGCCCAGTGCTCGTCGACCGGGTTCACGTAGAAGCCCATCGGTACGGCGATGAACGGCACCATGTCGCCTTTGTTGGAACCGGTGCTGCGGCCGCTGGTGTCGGTAATGTCGGTGGAGGCATCAATTGCGGCGACCCCCACGGTCGCCTGCGCGCGCTTGATGCGCGACATGCCGGCCGGGTTGCCGTACACGATGCTGGCGTCATCGACAGACGAGGTACGACCCGCAAAACCTGTGCCCATGCCGCTGATGCTTTGCTCGTTCAGGGCAAAGCCGGAGGCAAAAATCTGAGTGGAGGCAAGAGTGATGGCGAGACTGAGGCTGGATTTGATCATTGTTTTTTTCATTGTTAGAACTCCTGTTGATCACCGCGCGGAAATTACCAATATTTCTGTCCTCGCGCTATAGCCTGGATCAGCCGATTTAGAGCGGTTCTTGTAGGACAATCCTGAAAGTTCGCCGCTTTTTCGTTCAATACCAATCGGTCACGAAATGGCCGTTGAGGGCTGAAACAGAGGGCTGACCCATGTTTGCCAGGCTGAGGTGAAATCCTGAAGCTGACCGCCGGGTTGAAATATCTCGCGCCACATTTGCGCCATGGCCAGAGAATCGTCTGCATCCGGCAGCGAAATATGGCTCGCTTCCACCATCAGCCAGGCGATGGCGGTCGAGTAACGCAGGTTGACGGTCAGCTCCAGGTCGGGCCCTGTGAGAAACGCGTGCTGGCTGGCCAGGCCTCGAACGAGGCTGGCCAGGTCCGGATCGCGGGCCAGGTAGTGGTCCCAAAGCTGGCGGTGCTGGGTGTCGGCGATGCTGTAAAGCCCGTGGCCGCGCGGATTGTCCAGCTCGGCGCCCAGCGCGGACTGGCTGGCGGCGACGCCCAGCAGCAGTGATTCGGCGGCTCGACTGTCTCGGCCGAGGTACAGGAGCGTCGGGCGGATGACGTAGCGACACAGTTCACTGGCGGCGATTCCCATAACACCCTCGGGGAGTTGATGAGTCGGCGGACCCTGGCGCTTGGCAGCAGGGATGAAGTGGGCCCACCGGCAGCGACCTGAGCCGCTGACTTGAAGTGTAGTGTGATATTTACGGTGTAAAGGTCTGTTTTCCGGTCAGTTCCCGTGCAGCTTGAACAGGGTGGCTGGCATTCATGGATGCCCCTGTTGCTTTTTATGTAAGTAAAACAGATACAAAAAAGCCCCACCGTTATCGGGTGAGGCCTTGTCGACGCAGCGTTATTTACCGACGGACGGTATCAGGCATTGGTATTAGGCAACCAGGGCCTGACGTGTACGGTCGATGACAGCCTGCAGCGGTGCATCGCTGGAGTATTGATCCGGGTACAAACGCTCGCTGTGGCGGGCGATACCGTGCTCGTTGACGATGGTGAAGCTGAAGCAGCCTTTGCGCGCTGCCATGATCAGGCAGTTCATCGGGGCAAATGCGTTGGTCAGTGTGCGAATAGCGTTTTGAGTCTGGATATGAGTAGTCATGTTGTAGGTGTTTCCTGAATCGACACGCAATAAGAGGCGTGCAAAATAAATACGTTCCAGTAAACGCGGACCAATGCTCGAATGCGAGTCAGGGGCAGGGCGCAGAACCTGTCTGGAACAAAAGCAGCCAGTTGAGCGCATTTAAAATGTGGCGCGGGGCTGACTGGTAGGTACTTAGGAGGGCAGGCAACACAACGCGAGCTAAGGTTCGATGCTCGAGGTGAAGATCCTGATCAATTTGCAGGCTGGTTGATAAGAGCATGAGTGTTCTGCACACCCCTCCGTTTAGACGGCAGGTCGTGTGAGTTCATGTCTGGAAACCATCGAGGTGATCGATCCCTTTTTTCAATCCGTTCGCTCAGTGGCTAACCGGGATTGGGGGATTTGTTCGATCAGAATTGACTTTCAGCTTGGTACTAACGGCGGCGATGCTAATGGAGTTGCAGGTGCAAAGCAAGCGCTGTTTTGCAATCAAACAGGAGCTGTGCTGTAACACAGGGCGAAAGAGACTACATCAAATCGAGCGGAAAGGGTGGCCACGTGCCTTATTCCGGCGAATTTTAAGTGGCTGCCGTGGCTGCTGAAACAGGCTTGTGAGCAGACGAAATCAACTTGTACACATTGCGAAAGGTACCTGTCATGTCACTGTCACGTCGGCCGCTAACCGCTTGATTTTATGCAACGAATTATTAAGTCAATGAAAACCATCGTTTTTTTACGCTGGTGAAAAAATCGTCAGTTTGAACGCAGGCCCCATTCTACGTGCGTTTGCGAGAGCTTAAGGTGTGTTGTCCACTGAGTTATCCACAGGTTCTGTGGATTGTCCCAAGCGCTGGCTCTATCCCGCTGCTCTTGAAGCATTCGCTGGCATTTTTGTCTTTACATGGCGCTTTTTTACCTGGATCGGACGTCGAGCACGGTTCTGCGCATAATGCTGTCTGCCTGAATGTCGGAGTCTGGATTTTATGGTGTTTGAGTTAACCAGCCTGTTGCTGGGTTTGGCGGTTGCGGCAGTGCCCCTGTTGGGGCTGGCGTGGCAGTTGCAGCGGCGTCTGGCGCAGCGCGAGGCGGACACCGCGTTGCTCGACGAGCGCTTGAGTAACGCGCAGATGGCGCAGGAGGGGCTCAATGCACAGTTGGACGCCAGCCGCGACGAGATCAGCGATCTCGCCCAGGCCAATGCGGTCAAGCAGGCGGACCTTGCGGCGCTGCGCCGGGAAGTGGACCTGCTGCGCCAACAGCATGAAGGCGCGCGCGAGGCCCAGGAAGACTGGGGCCGCGAACGGACCGCCAGAGAAGCCGAGCTGCGCCGACTCGACGCCCAGTGCGCATCCCTTGGCGCCGAGCTACGCGAACAGCAGGAAAGCCACCAGCAGCGCCTCACCGACCTGCAAGGCTCCCGCGATGAGCTGCGTGCACAGTTTGCAGAGCTGGCCGGCAAGATTTTCGATGAGCGCGAGCAGCGCTTTGCCGAAACCAGTCAGCAGCAGTTGGGCCAGTTGCTCAACCCGCTTAAGGAACGCATCCAGTCGTTTGAAAAGCGCGTTGAAGAAAGTTACCAGAACGAAGCCCGCGAACGCTTCTCTCTGAGCAAGGAACTGGAGCGCTTGCAGCAGCTCAACCTGCGCCTGAGCGACGAAGCGAACAACCTGACCCGTGCGCTGAAGGGTCAGAAGACCCAAGGCAACTGGGGTGAACTGATTCTGGAGCGGGTGCTTGAGCATGCCGGTCTGGAAAAGGGACGCGAGTACCAGACCCAAGTCAGCCTGAAAGGCCCCGATGGTGAGCGTTTCCAGCCTGACGTGCTGATCATGCTGCCCGGCGACAAGCAGGTGGTTGTCGACGCCAAGGTCAGCCTGACGGCCTATCAGCAGTACGTGTCGGCCGACGATGAGGTGATTTCCCAGGCGGCGCTGAAGCAGCACGTCCTATCGTTGCGCAATCACGTCAAAGGCTTGTCCGGCAAAGACTACAAACGCCTCGAGGGGCTGCACAGCCTTGATTTCGTTTTGCTGTTCGTGCCGATCGAAGCGGCGTTTTCTGCAGCGTTGCAGGCCGAGCCGAACATGTTCCAGGAGGCGTTCGATCGCAACATCGTCATCGTCAGCCCGACCACGCTGCTGGCAACGCTGCGGGTCATCGACAGTCTGTGGAAGCAGGAGCGGCAAAGCCAGAACGCGCGGGAGATCGCCGAGCGGGCAGGGTGGCTCTACGACAAGTTTGTGCTGTTCATCCAGGACCTGGACGAAGTCGGCAACCGCCTTCAGCAGCTGGACAAGGCCTACGGCGCCGCGCGCAACAAGCTCGTCGAGGGGCGCGGCAATCTGGTCAGCCGTAGCGAACAGCTCAAGCTGCTGGGTGCACGGGCGAGTAAGAGTCTGCCGGCGGATCTGCTGGAGCGGGCGATGACCGACCCAGATGGACTGGCGCAATTGCCGGAGTAATCCGGAACTGCTTTTCGCAAGGATGCGACAGCACGGGCTTATAAGTTGAAACAAAGCTAGCGTTTATCGTATACACATTTGGCTCATCCGTTTGGCCGTTTCCTGCCCTGTCAAAGTGCACCGACATTGCTCACGGTGCACTGGCAGCAGGCGCGCCGTCTGCACTGCCTCCCTTTTAAAATCCAACGTTCCGGTTTCTTCGGTTGCTGGAAACCCGCTGTTTTGCCGCCTTGCCAAAGGGTAAGGTCGGCAATGGCACGCATTCTGCCTCTCGCTTCGTATACAACCCACACTCGCTCCCGTACGCAGTGTGTGCACGTGTGATGTCGGGAGCCGGTTCGTCCTTAGTAGGGAGAAATGCGATGACCGCGCCATTGCCGAAGGGCTACAGCCCACGCCTGTACAACGAGGATCTGGGTCCCGTGCCGCAGAAGTGGACCTGGTACAACATTTTCGCGTTCTGGATGAGTGACGTGCACAGCGTGGGCGGTTACGTCTTCGCCGCCAGCCTGTTCGCACTCGGGCTGGCGAGCTGGCAGGTGCTGATCGCGCTGTTGGTGGGCATCTGCATCATTCAAGTGATCGCCAACCTGCTGGCGAAGCCGAGTCAGCAGGCGGCGGTGCCGTATCCGGTGATCTGTCGTCTGGCCTTCGGTGTGTTCGGTGCGAATATTCCTGCGGTGATTCGCGGCCTGATCGCGGTAGCGTGGTACGGAGTGCAGACATACCTGGCCTCAAGCGCGCTGATCATCGTGGTGCTGCGCTTCTTCCCGCAGATGTCGGTCTACGCAGACCCGCACTTTGCAGGGTTGTCCTACCTCGGGTGGTTCGGCTTTCTGGCGCTCTGGGTGGTACAGGCTGCAGTGTTCTGGACCGGGATGGACTCGATCCGGCGGTTCATCGACTTCGCCGGCCCCGTGGTCTACGCAGTGATGTTCATCCTCGCAGGCTGGATTGTCTGGAAGGCGGGCTGGGCCAACATCAGCTTCACCCTCTCCGAGAAATCGCTGACCGGCTGGGAAGCGTTCTCCCAAGTGGTCATGGCCACGGCGCTGGTGGTGTCCTACTTCTCGGGTCCTACGCTCAACTTTGGCGATTTCAGCCGCTACTGCCGGAGCATGTCCGAAGTCCGTCGCGGCAACTTCTGGGGCCTGCCGATCAACTTTCTGGCGTTCTCCCTGGTCACCGTCGTGATCGTTTCGGGGACACTGCCGGTGTTCGGCGAGATGCTGCATGACCCCATCGCCACCGTGGCGCGCATCGACAATGACGTCGCGGTACTGCTCGGCGCGTTTGCCTTTGTGACCGCAACAATCGGCATCAACATCGTCGCCAACTTCGTGTCGCCGGCGTTCGACTTCGCCAACGTCGCCCCCAGCAAGATCAGTTGGGGTGCAGGCGGCATGATCGCGGCGGTGGCGTCGATCTTCATCACGCCCTGGAATCTGTTTAACAACCCCGCCGTTATCCATTACACGCTGGACGTGCTGGCGGCGTTCATCGGGCCGTTGTTCGGCATCTTGTTGGTGGACTACTACGTCATCAAAAAACAGCAGATCGACGTCGACGCGCTGTTCAACGATGGGCCGACCGGGCGCTATTGGTACACCGGCGGGGTGAACTACACGGCGGTCAAGGCGCTGATCCTGGCCACGGTGGCGGGCATTGCAATCACCTTCATCCCGGCGTTGCAGCCGATGGCCAACTTTGCATGGTTTACAGGATGTTTCCTCGGTGGCGGCTTGTTTTATCTGCTCGCCAGACGTCGCCAGGCCCATGAATGCGCGGCGTTGACGCCCGTGGTGGCAGGTTGACTGGCATGCCGTTTGTCGCATGAAGTCTTCGGACGTGCGATTTGCAGTGTCAGAACGTCATGTAAGGCAAAAAAATCCTGCCGCGACACTCGGTAGCAGGCGTAAAGTGCGCCTTAGCACTATGATCTGCTCCATGCAGTTCAGACATTGGCTGCCGAGTATTTCCCTGAAGGGGGCGTTATATGAACAGCAAATTGCAAGAATGGCTTCACGATGTAGGCGTCGCGCTCGGGTTGATCGAGCCACCAAAGCTGCAACCCATTCCCGTGCGCAGCAATGATGATGAGCGTCGTCGTCCACGGCGCTAAGCGCTGTCGCCAGACGCGTTGAAAAGCGGCGCTATCGCCCGATAGCCCGCTCCATTTTTCCCGACCCTTCGGTCAACCTTCCAGTTCGCCTCAGCGACTTTTCTGAATCGATCCCATTTGCGGCTCAGTGGTGAGTTCGGAGCGTTTTCTCGACGAGGATCAGGTCAACCAGACCCTGCAGCGTCAGTTGGCCATAAGGTGAATGCGCTGACATAGCTGCAATATCGGCTTTGATCTGGTCGGGAAGAACGATGCCAAAGTCGCTTTGCAGAATCGAAAAAAACTCTTTGAAGTCGGCTTCATCCAGCTCAAGCGCATTCAGCACCACGTCTTCTTCTTCCTGAATCAGGGTTTTGTCGACGAGGATCTTCCCGATCGTGTCGATCACATGCTGTCTGACATCGTTACGCTTCATGGCAGGCCTCTGATTTGATTCAAGTGGTAATCACCCCAACATCAAAATACAGAGGGTTGTGGCAGGAATCCCCAAAAGCAACCACCCTGAAAAGCCTGCGCTGCGATGCACAACGCCGGCGGTCTTGGATTAAGGCTAGCCCAAGTTTGCGGGACTGGAATGACAGGTGTGCGGGGATTTTTTGTAACGGCGGGCAATCGCTGCGTGGCAATGGTGGCTCAGCGCGAAAATGGCCGGACCGGCTTTAGCCGGGAAGGCGTCAGGCGTCACACCGCAGATCTGAGGGTGTGCTTACGGGCCTCTTCCCGGCTGAAGCCGGTCCTACTAAAAGCAATGCATCCAGCCCCAACAGAAGCAGAGGGCCCGATATCACTGACACACAGGGCACATTGTAGGACCGGCTTTAGCCGGGAAGGCGTCAGGCGTCACACCGCAGATCTGAGGGTGTGCTTACGGGCCTCTTCCCCGCTGAAGCCGGTCCCACTAAAAACAGCGCGCCCGGTCCTACAAAAGCAATGCGTCCAGCCCCGCTATCAGCGGTGCGCCACGCCCGGCAGCACACAGAGCATTTCATAGAGCAGGTTGGCGCCCAGCAGCGAGGTGTTGCCGGTGGTGTCATAGGGTGGCGAGACTTCAACAAGGTCGCAGCCAATCAGATCCAGCCCCTGGCACCCACGAATGATCTCGATCGCCTGAATGGTGGTCAGCCCGCCGATCTCTGGTGTGCCAGTGCCCGGGGCCCAGGCCGGGTCAATGCCGTCGATGTCGAAACTCAGGTACACCGGACCGCCGCCCACCTTCTCGCGCACTTCGGCCATCAGTGGCGCCAGCGACTTGTGCCAGCATTCCTCGGCCTGCACCACGCGGAACCCTTGCTTGCGGCTCCAGTTGAAATCTTCGGCGGTATAGCCCTGGGCACGCAAACCGATCTGAACCACGCGATCGCAATCCAGCAGACCTTCCTCCACCGCCCGGCGGAACGTGGTGCCGTGGGCGATCTTCTCGCCGAACATGTGATCGTTGACGTCCGCATGGGCGTCGATGTGCACCAGCCCGACCTTGCCGTGTTTCTTCTTCATGGCGCGCAGGATCGGCAGCGTGATGGTGTGATCGCCGCCGAGGGTCAGCGGGATGATGCCGTGCTCGAGAAAACCGTCGTAGGCCTCTTCAATAATGCGCACGGCATCCAGCAGATTGAACGTGTTGATCGCCACGTCGCCGATGTCCGCCACTGACAGCGAATCAAAGGGCGCAGCGCCGGTGGCCATGTTGTAGGGGCGAATCATCACTGATTCGGCGCGGATTTCCCGAGGACCAAAACGGGTGCCCGGGCGCAACGAGGTGCCAATGTCCAGCGGCACGCCGACGAAAGCTGCATCCAGGCCTGCCGGCGTTTGCAGGTGCGGCAAGCGCATCATGGTGGCGATGCCGGCGAAACGCGGCATTTCGTTGCCGCCCAGTGGTTGATGGAAAATCTTGTCCACGGGAATGCCTCATCGGTGGTAATCAAAAGGAGCGGAAGCGGGCTTCCGACATGGCCCCGATTCTGTTGACCGGGCCCCCCGCGAACAATCGGCCAGGCGAAATACTTAGTTCAGATATTCCTGAAGTATCGGGTAAGCTGCCCGGCAAATTCTCCCTGGAACCACCATGCCCAGCGCGCTCCCCGACCTCAAATTGCTGCGCATCTTCGCCTGCGTCGTGCGCCATCAGGGCTTTGCGAGTGCCCAGCAGGAACTTAACCTGTCGACGTCGGCGATCAGCACCTACATGAGCCAGCTGGAATCGGCGCTGGGCATCGTGCTGTGCCATCGGGGGCGCGGCGGGTTCAGCCTGACCAGCAAGGGCGAGCTGTTTCATCAGGAAACCCTGCGCCTGCTCGGCGAGCTGGAAGGCTTCGAACTCTACGCCGCCGCGCTCAAGGGCGAGCTGCGCGGCACGCTCAATCTCGGTGTGCTGGACTCGACGGTCAGTGACCGCGCACTGCCATTTGCGGAAGTCATCGGCGCCTACAGTGCGGAGCATCCGGCCGTGCATTTGCACCTTGCAGTGATGAGTCCCTACGAACTGCAGCTGGGCGTGCTGGATAACCGGCTTGACCTGGCAATCGGGTCGTTTTCCACGCGCATGAACGGCCTGCTCTATCAGCCGCTGTACCGCGAGCAGCACTGGCTGTACTGCAGCAATCGCCACACGCTGTATGCCGAACGGCGCATCCCGGAACCTGTGATCACCCAACAACGCATGGTCGGACGGGGCTACTGGAGCCAGGCCGAACTGGCTCGCCACGGCTTCAAGCACAGCGCCGCGACGGTCGAGAGTATGGAGGCGCAGCTGATTCTGGTGCTGTCCGGCGCGTATATCGGTTATTTGCCCGAGCACTATGCGCAATCGTGGGTGGATTCCGGGCACTTGCGGGTCTTGCTGCCGGCGACCTTTGGCTATCAGGCGCCGTTTTCGATGATCCTGCGTCGCGGGCGCAGCCGTGAGCCGCTGATTCAGACCTTTCGCGATCTGCTGAAAGCGCAGCTCAATCCACTGTAGGAAACCGACGATGTCCCGTGCCCGCTGCGAACGCTGCCTGCGTCCAACCGATCATTGCCTGTGTGCGCTGATACCTTCGTTGGGCAGCCGGACGCGGGTGTTGATCCTGCAGCACCCCAGCGAAGTCAATCACGCGCTCAACACGGCGCGCCTCGCAGCCCTTGGCTTGAAGAATGCGGAGCTGCACGTAGGAGAGGTGTTCGAGGATCTGGCCCGGTGGCTAAGCCGGCCCGGTTACCGAGCCTGTTTGCTATTCCCGGGGGAGGAGGCCGTTTCCCTGACAGCCATCAGTGCCAACGATGTGCCCGTGCTGCTTGTGGTACCCGATGGCACCTGGCGCAAGGCGCGCAAGCTGCTGCACCTCAATCCGTTGTTGGCGGAGCTGCCCAGAGTGGTGCTGACAAACGCGCCGCCGTCACGCTATAGGCTGCGCAAGGCGCCGGGTCCCGACGCATTGTCGACGCTGGAGGCGATCGCCCATGCGCTGCACACGCTGGAGCCGGAGACGTCATTCGAAGGCTTGTTGCGTCCGTTCGATGCGCTGATCGACGGACAGATTGCGGCAATGGGTGAAGAGACTTTCCGCCGCAATCATTCGTAAAGGAGGGCTGGATCAGCTGTGGAGCGAAGAGGGCAGGGCCGACTGATAAGGCCTGGCTGCCTGCATGCGAAGAATGTAGGCCTCGGTTTCCCGCGCAGCGTCTTCCTTGCTCATGAAGGGACCTTCGAGGGTATTTTCCCGCGTGCTGAAGAAATACTGGCCATTGACACGGGAAACACGGTCGCTGCGGAAACGTACGGTGGGTGCTGGATCTTGTTCACGCTTGCTTAACATGGCCTTCTCCGGGCTCTGGGTTAGTACGCTGGGCATATGAACGGCAGTGGATGTCGGCGGCGGTGAAGAAAATCTTCCGCAGTAAAAGCAGAAACGTCCTGCTGGCCGACTGACCCTTTAAGCCGAATGGCATGGCCTGCTGAAGAGGCATTAGCCCTGCTGCCGCCACGTTACAGGGTTTGAAGGGAGTGTTTCACAAGCGTTCCATTAATTTACGCCGCTGCACCGCGTTGCTGCGCCAAATTCCCGGCGACGGCCCCACTGAGTCACCGCGCTTCAACGGTTGCGCCTCAGCGTTTGCCCAGCGCCTCAGCGTCGCGAATCCACTGTTGGCGCTGCTCTTCGGTAGAGCTGCGCACCGGCGAAAACTCGGTCAGTCGCGTGGTCTTGATCCCGCAGAATTCGAGGATCGTTCTGACCATCTGGCGATGGGCCGGGGCTTTGAAGACCCAGCGGAAGTATCTCGACGGCGTGTCCATCGTCACCAGCAGTTCGGCTGTCCGGCCCTTCAGTAGCTCATTGGAGGGGTGGTGCCTGCCGTGGACCTTGAAGGCAAAACCGGGCATGAACACCCGGTCGAAGAACCCACCGAGCAGGCTTGGCAAGCCGCCCCACCAGACCGGGTAAACGAACACCAGATGCTGCGCCCAGTGCACCTCGCGCTGGGCTTCAAGCAGGTCGTGCTCCAGCGTCTGGGCGGACTCGTAGCCGCCGCGCAGCACCGGGTCGAAATCCATTTCCCCCAGCTTGAGCACCCGCACCACATGGCCCTTGCTGCGCGCGCCCTGGGCATAAGCCTCGGCCAACGCGTGGCCGAGGCTGATGCTTTTGGGAGTGCCGATGATCAGCAGAATGCGTTTGCCATAGCCTTCCAGTGGCGTGGCGCCGCTGATGGGTTCAGCCATTGCTGCCGGCCTCGAGCATTTTTTCCGGGCGCACCCAGGCGTCGAACTCGGCGTCGGTGAGCAAGCCCAGTTGCAGCGCCGCTTCGCGCAGGGTCAGGCCTTCGCTGTAGGCTTTCTTGGCGATCTGCGCCGACTTGTCGTAGCCGATGTGCGGGTTCAGCGCGGTCACCAGCATCAGGCCGCGTTCCAGATGCTCGGCCATCTTGGCGGCATCCGGTTCCATGCCGGCAATGCAGTGCTCGTTGAAGTTGCGGCAGCCATCGCCCAGCAAGCGGATCGATTGCAGCAGGTTGTGGATGATCACCGGCTTGAACACGTTCAGTTGCAGGTGGCCCTGGCTGGCGGCGAAGGTGATCGTGGTGTCGTTGCCCATGACCTGACACGCCAGCATCGACAGCGCCTCGCACTGGGTCGGGTTGACCTTGCCCGGCATGATCGAACTGCCCGGCTCGTTGGCCGGTAGCCTGACTTCGGCCAAGCCCGCACGGGGGCCGGAACCCAGCAGGCGCAGGTCGTTGGCGATCTTCATCAGGGTCACGGCAAGGGTTTTCAGCGCGCCGGACAGCGCGGTCAGCGGCTCATGCCCGGCCAGCGCGGCAAACTTGTTCGGCGCGGTAACGAAGGGCAGGCCGGACAGCGCAGCCAGTTCGGCGGCGACTGCTTCAGCGAATCCGTGGGGCGAGTTGAGGCCGGTGCCGACGGCGGTGCCGCCCTGGGCCAGCTCACACACGGCCGGCAGCGCGGCGCGGATGCTCTTTTCGGCGTAGTCGAGCTGAGCGACGTAGGCCGAGAGCTCCTGGCCGAAGGTGATCGGCGTGGCATCCATCATGTGCGTGCGGCCGGTTTTCACCAGCTTCATGTGCCGTGAAGATTGCTCGGACAGCCCGCTGGACAGTTCGGCGATCGCCGGCAGCAGTTGCTCTTTCACCGCTTGCACGGCCGCGATGTGCATGGCAGTGGGGAAGCAGTCGTTTGAGCTTTGCGAGCGGTTGACGTGATCGTTGGGGTGAACCGGCGACTTGCCGCCGCGAACTCCACCCGCCAGTTCGTTGGCACGACCGGCGATGACTTCGTTGACGTTCATGTTGCTTTGCGTGCCGCTGCCGGTCTGCCAGACCACCAGGGGAAACTGGTCGTCGAGCTGGCCTTGCAGCACTTCGTCGGCGGACTGCTCGATCAGGTTGGCGATGTCGGTGGGCAAGTCGCCGTTGCGGTTGTTGACCCGCGCGGCGGCTTTTTTGATCAGTGCCAGCGCGTGCACTACCGGCAGCGGCATACGCTCCTGGCCAATGGCGAAATTGATCAGAGAGCGTTGTGTCTGCGCCCCCCAGTAAGCGTCTTCGGGGACTTCGATCGGACCTATGCTGTCGGTTTCGGTACGGCTCACTGGACTCTCTCCTTAAGATCGATGTGCGCAGTTTAGTAACCGGGAAGCCTGAGGGGTTCCCGGTAGCTGCTGCGCGGTCGGAACAGGTGCGCCCAGTGTGCGACAAAAGGCCCGGGCCGGTCGCCCTAAACCTGCGTATGGGCGGGTCCGTCAGGGCCTCGGGATAACCGCTCGTAGGTTCAGGGGTTGAGGGAAATGCGCAAAGCGGGGCAGAATGGCCGGCCTTGGGGTTCTGCCTCGCTTGCTAGATAAGGAAACTCGATGACCCGTCTTCGTGCCATTTGTGCTGCGGTTGCTCTGGTATGTGCCAGCGGCCAGGTTCTTGCCGATACCGCCAGCCATGAAGCCAGTGCTGTAGCGTTCCTCAAACTGGCTCACGCCGATCAACTGGGTGCGCCGGTTTACATGCAGGTCCAGCAGATGTTCGCTCAGCGTTTCGCTGAAACCAAAGCACCTGCGTCCAAGCAAGCCACCCTCGAAACCTATCAGGGCAAGGCCAATGCCGCGCTGGATCAGGTGATCAGCTGGCCAAAACTGCAGCCTGACATGGTCAAGCTGTACACCTCCAACTTCACTGAAAGCGAGCTGAAAGACCTGGTTGCCTTCTACCAGTCTCCACTGGGCCAGAAAGTCCAGGCCAAGATGCCGCAGATCAGCCAGCAGTCGTTCCAGCTGACCCAGAGCAAACTGGAAAGCGCGGTGCCTGTGGTCAACAAGCTGCTCGCCGACATGACCAAGGAACTGACCCCGGCCGGCGCCAAGCCTGCTGTACCGGCCGCTCCTGCCAAGAAGCCATAAGCGAAGCCTGACATGAGCATGCAACAGCGAATCGAATCCGCGTTGACGGTCTTTCAGCCCGAGTACCTTCAGGTGCTCAATGAAAGCCACATGCACAGTCGCGGCACGGACACTCACTACAAGGCGGTGGTGGTCAGCGAGCAGTTCGCCGGCCTCAACGCGGTCAAGCGTCACCAGAAGGTCTATGGCCTGCTCGGTGGTTTGATGGGGGAGTTCCACGCTCTGGCGCTTCACACCTACACCCCGGAAGAATGGGCGAAGCTCGGCGCTGCGCCGTCTTCCCCGACCTGTGCGGGTGGGCATGACTGAAGCGCGACCTTTGTAGGAGCGCGCTTGCCCGCGAATGCGATGTTGTCTGGTACATCTCGATGTCTGACGCGCTGTGATCGCGGGCAAGCAAGCTCCTACAGGTTGGTTGTCGCTGCTAACTGCTTGATGACCCCACCTCACCCCCGCTGATCAACCACCCTGCCTGCCCGTCGTCGATTCTTGTTAGAATCCGCGCCGCGTTGCCCGTTCGGCGCGCGTTCATCTGAATCACTCACCCGGTAGGCCCTTTGCGAGGGTCACCACCTGGAGACGCCACATGACCCAAACCGCACCCATCGTCGTCGCGGCGCTGTACAAATTCGTCACCCTTTCCGATTACGTCGCACTGCGCGAGCCACTGCTGCAGGCGATGGTCGACAATGGCATCAGAGGCACGCTGCTGATCGCTGAAGAAGGCATCAACGGCACGGTCTCCGGTAGCCGCGAGGGCATCGACGGCTTGATGGCCTGGCTGAAGAACGATCCGCGCATGGTCGACATCGATCACAAAGAATCGTACTGCGACGACCAGCCGTTCTATCGCACCAAGGTCAAACTCAAGAAAGAGATCGTGACCCTCGGCGTGCCGGGCGTTGATCCGAACAAGGCCGTGGGCACCTACGTGGACCCCAAGGACTGGAACGCGCTGATCGCCGACCCTGAAGTGCTGCTGATCGACACCCGCAACGATTACGAAGTGTCAATCGGCACCTTCGAAGGCGCGGTTGACCCCAAGACCACTTCATTCCGTGAGTTTCCGGACTACATCAAAGCCCATTTCGATCCGACGAAGCACAAGAAGGTCGCGATGTTCTGCACCGGCGGCATTCGCTGTGAGAAGGCATCCAGCTACATGCTCGGCGAAGGCTTTGAAGAGGTCTATCACCTCAAGGGCGGCATTCTCAAATACCTTGAGGAAGTGCCCAAGGAAGAAACCCGCTGGCAGGGCGACTGCTTCGTTTTCGACAATCGCGTCACCGTGCGTCACGACCTGACCGAAGGCGACTACGATCAATGCCATGCCTGCCGCACGCCGATCAGCGCAGAAGACCGTGCCAGCGAGCATTATTTGCCCGGCGTCAGTTGCCCGCATTGCTGGAATTCGCTGAGCGAGAAAACCCGCCGCAGCGCCATCGATCGGCAGAAGCAGATCGACCTGGCGAAAGCACGCAATCAGCCGCACCCGATCGGTCGCAACTACCGTGCGCTTGACGGTCAGACGACTGAAAACCAAAGCAACGAGGCCTGAGCCATGTCCACCCGCCTGCTGTATGTGATGGACCCGATGTGTTCGTGGTGCTGGGGGTTCTCTCCGGTGGCCGAAGCATTGGTCGAGCAGGCGGGAGCGGCGGGAGTGCCGTTGCATCTGGTGGTGGGCGGATTGCGCACCGGCAGTGGCGCGGCGCTGGAACCGGCGACCAAACGCTACATCCTCGAACACTGGCAAGCGGTGCACGAGGCCACGGGTCAGGCGTTCCGTTTTGACGGCGCCTTGCCCGACGGTTTCGTCTACGACACCGCGCCCGCCTGCCGGGCCATTGTCGCGGCGCGCAGTCTGGCGCCAGACGTTGCCTGGCGGCTGGTCAAAGAAATCCAGCAGGCCTTTTACCTTCACGGCCGCGACGTCACCCATGGCTCGGTGCTGGCCGAGCTGGCGGAAAAAGCCGGTCTGCCGCGCATCGAGTTCGCCGAAGCCTTCGACAGCGTCGAACAGCACAACGCGACCGCGTCGGATTTTTCCTGGGTTCAGGACTTGGGCATCGCGGGCTTCCCGACGATGCTCGCCGAGCGCAACGGCCAACTGGCGCTGCTGACCAACGGCTATCAGTCTCTTGATGTCCTCGGGCCTTTGCTGGGTCGCTGGTTGGAGCGCAACGCCAGTGCCTGACGTCCCCGACCTGGAGCATCGCAATGGCGCTGCATCAACTCAAGAGCGTCTTGCCGCTGATCGCCTGAACTGGGCGCAAATCCGCCGCCTTGCCCTGCAGCACAGGAAGTCGCTGTGGGTCGCCAATGGCGTCGCGGTTCTGGCCGTGCTCTGCTCGGTGCCGATCCCTCTGTTGCTGCCCTTGCTGGTCGATGAAGTGCTGCTGGGCAAAGGCAATTCGGCGCTGATTTTCATGAATCAGTTCTTGCCTGAAAGCCTGCACAAGCCTGTCGGCTACATCGCCCTGATGCTGTTGGCGACACTTTGCCTGCGTCTGGGCGCGCTGGTGTTCAACGTGATTCAGGCGCGTTTGTTCGCCGGGCTGGCCAAGGACATCGTCTATCGCATCCGCACCCGACTGATCGAGCGGCTCAAGCGCATCTCGCTGAGCGAATACGAAAGCCTGGGCAGCGGCACCGTCACCGCTCATCTGGTGACTGATCTGGACACCGTCGACAAGTTCGTCGGCGAGACGCTGAGCAAGTTTCTTGTGGCGATGCTCACCCTCACGGGGACCGCTGCGATCCTGATGTGGATGCACTGGCAGCTGGCGCTGCTGATTCTGCTGTTCAACCCGCTGGTGGTATTCGCCACGGTGAAGCTCGGCAAGCGCGTCAAACACCTCAAGAAACTGGAAAACGACAGCACTTCGCGCTTCACCCAGGCGCTCACTGAAACCCTCGACGCTATCCAGGAGATCCGCGCCAGCAACCGTCAGGGCTATTTCCTCGGATTGCTCGGCCTGCGTGCCCGGGAAGTGCGTGATTACGCGGTGTCATCCCAGTGGAAGACCGATGCCTCGGGCCGGGCCAGCGGTTTGGTGTTTCAGTTCGGCATCGACATCTTCCGCGCTGCGGCGATGCTCACGGTGCTGTTCTCCGACCTGTCCATCGGCCACATGCTCGCGGTGTTCAGCTACCTGTGGTTCATGATCGGTCCGGTCGAGCAACTGCTGAATCTTCAGTACGCCTACTATGCGGCGGGCGGCGCACTGACCCGGATCAACGAGCTGCTGGCCCGTGCGGATGAGCCTCAGTACCCGGGGCAAATCAATCCGTTCGCGGGTCGCCAGACAGTGGGCATCGAGGTGCACGGATTGAGTTTCGGCTACAACGACGAGCGGGTCCTCGATCAACTGGATCTGTCGATCAATCCGGGGGAAAAAGTCGCGATCGTGGGTGCCAGCGGCGGCGGCAAAAGCACACTGGTGCAGTTACTGCTCGGCCTGTACACCGCCAAATCCGGGGTCATTCGTTTCGGTGGTTCAAGTTTGCAGGAGATCGGCCTGGACACCGTGCGCGAGAACGTCGCGGTGGTGTTGCAACACCCGGCGCTGTTCAACGACACCGTCCGTGCCAACCTGCTGATGGGCCGCGAGCAGGATGACAACGCCTGCTGGCAGGCGCTGGAAATCGCCCAGATGGATGCCACGATCCGCGCGCTGCCCCTAGGGCTGGACAGCGTGGTCGGGCGCTCGGGTGTTCGCCTGTCCGGTGGACAGCGACAACGCCTGGCCATCGCGCGCATGGTCTTGGCCGACCCCAAGGTGGTGATTCTCGACGAGGCCACGTCCGCGCTGGACGCTGCCACCGAGTACAACCTGCACCAGGCCCTTAACCGTTTTCTCAGTGGCCGTACCACCCTGATCATTGCCCACCGACTGTCGGCGGTAAAACAGGCTGACCGCGTGCTGGTGTTCGATGGCGGTCGCATCGCCGAGGACGGTGATCATCAGCAATTGATTGCAGATGGCGGGCTGTACGCTAGGCTCTACGGACACCTGCAACAGGTGTGAGACACACTGTCGGGTTTTCAGGACGCCATGCTGTAATGGCGTACCGCCCCTGGAGCACGTCAATTCTTGGGCTATGCTTTGCCTCGGCGCTGACTGGAAATGTGAAAAGCGTCATATTTACGTCTCTTCATCCAATTGGCTGGTTACGTCTTGTAATAGATGTGAGAGATTGTCTGCTGCATCGTGGAAATTAGCGAAGTCTCTCAGGCTCCAGGAAGGTTGCCTGGCGTGGGGAGGCTGAGTATCTGGCAGTGCTGATGAAAGGGACACCATGAAGCAAAAGCGGATCCTCGAGAAGCCTCGTCTTCTGGGCATCGTCTGGCCATTTATCGCCGTCGTGCTGTTACAGGCACTGCTGGGCTGCGTCAGCCTGTACATGATGTCGGCGGTGCGCAGCTACATTGGCGGCGAGAGCCTGTGGTCGAAGGGTCAGAAGGACGCGATTTATTACCTGAACCTCTACGCCAACAGCCGCGACGACATCAATTACCAGAAATACCAGAAAGCGATCGCCATTCCCCAGGGCGGCCATGACTTGCGCCTGGCGATGGATCAGCCGGTGCCCGACATCGCGCGCGCCACTGCGGGGATTCTGCAGGGTGGTAACCATCCTGACGATGCGCAAAGCATCATCTGGCTCTACCTGAACTTCCAGCACTTCAGCTACCTGGAAAAGGCCGTCGACCTGTGGAAGGTGGGTGACAACTACCTGGTGCAGCTCGATGAGGTCGCCCGGGAAATGCACGCGCGGATTCAGGAAGGGGAAGTCACCCACAGCGATGTCCTGGGCTGGCGCCAGCGCATCAGCGCCATCAACGAAGGCGTCACTCCGGCGGCCATGGCCTTCAGCGACGCGCTGGGGGAGGGCTCGCGGCTTATTCTGCGGATTCTCTTGGTGGTCAACCTCGCCACCGCGGTGTGCCTGATCATCCTTGCACTGCTGCGCACCCACAAACTGCTGGAGCAGCGCCATGGCTTTGCAGTTGCGCTGCAGATGGAAAAAGAGCGTGCGCAGGTGACCCTCGAGTCCATCGGTGACGGCGTCATCACCACCGATGTCGACGGTTCGATCGTCTACATGAACCCCGCCGCCGAGCTCATGACCCACTGGAAGAACGAACAGGCGGCCGGGCTGCCGCTGGCCGCGCTGTTCAGCCTGCTCGACGAGAATGACCAGAAAGACACCTCGACCCTGATCGAGCGCATGCTCAGCGGCAATATGGGCGGCGGCAGCGAAAGCTCCAGAATGATTCAGCGCCTGGACGGCAGCACGGTGTCGGTCGCCCTGGTCGGCTCGCCGATCCGCACCGAAGGCAAGGTCAGTGGCGCGGTGCTGGTGTTGCATGACATGACCCAGGAGCGGCAGTACATCGCCAACCTGTCCTGGCAGGCGACCCACGATGCGCTGACCGGACTGGCCAACCGCCGCGAGTTCGAATACCGCCTGGAACTGGCCCTCAACAACCTGGCCGAGCAGCCCGCGCGGCATGGGTTGTTGTTCCTGGATCTGGATCAGTTCAAGCTGGTCAACGACACCAGTGGTCACGCCGCAGGCGACGAACTGCTGCGGCACATCTGTACGCTGCTGCAACAAGGCGTGCGCGAAGGCGACACCTTGGCGCGTCTGGGCGGCGACGAGTTCGGCATCCTCCTTGAACATTGCGCGCCGGAGGACGCCGAACGGGTGGCCGAGAGCCTGCGCCAAACCGTGGAAAGCCTGCATTTTGTCTGGAAAGGCCGGCCGTTTGTCACCACCGTCAGCATTGGCCTGGTGCACATCGACGAGGCGCCGACCACCCTCGAATCATCGCTGCGCGCCGCCGACATGGCCTGCTACATGGCCAAGGAAAAAGGCCGCAACCGGGTTCAGGTCTACCACGACGACGACTCCGATCTGTCCACCCGCTTTGGTGAAATGGCCTGGATTCAGCGCCTGCACATGGCCCTCGAAGACAACCGCTTTTGCCTGTATTCCCAAGAGATCGCAGCGCTGGGCCGCAACGCCGGGCAAAGTCACCGCCATATCGAAATCCTGCTGCGGCTGCGCGACGAGTCCGGGCGCATGATTCTGCCTGACAGTTTCATCCCCGCCGCCGAGCGCTACGGCATGATGACAACCCTGGATCGCTGGGTCGTGCAGCACGTCTTCATGATCATCGCCGACTGTCTCAAGTCCGGACACGGCAAAGGCCCGATGGCGGTGTGTGCGATCAACCTGTCCGGGACCAGCATTGGCGACGACGCCTTTCTCGAGTATTTGCGACAGCAGTTCCAGATCTACGCAATTCCGCCTGAACTTATCTGTTTTGAAATCACCGAAACCAGTGCGATTGCCAATCTGGGCAGCGCCATTCGGTTCATCAATGAACTTAAAAGTCTGGGATGCCGTTTCTCTCTGGATGACTTCTGTGCAGGCATGTCGTCATTCGCGTACTTGAAGCACTTGCCTGTGGACTTCCTGAAGATTGATGGCAGTTTCGTAAAAGACATGCTCGATGACCCGGTCAACCGGGCGATGGTGGAAGTGATCAACCATATCGGGCACGTGATGGGCAAACAGACGATCGCGGAGTTCGTCGAGAGCCCCCAGATAGAGCAGGCGTTATTGGAAATCGGTGTGGACTACGCTCAGGGTTACGTCATCGAGCGACCGCAATTATTCACCTGTGAATGTCTGCACGCACGGCCCGCGAGGCAGACCCCACTGCTGTTCAGCGCTCCCGGGACTTTTCGCTGAACACACCCTATGCAACTCACATAAGGAGCTACACAGTGATCGATATGTTCATTAGAACCGGTCCGCTGATGGATGCCAGCAGTTACCCCGCTTGGGCACAGCAATTGATTGATGATTGCAGTGATGCCAAGGCCAAGGTGGTAGGGCATGAACTTTATCAACGCATGCGTGACGGGCGGCTCAGTTCTAAGACCATGCGTCAGTACCTGATTGGTGGCTGGCCGGTCGTCGAACAGTTCGCGGTCTATATGGCGCATAACCTCACCAAAACCCGATTCGCCCGACACCCGGGTGAAGACATGGCGCGACGATGGTTGATGCGCAACATTCGGGTCGAACTCAACCACGCCGATTACTGGGTCAACTGGAGCGCCGCCCACGGCGTGACCCTGGAAGACTTGCAGGCGCAGTTGGTGCCCTCGGAACTCCATGCATTGAATCACTGGTGCTGGCACAGCTGTTCGTCGGATGCGCTGGTGGTGGCCATCGCGGCGACCAACTACGCTATTGAAGGTGCCACCGGTGAATGGTCGGCCGTTGTCTGCTCTCAGGACACCTACGCGGACATGTTCCCGCCGGACACACGAAAGCGGGCGATGAAGTGGCTGAAGATGCATGCCCAGTACGACGATTCCCACCCTTGGGAAGCGCTGGAAATCATCTGCACCCTGGCCGGCAACAACCCCAGCGAGCAATTGCAGAGCGACCTGCGAATGGCGGTCTGCAAGAGCTACGAGTACATGTTCCTGTTCCTTGAGCGGTGCATGACGCTGGAGCGATCCCAGGAAGGCAACGGCCCGGTACGTGAACACCGGATCCCTGCCCGCGCCTGATCCATCAGCCCGCCATTTCCAGGCGGTTGCGGCCCTTGCGCTTGGCGGCGTACAGGGCTGTGTCGGCACGGCGCAACATGCTGTCGGACGATTCGCCCGGCAGCAGCGTCGAGCAACCCAGGCTGACCGTCAGGTCCACCGCCCGTCCGTTCACCGGATAAGTGAGTTGCAGTGCGGCGCTGCGCAGGCGTTCGCCCACCAGCGCGGCTGACTCACGGCTGGTGTTGGTCAGCACGATGAGAAACTCCTCACCGCCAAACCTGAACACTTGATCGATGTTGCGCAGGCGATCCTTGACCACGTTGGTCACGGCCCGCAGCACCTCGTCGCCCGTGGCGTGGCCGTGGGTGTCGTTGATGCCCTTGAAGTGGTCGATGTCGAGCATTAGCACCGACAGCGGTTGCTGCTGGCGGCGTGCAATCTCGAACTCGCGAATGAGCGACTGCTCCATGGCAATCCGGTTGCCGGCGCCGGTCAGCGGATCACGCAGCGCACTCAAGCTGGCGTGGCGGTACAGCAGGGCATTGCGCAGGGGATACAACAGGCTCGACAGCAACGACTCGAGTTGCTCCAGCTCATGCTCGGCGAAACGGTGATCGCGCTGGAACGACAGCTCGCCCAACTGCTCGCCTTCGTGGGTCATGCTGTAGGTGACGTTATGTCGGGCGCGCTCGCCCAGTTCCAGGCGCAGATCGGTGGGCAGATGTTTATAGCTGAGGGCATTCAGCGGGATGAGCTGCTGAACACTCTGGAAAAGCATCGACAGGATCTTGTCCGCTTCGAGGCTGGTTTGCAGTTGCAGATCGAGCTGACGCCGGAGCTGCTCGTAATCGAGGGCAGGCCGGACGAGGCTGTGCTGCGGCGCGAAACCATGGCGTTGCAGCCGGGCGCTGTCGAAATCAATGGCATTGGTGGTAGTTGGAAAACTCATGGTTTCGCTCCTTCGCCTCTACGGGCTTGAAATGGAGAGAGCGAAACTCGTGCCAAGTCGACTGCCTGCGGTAAACGTATTGTCAATCAACAAGTTGCGGCGGATTGTGACAGGTCCGATACCTTTTCGCGCCTTGGATTTGACTAACGTATCGGATCCAACAGCATTGCGATACAGAGGACGCCGGAAAACTGCCGAGTGGAGGGTGCCCGGAGCGGTCAGATATTCAGTTGAGGGAGCGCACTGTTCAGTGCGCTCGCCTTTAATGAGCCAACACCGAAGGACCCGCAGGGTTCAGCGGGTCTGGGCATCCAGTGCCTGTCCGTTGACGCCTTTGCTGTCCGGCCCCATGAGGTACAGGTACACCGGCATGATCTCTTCCGGCGTCGGGTTGCGGGTCGGATCTTCCGCCGGGTATGCCTGAGCGCGCATGTCCGTGCGGGTTGCGCCCGGATTGATACTGTTGGCGCGTAGCGACCCAAGGCCATCGAACTCGTCGGCCAGCGTCTGCATCAGCCCTTCGGTGGCGAACTTGGACACGCCATAGGCGCCCCAATACGCGCGGCCTTTGCGCCCGACGCTGCTGGAGGTGAAGGCGATGGACGCGTCACCCGACAGCTTGAGCAGCGGCAGCAGCGCGGTGGTCAGCATGAAGGTGGCGTTGACGTTTACGTGCATCACCTGCATGAACTGCTCGCCGGTGAGCTGCTCGATCGGCGTGCGCGGCCCGATGATCGAGGCGTTGTGCAGTACGCCGTCAAGCCGGCCGAACTCCCCTTCGATCATCGCGGCGAGTTCGTCGTATTGATGGGGCAGGGCGGTCTCTAGATCGAGCGGGATGACCACGGGCTGAGGATGCCCGGCGGCCTCGATCTCGTCATACAGCGCGCTGAGGTTCGATTCGGTCCGGCCCAGCAGCAAGACCGTCGCGCCGTGGGCCGCGTAGGTTCTCGCGGCAGCGGCGCCAATGCCACGGCCGGCGCCGGTGACCAGAATCACCCGGTCCTTGAGCAGGTCGGGGCGGGCGGAGTAATTGAACATGGGGGCTCCTTTTCGACGTGTAACGGGCACAGCGCAGGATTGTGTCGCGGACTGGCTCTTCAGCAACTGCACAACGCATCGTCCAGCACCCGGCGCAGCTCCAGCGGGTGATTCACCACCACGTCGGCGCCCCAGTGATCGGGGTTGTCCTGGGGATGGATGTAGCCGTAGCGCACGGCGGCGGTCTTGGTGCCGGCGTCGCGACCGGATTCGATGTCGCGCAGGTCATCGCCCACGAACAGCACGCTGGCCGGGTCCAGATCGAGCATCTTGCAGGCCAGCAGCAGCGGCTCCGGATCGGGCTTGCTTTTAGTTACGTGGTCCGGGCAGATCAGCACCGCCGAACGCTCCGACAAGCCCAGTTGCTCCATGATCGGCTGTGCGAAACGTACCGGCTTGTTGGTCACCACGCCCCAGATCAGGTTGGCTTTCTCGATGTCGGCCAGCAACTCGGCCATGCCGTCGAACAGCGTGCTGTGCACCGCGCAATCGGTCTGATAGCGCGCCAGGAATTCCAGGCGCAGCGCCTCGAATTCCGGCGCCTCGGGGGACATGGCAAACGCCGCCGAGACCATCGCCTTGGCACCGCCGGAGACTTCGTCGCGAATCAATTTGTCGTCCACATGCGGGAAGCCGCGTTCGGCCAGCATCGCCTGGCAGATCGCGATGAAGTCCGGCGCGGTGTCGAGCAGCGTGCCGTCCATGTCGAAGAGAACTGCCCTCAAGCCCATGGCTCAGACTCCCCGCAGTGTCTGGATCATGTAATTGACGTCGACGTCGGACGCCAGCTTGTAGTGCTTGGTCAGCGGGTTGTAGGTCAGGCCGGTGATGTCCTTGACCTGCAGCCCGGCATCGCGGCTCCACGCGCCCAGTTCGGAAGGGCGGATGAATTTCTTGAAGTCATGGGTGCCGCGCGGCAGCAGGTTCATGATGTACTCGGCGCCGATGATCGCGAACAGGTACGCCTTCGGGTTGCGGTTGATGGTGGAGAAAAACACCTGCCCGCCCGGCTTGACCATCTCGTAGCAGGCACGAATCACCGACGACGGGTCCGGCACGTGCTCCAGCATTTCCAGGCAGGTCACGACATCGAACTGCTCGGGCATTTCTTCGGCCAGCGCTTCGGCGGTGATCTGCCGGTACTCGACGCTGACCCCAGACTCAAGCTGATGCAGTCGCGCCACGGCCAGCGGCGCTTCGCCCATGTCGATGCCGGTCACGGTAGCGCCGCGCAAGGCCATGGCCTCGCTCAGAATGCCGCCGCCGCAGCCGACGTCGAGCACCTTCTTGCCGGCCAGATTCACGCGTTCGTCAATCCAGTTCACCCGCAGCGGATTGATGTCGTGAAGCGGCTTGAACTCGCTGTTGCGGTCCCACCAGCGATGGGCGAGGGCCTCGAATTTGGCGATTTCGGCGTGGTCGACGTTGCTCATGTGTGATCCTCTAAAACTTGAATTCGGTGTCCGGCCACGGTATCTGACCGTGGCGGCGCTCAATGGGTCAGGCTTTTGTCTGCCGCGATGCGGTGGCCCCAGGCTTTGGCGGTTCGGGTCAACGCTTTTTCGTCCATGCGGGTCAGGCGCTTGTCCTGCAGCAGCTGTTTGCCGGCGACCCAGACGTGGGTCACACAATCGCGACCCGTTGCATATATAAGTTGTGACACCGGGTCGTAAACCGGCTGTTGCGCAAGGCCGGAGAGGTCGAACGCGACCATGTCGGCGGCCTTGCCGATTTGCAGCGAGCCGGTGTGATCGTCGATGCCCAGGGCGCGGGCGCCGTTCAGCGTGGCCATGCGCAGCGCACGGTGGGCGTCCAGCGCGGTGGCCGAGCCGGCAACGGCTTTCGCCAGCAGCGCAGCGGTGCGGGTTTCGCCGAGCAGGTCCAGATCATTATTGCTGGCTGCGCCGTCGGTGCCGATGGCGACGTTGACCCCGGCCTGCCACAGGCGCTCGACCGGGCAGAAGCCGCTGGCCAGTTTCAGGTTCGACTCGGGGCAGTGAATGACGCTGGAGTTGCTTTCGACCAGCATCGCGAGGTCGTCATCGCTGATCTGGGTCATGTGCACCGCCTGGAAGCGCGGGCCCAGCAGGCCCAGGCGTTGCAGTCGCGCAAGGGGGCGTTCCTGGCGTTGCTGAACGGCCTCATGCACTTCAAAAGCGGTTTCGTGAACGTGCATCTGGATCATAGCGTCCAGTTCATCGGCGATGACCCGGATCTTCTCCAGGTTCTCGTCGCTGACGGTATAAGGCGCGTGGGGCCCCATGGCGATCTTGATGCGATCGTGGTGGGCGAGATCGTTGAACAGCTCAATGCCGATGTGCAGGGATTCGTCGCTGTTGCGCGCGCCGGGTATCGGGAAGTCCAGCACCGGCACGGTGATCTGTGCGCGTATGCCACTGTTGTGCACCCGCTCGCAGGCGACCTTCGGGAAGAAGTACATGTCGGAGAAGCAGGTGATGCCGCCTTTGAGCTGCTCGGCGATGGCCAGATCGGTGCCGTCGCGGACGAACTCCTCATCGACCCATTTCGCCTCGGACGGCCAGATATGATCCTGCAGCCAGGTCATCAGCGGCAGATCGTCGGCCAGACCGCGGAACAGTGTCATTGCAGCATGGCCGTGGGCGTTGATCAGCCCGGGGCTAAGCAGCATGCCCGGCAACTCGCGCACTTCGATAGCGGGCTGACGCAGGGCTTCGGCGCGCGGGCCGATGTAAACGATCAGGCCATCGCGAATCCCGATCCCGTGCTGCTGCAACACGACGCCGGCGGGTTCGACCGGTACCAGCCAGTCCGGCAGCAACAACAGGTCGAGCGGGGCAGCGGAATGGGGCATGGGGCGGGCATCCAATGGCTTATTACGGGGACGGCGAAGTATACCCGAGCGTCTTCGCAGGCGGCTCGCTATAATCGGCGGCTTTTTAAGGTGCTGGCGATTTGCTTCTTTGCACCGTCGCTGTGGCGGCAAGCTTTTCAAAAATTCATCAAGTGGGGTGTGCAATGCGCGATCGATTACTGGCTGCGGAGAAGGTAAAGGCCATCGATTGGCGGGACGGCACGTTGTTTCTGCTGGATCAGCGGGTGTTGCCCTTCGAAGAAACCTGGCATCCCTACACCAGTGCTGAAGGCGTGGCCGAGGCCATTCGCACCATGGTTGTTCGCGGCGCACCGGCCATCGGCATAAGTGCGGCCTACGGCATCGTCCTGGCGGTCATTGATCGTCTGGCCGAAGGCGGCGACTGGCAGATGGCGCTGGAAGAGGATTTCGACCTGCTGGCCAATTCCCGGCCCACGGCGGTCAACCTGTTCTGGGCGCTGAACCGCATGCGCGAGCGCCTGTATCGCCTCAAGGATCATGAAGATCCGCTGAAGGTCATGGAAGCCGAAGCCGTGGCCATTCACTTGAGCGACCGCGAAGCCAACCTGACCATGGCGCAACTGGGTGCCGAGCTGATTCGCAAGCATCAGGGCAATCTGCAGACCGTGCTGACCCACTGCAACACTGGCGCGCTGGCCACCGGCGGCTTCGGTACCGCGCTTGGCGTCATTCGCGCGGCACACCTGGAAGGCATGATCGAGCGCGTGTATGCCGATGAAACCCGGCCCTGGCTGCAGGGCTCACGTCTGACGGCGTGGGAACTGGTCAACGAAGGTATTCCGGTCACCCTCAATGCCGACTCTGCGGCCGCGCACCTGATGAAAACCAAAGGCATCACCTGGGTCATCGTTGGCGCCGACCGCATTACCGCCAACGGCGACGTCGCCAACAAGATCGGCACCTACCAGCTGGCGGTCGCGGCGATGCACCACGGCGTGCGCTTCATGGTCGTCGCGCCGAGCTCGACCATCGATATGAACCTGGCCAGTGGCGACGACATTCCCATCGAAGAGCGCGACGGCCGCGAATTGCTGGAAGTCGGCGGCAGGCGCGTGGGCGCCGACGTCGAAGCATTCAACCCCGTATTCGACGTGACGCCTGCCGATCTCATTGACGCCATCGTCACCGAGAAGGGCATCGTCGAGCGCCCCGACACGGCCAAAATGGCCCTGTTGATGTGCCGCAAACGCCTTCATTGATCAGCTTGCAGCCGGTAATGCCATTCGTCCCCAAACGCGCTATCGGGCTCTGTGAGCGCGTCTCAGGCGTCTGCTGGGGAAATGGCGTGTTCACGGCGCCTGCAAACACTTCGTGCCTGACGGCGATTGTGGTACCATCCGGCGGTTTCCAAAGGGGCGCATGGCGACCCTTATGACTGCGCATATTCATGGCATAACTCGCTGATTTGTCGTAAGTCGTTGCCTGACAATCGTCGGCAGCGGCAAGCCTTGTTCATCCCGGATGGCTGAGCGAGGTTTCACCAGAAAAAGGAATCAGGCTTCTCATGGGCGAACTGGCCAAAGAAATCCTCCCGGTCAATATCGAAGACGAGCTGAAGCAGTCCTACCTCGACTACGCGATGAGCGTCATCGTCGGACGAGCTCTGCCCGATGCGCGCGACGGCTTGAAGCCCGTGCACCGGCGGGTACTGTTCGCGATGAGCGAACTGGGTAACGACTGGAACAAGCCGTACAAGAAATCCGCCCGTGTGGTCGGTGACGTTATCGGTAAGTACCACCCGCATGGCGACACCGCGGTCTACGACACCATCGTTCGTATGGCCCAACCCTTTTCCCTGCGCTACCTGCTGGTAGACGGCCAGGGCAACTTCGGTTCGGTGGACGGCGACAACGCCGCCGCCATGCGATACACCGAAGTGCGCATGACCAAGCTGGCCCACGAGCTGCTGGCCGACCTGCACAAGGAAACCGTGGACTGGGTGCCGAACTACGACGGCACCGAACAGATTCCTGCGGTCATGCCGACCCGTATTCCCAACTTGCTCGTCAACGGCTCCAGCGGTATCGCCGTGGGCATGGCGACCAACATCCCGCCGCACAACCTCGGTGAAGTCATCGACGGCTGTCTGGCGCTCATCGACAACGGCGAGCTCACCGTCGACGAGTTGATGCAGTACATCCCCGGCCCCGACTTCCCGACCGCCGCGATCATCAACGGCCGTGCCGGCATCGTCGAAGCCTACAAGACCGGCCGTGGCCGCATTTACATGCGCGCCCGTTCCATGGTCGAAGACATCGACAAGGTCGGTGGTCGCCAGCAGATCGTCATCACCGAGCTGCCGTACCAGCTGAACAAGGCGCGTCTGATCGAGAAGATCGCCGAGCTGGTCAAAGAGAAGAAGCTTGAAGGCATCACCGAACTGCGCGACGAGTCCGACAAGGACGGCATGCGCGTGGTCATCGAACTGCGTCGCGGCGAAGTGCCTGAGGTCATCCTCAACAATCTCTACGCCCAGACCCAGCTGCAAAGCGTGTTTGGTATCAACATCGTCGCGCTGATCGACGGCCGTCCACGCATCCTGAACCTCAAGGACCTGCTGGAAGCTTTCATTCGTCACCGTCGCGAAGTCGTTACCCGTCGCACCGTGTTCGAACTGCGCAAGGCCCGCGAGCGTGGTCACATTCTCGAAGGTCAGGCCGTTGCCCTGTCGAACATCGACCCGGTCATCGCCCTTATCAAAGCTTCGCCGACCCCGGCTGAAGCCAAGGAAGGCCTGATCAGCACGCCGTGGGAATCGAGCGCCGTGGTCGAGATGGTCGAGCGCGCAGGCGCCGAATCGTCCCGCCCGGAAAACCTCGATCCTCAGTACGGCATGCGTGACGGCAAGTATTTCCTGTCGCCGGAACAGGCCCAGGCGATCCTCGAGCTGCGTCTGCACCGCCTGACCGGTCTGGAGCACGAAAAGCTGCTGACCGAGTACCAGGAAATCCTGACTCAGATCGGCGAGCTGCTGCGCATCCTCAACAGTGCCACGCGCCTGATGGAAGTCATCCGCGAAGAACTCGAGCTGATCCGCGCTGAATACGGCGATGTGCGTCGCACCGAGATCCTCGATGCGCGCCTGGACCTGACCCTCGGCGACATGATTCCGGAAGAAGAGCGCGTCGTGACCATCTCCCACGGTGGCTACGCCAAGACTCAACCGCTGGCCGTCTATCAGGCCCAGCGTCGCGGCGGCAAAGGCAAATCGGCCACCGGCGTCAAGGATGAGGACTACATCGCTCACCTGCTGGTCGCCAACAGCCACACCACGCTGCTGATGTTCTCCAGCAAAGGCAAGGTGTACTGGCTCAAGACCTACGAGATCCCGGAAGCCTCACGCGCTGCCCGTGGTCGTCCGTTGGTCAACCTGTTACCGCTGAGCGAAGGCGAGTACATCACCACCATGCTGCCGGTCGACCTCGAAGCCATGCGCAAGCGTGCTGACGAAGAAGAAGCCGAAGGCGTGGAAGCCGACGCCGAAGACCTCGAAAACAGCAACGAGACCGAAGAAGAGCGCAAGGCGCGCATCAAGGCCGCCGACAAGAAGAAGGCGCCGTTCATCTTCATGTCGACCGCCAACGGTACCGTCAAGAAGACCCCGCTGGTGGCGTTCAGTCGTCAACGCAGCGTCGGCCTGATTGCGCTGGAACTGGACGAAGGCGACATCCTGATTTCGGCGGCCGTCACCGATGGCGAACAGGAAATCATGCTGTTCTCCGACGGCGGCAAGGTCACCCGCTTCAAGGAATCCGAAGTGCGCGCCATGGGCCGTACGGCTCGCGGTGTGCGCGGTATGCGTCTGCCGGAAGGGCAGAAGCTGATTTCCATGCTGATTCCAGAGCAGGGCAGCCAGATCCTCACCGCTTCCGAGCGTGGCTACGGCAAGCGCACCGCGATCACCGAGTTCCCTGAGTACAAACGTGGCGGTCAGGGCGTCATCGCCATGGTCAGCAACGATCGTAACGGCCGCCTGGTCGGCGCGGTTCAGGTGCAGGAAGGCGAGGAAATCATGCTGATTTCCGACCAGGGCACGCTGGTGCGTACCCGCGTTGGCGAAGTATCGAGTCTGGGCCGTAACACCCAGGGCGTGACCCTGATCAAACTGGCGAAGGACGAGAAACTGGTCGGTCTGGAACGCGTCCAGGAGCCATCCGAAGTCGAGGGCGAAGAGCTGGAAGGCGAAGCGTTCGAAGGCGAAGCTTTTGAAGGTGAAGCAGTGGATGCTGACGTGATTGACGCCGTCGACACCGACGAGTCCACTGACGATGTGCAAGCGGATCCCGCGGCTGACGAAGAAGAGCCCCAGGAGTAACGCTAAAAGGGGGCTGGTGATTCGGCCCCTTCCTTAGAGTGACGGGATAGATGTAGTCAGGCAGGCCGCTTTCGCGACCGTCGTAAACTCCGATTGCTCCTACAGTCGATCTCTGCGACAGAGTACATAACATCTGTAGGAGCAATCGGAGGTAACGACGGTCGCGATTCGGTTCCTCTGGCACAATGCAGTCCCTGTTCCGCACTTCCCCGCACTTCACCCGTTCCAAATTAATTCAGTGACACGACGAGAGTGGATATGAGCAAGCGAGCCTTTAACTTCTGCGCAGGTCCTGCCGCGCTCCCTGAAGCTGTTCTGCTGCGTGCCCAGGCCGAACTCCTGGACTGGCATGGCAAAGGCCTGTCGGTCATGGAAATGAGCCATCGCAGCGACGAGTTCGTCTCTATCGCCACCAAGGCTGAGCAGGATTTTCGCGATCTGCTGTCCGTCCCGTCTCATTACAAAGTGCTGTTTCTTCAAGGTGGCGGCAGCCAGCAATTCGCTCAGGTTCCGCTGAACCTGCTGCCGGAAAACGGCACGGCCGACTACATCGACACCGGCATCTGGTCGCAGAAAGCCATTGAAGAAGCCTCGCGCTACGGCAACATCAATGTCGCGGCCAGCGCCAAACCCTCCGATTACTTCGCCATTCCCGGCCAGAACGAGTGGAAGCTGTCGAAAGACGCGGCCTACGTTCACTACGTCCCCAATGAGACCATTGGCGGTCTGCAATTCAACTGGATTCCGGAAGCGGGCGACGTGCCTCTGGTCGCCGACATGTCTTCGGACATCCTGTCGCGCCCTGTCGACGTCTCGCGTTTCGGCATGATCTTCGCCGGCGCCCAGAAGAACATCGGCCCGAGCGGAATCGTCGTGGCAATCATTCGCGAGGACCTGCTGGGTCACGCGCGTGCGCTCTGCCCGACGATGCTCAACTACAAGGTCGCCGCCGACAACGGTTCGATGTACAACACGCCGCCAACACTGGCCTGGTACCTCTCCGGTCTGGTCTTCGAATGGCTGAAAGAGCAGGGCGGTGTCGAAGCCATAGCCACGCGCAATGAACTCAAGCAGCGCACGCTGTATGACTTCATCGACGCCAGCGGCCTGTACAGCAACCCGATCAGCCCCTCCGACCGCTCGTGGATGAACGTGCCGTTCCGTCTGGCCGATGATCGCCTGGACAAGCCGTTCCTCGCGGGTGCCGAAGCGCGCAATCTGCTGAACCTCAAGGGTCACCGTTCAGTGGGCGGCATGCGCGCCTCCATCTACAACGCCATCGACATCAATGCGGTCAACGCCCTGACCGCTTACATGGCAGAGTTCGAGAAGGAACACGGCTAATGTCTGAACAAGAGCTCAAGGCACTGCGGGTCCGCATCGACAGCCTGGACGAAAAGGTCCTGGAACTGATCAGCGAGCGTGCCCGCTGCGCCCAGGAAGTCGCGCGGGTCAAAATGGCCGAACTGCCGGCAGGTGAAGTGCCTGTCTTCTACCGGCCTGAGCGTGAAGCGGCGGTGCTCAGGCGTGTCATGGAGCGCAACCGTGGCCCGTTGAGCAACGAGGAAATGGCGCGGCTGTTCCGCGAGATCATGTCCTCCTGTCTGGCGCTGGAACAGCCGCTCAAGGTCGCTTACCTCGGCCCTGAAGGCACGTTCACTCAGGCGGCGGCGCTGAAGCATTTCGGCCACGCGGTGATCAGCAAGCCCATGGCTGCGATCGACGAAGTGTTCCGTGAAGTGGTCGCCGGTGCGGTGAACTTCGGCGTCGTCCCGGTGGAGAACTCCACCGAGGGTGCGGTCAACCACACACTGGACAGCTTCCTTGAGCACGACATGGTCATCTGCGGCGAAGTCGAGCTGCGTATTCACCATCATCTGCTGGTGGGCGAAAGCACCAAAACCGACAGCATCAGCCGCATCTATTCCCACGCCCAGTCCCTGGCGCAATGCCGCAAGTGGCTGGACGCGCACTACCCGAACGTTGAGCGCGTCGCCGTCGCCAGCAATGCCGAGGCGGCCAAGCGGGTCAAGGGTGAGTGGAACTCGGCGGCGATTGCCGGTGATATGGCGGCGGGCCTTTATGGCCTGACGCGCATTGCCGAGAAGATCGAAGACCGTCCGGACAACTCCACACGTTTCCTCATGATCGGCAATCAGGAAGTGCCGCCGACCGGCGACGACAAGACGTCGATCATCGTGTCGATGAGCAACAAGCCTGGCGCGCTGCATGAACTGCTGGTGCCTTTCCACGAGAACGGCATCGACCTGACGCGCATCGAGACGCGTCCCTCGCGAAGCGGTAAATGGACCTACGTGTTCTTCATCGATTTCGTCGGCCACCACCGCGACCCGCTGATCAAGGCCGTTCTCGAGCAGATCAGCCAGGAAGCCGTGGCGCTCAAGGTGTTGGGCTCCTATCCGAAAGCAGTGCTTTGACCCTGCGTCCGGACTTGTAGCCCTACGGGTTTCACTGAAGAGGTAAAGCGGTACATGAGCGGCGACTTCCTCGCGCTGGCACAGCCCGGCGTGCAAAAACTATCGCCTTACGTTCCCGGCAAACCGGTGGACGAGCTGGCGCGTGAGCTGGATATCGATCCGGCGCGCATCATCAAGCTGGCGAGCAACGAAAACCCGATGGGCGCCAGCCCCAAGGCGTTGCAGGCGATCAAAGACGCGCTGGCGGAATTGACCCGTTACCCCGACGGCAACGGTTTCGAGCTCAAGCAGCGGTTGTCGAAAGCCTGCGGCGTGCAGCCCGAGCAAGTGACGCTGGGCAACGGCTCCAACGACATTCTGGAAATCGTCGCCCATGCCTATCTGGCGCCGGGGCTCAATGCGGTGTTCAGCGAACACGCGTTTGCGATTTATCCGATCGTCACCCAGGCCGTCGGCGCTGTTGCCCATGTCGCGCAGGCCAGGGATTGGGGACACGACCTGCCGGCCATGCTTGCCGCCATCGACAGCAACACGCGGGTCGTCTTCATCGCCAACCCGAACAACCCCACCGGGACCTGGTTCGGGCCGAGCGCCCTGGCGGATTTTCTCGCCCATGTGCCCAAGGACGTGCTGGTTGTACTGGACGAGGCCTACATCGAATACGCCGAAGGCGCCGACCTGCCTGACGGGCTTGAGTTTCTGAGTGCTTACCCAAACCTGCTGGTGTCGCGGACGTTCTCCAAGGCCTATGGCCTGGCGTCGCTGCGCCTCGGCTATGCATTGTCATCGCCGGTCGTGGCCGACGTGTTGAACCGCGTGCGTCAGCCGTTCAACGTCAACAGCCTCGCGCTGGCCGCTGCCTGCGCCGCGCTGGACGACGTTGACTATGTTGCGCAAAGCCGTCAGCTCAATGAAGCCGGCATGCAGCAGCTGGAAGCAGGGCTGGGTCGGATGGGCCTGAGCTGGATTCCCTCCAAAGCCAACTTCATCGCCGTTGACCTGGGCCGCGAGGCCGCGTCGATTTACGACGGCCTGCTGCGCGAAGGCGTGATCGTTCGCCCGATTGGTGGTTACGGTCTGCCCAATCACCTGCGGGTGAGCATCGGTTTGCCGGGTGAGAACAGTCGTTTCCTCGAAGCGTTGAGCAAGGTTCTGGCACGTGGTTGATGTCATGCCGCTGCAACCCGCTGCGCCTATGATCGGCCGCCTGGTGGTGGTCGGACTCGGATTGATCGGAGGCTCGTTCGCCAAAGGCTTGAAGGAAAGTGGCCTGTGCCGCGAAGTCGTCGGCGTCGATCTCGACCCGCAATCGCGCACACTGGCCGTTGAACTGGGCGTGGTTGATCGCTGTGAAGACACTCTCGCTGCCGCCTGCGTGGGGGCTGACGTCATTCAATTGGCCGTGCCGATTCTGGCGATGGAGAAGCTCCTCGGCGTCCTGGCGAAACTGGACCTGGGCAATGCCGTGCTGACCGACGTCGGCAGCGCCAAAGGCAATGTGGTCCGTGCCGCGCGCGAAGCGTTCGGCGTGATGCCGGCGCGCTTCGTGCCCGGCCACCCGATTGCCGGCTCCGAGCAGAGTGGGGTGGAGGCCTCCAACGCCGAGCTGTTCAAGCGGCACAAAGTCATCCTTACGCCGCTGGCCGAAACCGATCCGTCGGCGCTGGCGCTGGTCGACCGTCTCTGGTCGGCATTGGGCGCGGACGTCGAGCACATGCAGGTCGAGCGCCACGATGAAGTGCTGGCGGCGACCAGTCACCTGCCGCACCTCCTGGCGTTCGGTCTGGTGGATTCGCTGGCCAAGCGCAACGAAAACCTCGACATCTTCCGTTATGCGGCGGGCGGCTTCCGCGACTTCACACGTATCGCCGGCAGTGATCCGGTGATGTGGCATGACATCTTCCTGGCGAACCGCGAGGCCGTGTTGCGCACCCTCGACACCTTCCGCAGCGACCTTGATGCGCTGCGCGACGCGGTGGATGCAGGCGATGGCCACCAGTTGCTCGGTGTGTTCACCCGGGCGCGGGTCGCCCGGGAGCATTTCGGCAAGATTCTCGCCCGTCGTGCCTATGTTGAAAAAACCTCAGGCGCCGACTTCAGCTTTATTGCACGGCCGGGCGGCGTTGTCCTGGGGCAGATTCGCGTGCCGGGTGACAAGTCGATTTCCCACCGGGCGATCATGCTCGGGTCACTGGCTCAAGGCATCAGCGTCGTCGAAGGTGTTCTCGAAAGCGAGGACGCGCTGGCGACATTGCAGGCATTCCGTGACATGGGCGTCGTCATCGAAGGGCCGCACCACGGTCGCCTGACCATACATGGCGTTGGCCTTAACGGGCTGCAACCTGCGCCGGGGCCGCTTTATCTGGGCAACTCGGGCACGTCGATGCGCTTGCTCTGCGGCCTGTTGGCTGCGCAGCGCTTTGACAGCGTGCTGACCGGCGACGCCTCACTGTCCCGGCGTTCGATGACCAGTGTCGTCGAGCCGCTACGCCAGATGGGCGCCGTGATCGAAACCGCGGAAGACGGCCGGCCGCCGCTGACCCTTCGCGGTGGGCAGGGTCTTCAGGCCATCCGCTACGACATGCCGTTGCCCAGCGCTCAGGTGAAATCCGCGCTGTTGCTCGCCGGTCTCTACGCAAATGGCACAACGATGGTGCACGAGCCGGCGCCGACCCGGGACCACACCGAGCGTATGCTGAAAGGCTTCGGTCATTCGCTTTCCGCTCATGACGGGACCGTGGCGCTGCAGTCAGGGGGTTCGCTCAAGGCGGCATGCATCGAAGTACCTGCCGATATGTCCTCGGCGGCGTTCTTCCTGGTGGCAGCGTCCATCGCCGAGGGCTCCGACTTGATCCTCGAAAGCGTGGGTGTCAACCCGACGCGCTCGGGCGTTGTCGATATCCTGCGCCTGATGGGCGCGGACATCACGCTGCACAACCCGCGCGATGCGGGCGGGGAGCCGGTGGCTGATCTGCACGTGCGCCATGCCCGTCTCAGGGGGATCGACATCCCCCAGGCGCTGCTGCCGCTGGCAACCGACGAGTTGCCGGCGCTCTTCATTGCCGCTGCCTGCGCCGAAGGGCGAACGGTGCTTCCGGGCGCTCAGGCCTTGCGCTTCAAGGAATCCGACCGCCTTCAGGCGATGGCCGACGGCCTGGCGACGCTCGGCATAAACGTTGAATCGACTGCAGATGGCATCATTATTGATGGTGGAACCGTCGGCGGTGGTGAAATCAATGCGCAGGGTGATCACCGCATCGCCATGGCATTCAGTATCGCGTCGCTGCGCGCGGCCAGCCCGATTCACATCCGGGACTGCGCCAATGTGGCGACTTCATTTCCCAGTTTCCTGACGCTGTGTGCTCAGGTGGGTATTCGTGTAACGCAAGAGGGGCAATCGTGAAAGTTCAAGCTCCGGTCATTACGATCGACGGACCCAGCGGTTCCGGGAAGGGCACGGTGGCCGGCAAGCTGGCCAAACGTCTGGGCTGGTCCCTGCTGGATTCCGGTGCGCTGTATCGGCTGCTGGCCTTCGCGGCCGTCAACCATGGCGTCGACCTGACCAATGAAGAAGCATTGAAGCTGCTGGCTGCGCATCTGGACGTGCAGTTCATGGCAGCGACCGACGACCACGGTCAGCGCATTATTCTGGAAGGGGAAGACGTGACGTCGGCCATCCGCAATGAGCATGTTGGCAGTGGCGCGTCCCAGGTGGCTTCGTTGCCGGCTGTTCGCGAAGCATTGCTGCAGCGCCAGCGGGCGTTTCAGGAGTTTCCAGGCCTGGTTGCCGATGGCCGCGACATGGGCACGGTGGTCTTTCCCGGCGCGCCATTGAAGATTTTTCTGACGGCCAGCGTCGACGAGCGTGCCCGTCGGCGATATTTGCAGTTGAAGGCCAAGGGTGACGATGTTAGTCTGCCGAGTCTGCTAGATGAGATCCGTGTCCGCGACGAGCGCGACACCCAGCGAGCGGTAGCCCCGCTCAAGCCGGCGCATGACGCCATTCAGCTGGATTCCACCGAATTGTCCATCGAGCAGGTGCTTGAACGCATCCTGAGTGAAGTCGCACTCCGCGATCTCGCCGGATGACCAGAAAGCCATGTGGGAGACCAGTCATAGTCCCGCAGGCTTTCTTTCATATGAACGAAACCCACGTTGTCTGGAACGTGGCAGATGGGCGTATTCTTCGCCCTTATCAACAGGAATTAAAATGAGCGAAAGCTTTGCTGAACTTTTCGAAGAAAGCCTAAAGACTCTTAACCTTCAGGCCGGTTCGATCATCACCGCGATCATCGTCGATATCGATTACCAGGCTGGTTGGGTCACCGTTCACGCTGGTCTGAAGTCCGAAGGCCTCATCCCGCTGGAGCAGTTCCACAACGATGCTGGCGAGCTGACGATCAAGATCGGCGATGAAGTCCACGTTGCGCTGGACGCGGTCGAAGACGGCTTTGGCGAAACCAAGCTGTCCCGCGAAAAAGCCAAGCGTGCTGAGTGCTGGATCGTTCTGGAAGCGGCTTTCGCAGCTGAGGAAGTGGTCAAGGGCGTTATCAACGGTAAGGTTAAAGGCGGCTTCACAGTCGACGTTAACGGCATCCGTGCGTTCCTGCCAGGTTCTCTGGTTGACGTCCGTCCAGTGCGCGACACCACGCACCTGGAAGGCAAAGAGCTGGAATTCAAGGTCATCAAGCTGGACCAGAAGCGCAACAACGTTGTCGTTTCCCGTCGCAGTGTCCTGGAAGCCGAAAACAGCGCCGAGCGCGAAGCTCTGCTGGAATCGCTGCAGGAAGGCCAGCAGGTCAAGGGTATCGTCAAGAACCTCACCGATTACGGCGCATTCGTCGATCTGGGTGGCGTCGATGGCCTGCTGCACATCACCGACATGGCCTGGAAGCGCATCAAGCATCCATCGGAAATCGTCAACGTTGGCGATGAGATTGATGTAAAGGTCCTGAAGTACGATCGCGAGCGCAATCGTGTTTCCCTGGGTCTGAAGCAACTGGGTGAAGATCCATGGGTTGCTATCAAGGCTCGTTACCCGGAAGGCACTCGCGTTACCGCGCGTGTTACCAACCTGACCGACTACGGCTGCTTCGCAGAGCTGGAAGAAGGCGTGGAAGGCCTGGTACACGTTTCCGAAATGGACTGGACCAACAAGAACATCCACCCGTCTAAAGTCGTTCAGGTTGGCGACGAAGTGGAAGTCATGGTTCTGGACATCGACGAAGAGCGTCGTCGTATCTCCCTGGGCATCAAGCAGTGCAAATCTAACCCGTGGGAAGATTTCTCTGGCCAGTTCAACAAGGGCGACAAGATCTCCGGCACCATCAAGTCGATCACCGATTTCGGTATCTTCATTGGTCTGGACGGCGGCATCGACGGCCTGGTTCACCTGTCCGACATCTCCTGGAACGAAGTGGGCGAAGAAGCCGTACGTCGTTTCAAGAAGGGCGACGAGCTTGACACCGTGATCCTGTCGGTTGATCCAGAGCGTGAGCGCATCTCGCTGGGTATCAAGCAGCTGGAAAGCGATCCGTTCTCCGAGTACGTCACTGTCAATGACAAAGGCGCTATCGTTCGCGGTATCGTTAAAGAAGTTGACGCCAAAGGCGCCATCATCACTCTGGCCGACGACATCGAAGCGACCCTCAAAGCCTCCGAAATCAGCCGTGACCGCGTTGAAGACGCGCGTAACGTTCTGAAAGAAGGCGAAGAGATCGAAGCTAAGATCATCAGCGTTGACCGCAAGAGCCGCGTGATCAGCTTGTCCATCAAGTCGAAAGACGTTGAAGACGAGAAAGAAGCGATTCAGAGCCTGCGTAGCAAGCCTGAAACCGCTGAAAGCACTGGTCCAACCACTCTGGGTGACCTGCTGCGTGCTCAAATGGAAAAACAGAACTGAGTTCTGTCTGACCATTGAAAAAGGGCGACTTCGGTCGCCCTTTTTTGTGGGCGTGTGTTTTTGCAGCGCGGCCGGCCAATGCCCTGTTGACGATCTTCAAGCTCGGCTCATTTAAGTCTGGGCATACTCTGTTCAAATGCTTCAGGTCATGCTAAAACCTTCAAAGCGCTTTACCTAGCTGCTTGAAAAAGAAGGGAAAAATATGACGAAGTCGGAGTTGATCGAACGAATTGTCACCCATCAAGGACTGCTCTCATCCAAAGATGTGGAGTTGGCCATCAAGACCATGCTTGAGCAGATGTCGCAGTGCCTTGCGACGGGCGACCGTATTGAAATACGCGGCTTCGGCAGCTTCTCCCTGCACTATCGCGCGCCTCGCGTGGGCCGCAATCCAAAGACAGGTCAGTCTGTCAGTCTCGACGGCAAGTTCGTCCCTCACTTCAAGCCAGGCAAAGAGCTCCGCGACCGGGTGAACGAAGAAGAGGAGCATGAGCTCCAATAGCTCTTTGAGGAGTTCTCATGGGAAATGTGAAGCGTCTGATCTTTTTAGCTATCGCCCTGTTGATCGCAGCGGTGATTGTCGTATTTGTGCTGGAAAACCAGCAGGCCGTCGCACTGGTGTTCTTTGGCTGGAATGCGCCCGAGCTGCCTGTCGCCGTGCCGGTGATCTTTGCACTGCTGGTGGGCATGCTGATTGGCCCGTTGCTGGTTTCAATCGCGCGTCTGCGCAGGAAGCCCAAAGCGTCACGTCTGCCCTGATAGAATCCCCGCGCGTCAGACACCTCAACGCTTGCGTTGAAGATAATTACAAGCGCACCTATAACTAATCTCCTTTTTCAATGCCTAACCCACGCCTCAAGCTTTCAGGCGCGAGGGTTGCGTGCAGTTCGTCATTCGAGCTGCTTCTACTGAACAGAGGAACCTTCGGGTTTTTCCGTCGCATAGGTTTTTACACATGAATTCCGACTATCCCGCTCTTCAGACTCGCTGCTTCAAGGCCTACGACATCCGTGGCCAAGTGCCCAATGACCTGGACGATGACATCGCGTACCGCATCGGGCGGTCCATGGTGGTTGAACTGGGTGCCAAAAACATCGTCGTGGGTCGAGACATGCGTCTTGAAAGCCCCGCGTTGGCCCAGGCGTTGATCAAAGGCATTCAGGAAGCCGGCGCGGATGTCATCGACATCGGCCTGTGCGGCACCGAAGAAGTCTACTTCGCTACCAGCCATTACGAAGCAGACGGCGGCGTGATGGTCACGGCCAGTCATAACCCGAAGGGTTATAACGGCATGAAGCTGGTCCAGAAATCGTCCCGTCCCATCAGCGGTGACACCGGCCTCGATGCCATTCGCCAGCGCGTCGATGCGGGCGATTTCGGTCAGGTTGCCGCTCAGCACGGTAGCGTTCAGTCCAAGCCGGACAAGACGGCCTACATTCAGCACCTGCTGACCTATGTCAAAGACGCCGATCTTCGTCCGCTGAAGATCCTCGCCGACCCGGGCAATGGCGCTGTCGGTCCTGCACTGGATGCGATTCGCTCCCAGCTGCCGTTCGAGTGGGTGATCATCAACGCTGAACCGGATGGCAACTTCCCTAACGGCGTGCCGAACCCGCTGTTGCCAGAAAACCGCAGCATCACCCGCGACGCGCTGCTCAAGCACGGTTGCGACCTGGGCCTGGCGTGGGACGGCGATTTCGACCGCTGCTTCTTCTTTGACGAGCAAGGGCGTTTTGTCGAGGGCTACTACCTGGTGGGCCTGCTGGCAGAAATGCTGCTCAAGCAACACCCGGGCTCGAAAATTATTCACGACCCGCGCCTGACCTGGAACACCATCGATCAGGTCGAGCAGGCGGGCGGTACGCCGGTGCTGTGCAAGACCGGCCACGCGTTCATCAAGGAACGCATGCGCCTGGAAGACGCCGTGTATGGCGGCGAAATGAGTGCGCACCACTATTTCCGCGATTTCGCCTACTGCGACAGCGGCATGATCCCGTGGCTGTTGGTCGCCGCGCTGATGTCCGTGTCGGGCAAGAAGTTCTCGCAACTGGTTGATGAGCGCATGGCGGCGTACCCGTGCAGCGGCGAAATCAACTACAAGGTCGAAGACGTCAAATCCATCATCGCCAAGATCCTGGAACACTACACGCCGTCTTGCTCGAACATCGATAGAACCGACGGCATCAGCCTTGAATTCGCTGAGTGGCGCTTCAACCTGCGCGGTTCGAACACCGAGCCTTTGCTGCGTCTGAACGTCGAGAGCCGTCGTGATCCAGCCCTTGTAGACGCCAAGGTCAAAGAGATCGAAGCGCTGATCAACGGCAAGTGATGCACCTGGCGTGCGGTCCTGCTGACTGAATGGCAGGGCCGCGAGCCAATCGTCTACAATGGCGCCGCTGCCTCGCAGCGGCCGTCATGATTGACGGCGAATTCTTATGTGCATGGATCGGGTATGACCAGAAAAATCCTGGTAACGGGGAGTTCGGGATTTGTAGGAACAGCGCTGGTTGACCACCTTGCACACCTGCCTGACGCACACATTGTCGCAGTCAGCAGACGGGCGACGCCCCATTCTTCTCCCGCCGTCACGACGGCCACCGTTGCCGGGCTGACTGCCGACACCCCGTGGCAGGCCGTTCTGCACGACGTCGACACGGTCGTTCACGCCGCAGCGCGGGTGCATGTCATGCACGACTCCGCGGCTGACCCGCTTTCGCTGTACCGGGAGGTCAACACCCTCGGCACACTGAATCTGGCTGAGCAGGCTGCTGCAGCCGGTGTCCGGCGTTTCATCTTCATCAGCACGATCAAGGTCAACGGCGAATCGACCGGCCCGGGCGAATGCTTTCGTGCGGACGACGCTTGCGATCCGGGCGATCCCTACGCCATCTCCAAGCACGAAGCAGAACAGGGCCTTCTGGCGCTGGCCAGGACCTCTGCGATGGAAGTGGTGATCATCCGCCCGGTGCTGGTCTACGGGCCCGGGGTTAAAGCCAACTTCCTGCAATTGATGCGCACGTTGCGCAAAGGCGTACCGTTGCCGCTCGGAGCGGTGAACAATGCGCGCAGTCTGGTTTCGCTGGACAACCTGGTCGACCTTATCCATGTGTGCATCGATCACCCTGCCGCCGCGAACCAGGTCTTTCTGGTCAGTGATGGCCGGGACCTGTCAACGACCGAACTGGCCGGCCGCCTCAAGGCGCAGATGGCTGCATCGGGGTGGCTTATTCCCGTCCCCGAATCCCTTATCATGCTAGGCGCCACGCTGTTGGGGCGCAAATCGGCAGCACAACGGGTGCTGGGTTCGCTGCGGGTGGACATCAGCAAAAACCGCGAGCGGCTGCAGTGGCAGCCCCCGCAGTCGGTTGAGGACGGCCTGAAGAAGACCGTCGAGCATTTTCTGGTTACGGATCGAGCATGAATTATTGGTGGGTCGCGGTTGCTGTTGTCGTGTTTTCATTTGCGCTGACGCATGTATTGCGCCGGTATGCGCTGCACAAGAGCCTGCTCGATATTCCCAACGGCAGAAGCTCCCATACGATACCGACGCCACGGGGCGGCGGCGTGGCGATTGTCATCAGTTACCTGGTGGCGCTGCTCTGGATGCTGTTTGCAGGGCTGATCGGGCTCGATCCGTTCCTCGCGCTATTCGGCGCGGGCACATTGATCGCGGCGCTGGGATTTCTCGACGATCACGGCCACATTGCGGCGCGATGGCGCTTGTTGGGGCATTTCTTCGCTGCGGCGTGGGCGTTGTTCTGGCTGGGTGGGCTTCCGGCGATCAACGTGTTCGGCATGACGCTCGCCCCGGGCCTGATCGTTAACGTGCTGACGGCGTTCTACCTGGTGTGGCTGCTCAATCTGTACAACTTCATGGACGGCATCGACGGTATTGCCAGCGTAGAGGCGATCTGTGTCTGCGTCGGCGCGGCAATCATCTACACGCTGAGCGGTTACGCCACTCTGGTGTGGCTGCCGGTCCTGCTGGCGTGCGCAGTTTCGGGCTTTCTGTTGTGGAATTTCCCACCGGCGAAGATCTTCATGGGCGACGCCGGCAGCGGATTTCTCGGCATCATGCTTGGATGCCTGTCGCTGCAGGGCGCATGGATTTCCTCGCAGTTCTTGTGGGTATGGCTTATTCTCCTCGGGGTTTTCATCGTAGACGCTACAGCAACCCTCATCCGTCGGCTCGTTCGGGGCGACAAGGTCTATGAGGCTCACAGAAGTCATGCTTATCAATTCGCCTCGCGACGTTTTGGCAAGCACCTTCCGGTGACGTCCGCAGTCGGTGTAATCAATCTGTGCTGGCTGTTGCCGGTCGCTGTGTGTGTCACCCGTTTCGGGCTGGACGGCGCACTCGGCGTGATCATTGCTTACGCTCCATTGCTCGCCCTGGCAGTCATCTTCAAGGCAGGGGCGCTTGAAAAAAGCTGAGCGTGGACAGTGGCGCTGACGCTGTTGATCCGATTCCCTTGCGGGTCAGGAATCAATGGCTGGTGCAAAGGTCGACTGAAAGGAGTTTGAACGCGTGTTTGAGGGGACAATGGGGAAAATTCGCACTTCGCTGCTGGGGTTGCCTCGCCGGCACAAGCGGATCTTGCAGGTCGCTGCAGACGTCTGTCTGATCTGGTTCGCGTTGTGGATGGCGTTTGTCGTCCGTCTGGGCATCGACGAACTGATCAATCCCCTGGAAATCCACACCTGGCTGTTCGCATGTGCGCCCGTTGTTGCCATCCCGCTGTTCATTCGTTTCGGCATGTACCGTGCCGTCATGCGCTATTTCGGCAACGATGCCCTGATCGCGATCATCAAGGCTGTCAGCCTGTCTGCCCTGATTCTCGGGTTCATCGTCTACCTCTACAGCAACCACCAACATGTGGTGCCGCGATCAGTGATGTTCAATTACTGGTGGCTGAGCATGGTCATGATTGGCGGCCTGCGCCTGGCCATGCGTCAGTATTTCCTCGGGGACTGGTTCTCCGCCGTTCGCCATGTTCCTTTTGCGACCCGGGACGATGGGCTGCCCAAAGTCGCCATCTACGGTGCGGGCGCGGCGGGTAATCAATTGGTTGCCGCGTTGCGCATGGGCCGGTCAATGCGTCCGGTGGCATTCATCGATGACGATGATTCGATCTCCAACAGGGTCATTTCCGGGCTGCAGGTCTACAAACCCAAGCACATCCAGCAGATGATCAACGTCACCGGCGCGCAGGAAATCCTGCTGGCGGTACCGTCTTCCGCCCGCACCCGGCGCCGGGAAATCCTCGGCTTTCTCGAAGGCTTCCCGCTGCATGTTCGCAGCGTGCCGAATTTCTCTGATCTGGCCGCAGGCCGTGTGAAGGTCGACGATCTTCAGGAAGTCGACATCGCCGACCTGCTCGGCCGCGACGCCGTACCTGCCCAGGAAGAACTGCTCGAACACTGCATCAAGCATCAGTGCGTGCTGGTGACCGGGGCGGGTGGCTCTATTGGTTCGGAGTTGTGCCGGCAGATCCTGCTGCTGAAGCCGACCACGCTGTTGCTGTTCGATCACAGCGAATTCAACCTGTACACGATCCTTACCGAGCTGGAGCGCCGCGTGGCTCGCGAGTCGCTCAAGGTCAAGGTGCTGCCGATTCTGGGTTCGATCCGCAATCATGCCAAGCTGCTGGACGTGATGAAGACCTGGCAGGTCAATACTGTCTACCACGCGGCGGCCTACAAGCATGTGCCGATGGTCGAGCACAACATCGCCGAGGGCGTGCTCAACAACGTGGTCGGTACGCTGAATGCCGCCCAGGCGGCGCTGCAGGCAGGCGTGGCCAACTTTGTGTTGATCTCCACCGACAAGGCCGTGCGCCCGACCAATGTGATGGGCAGCACCAAGCGCCTGGCCGAGCTGACGTTGCAGGCACTGAGCCGGGAAACCGCGCCAGTGATGTTCGGCGACCGCTCCAATGTGCATCAGGTCAACAAGACACGATTCATCATGGTGCGATTCGGCAACGTGCTGGGCTCGTCGGGCTCGGTGATCCCGCTGTTCCACCAGCAGATCAAATCCGGCGGACCGCTGACAGTCACGCACCCGAAAATCACCCGCTACTTCATGACCATTCCGGAAGCCGCTCAGTTGGTCATTCAGGCCGGCTCCATGGGGCAGGGCGGCGACGTGTTCGTGCTCGACATGGGCGAGCCGGTGCGCATCATCGAGCTGGCCGAGAAAATGGTGCATCTGTCGGGCCTGAGCATCCGCTCGGAACACAACCCCCAGGGCGACATTGCTATCGAGTTCACCGGGTTGCGGCCTGGCGAGAAGCTTTACGAGGAGCTGCTGATCGGCAACAACGTGGCGGCGACTCGCCACCCGATGATCATGAGCGCACAGGAAGACTTCCTGGCGTGGGACGTCTTCAAGCAAAGCCTCTCGCAGCTGCTCAAGGCACTGGACGACGACGACTACACCCGCGTCCGTCAGATCCTCGGCGACACCGTCAGTGGCTATGCGCCTGAGGGCGATATCGTCGACTGGATTCATCAGCAGCGTCGTCGGGAACCCTGAGCGCACGCACCTCGGAAACCTTTTCTTACGCAGCCAAATGGACGCTTAAACGGGCGCGAAGCCCGTATCCACAGGGCCTGCGAGTCGGTACATATCCGGTCACCGATCCCTGCGTTGACGCACTGCCGCCATCGGCTAGGTTTGGGAAGCAGCTCAGGAATGCTGCTTCCACTTACGATGCCCATGGAGCATGACTCATGCGTACTTCTTATCTGTCCTCCCTGATCTTCGCGCTGCTGGCGAGTACGTCCCTTGCCGTGACCGCCGCGACGTCTGCCGCCCCTGCCGCCACCCCGGCAGACGCCACCAAACCTGCCATCTCCGCGCCGGCGGGCGTGCAAGGCGCCAAGGTCAATCTCAACGCCGCCAGTGCCGAAACCCTTCAGAAAGAGCTGTCCGGCATTGGCGCCGCGAAGGCCAATGCCATCGTCGCGTACCGTGAAGAACACGGCGGTTTCACGGCCGTGGACGAGCTGATCGAAGTAAAGGGCATCGGCAAGGCGCTGCTGGACAAGAACCGCGACACGCTGTCGATTGATTGAAACCCCACGAGCGTAAGGCCGATCCCAGATCGGCCTTTTTTATGCCTGCGATAAATCTGTGATCACTCTGAGGGCGGTGGACGGAAAAATGTCGACTGACATATTAATTGTCAGATGACGGGCGTAATATCTGTTCGCGCAATCTTACTGAACGGCTGGCGCCCTAGGGTGCCGGCGACTGCCAAGAATGAGGAAAGGTGAACCCATGAGCGAGCGTCGCATTGTAGTGACGGGTATGGGGCTGGTAACGCCATTGGGCACCGGCGTCGAAGTGGTATGGAAGCGATTGCTGGAAGGCCGCTCCGGCATCGTGCAATTGCCTGAGCAGACGGTGGCTGATCTGGCCGGCAAGGTCGGCGGCCCGGTGCCGACCCTGGAGCAAGACCCTGAAGCCGGGTTCGATGCTGACGCCGCGGCGCCCCCCAAAGAGCAGAAGAAGATGGACCGCTTCATCCTGTTCGCCCTGGGTGCTGCGCAACAGGCCGTCAAGCAGGCAGGCTGGGCGCCCTCCACCGAAGAGGAGCGCGAGCGTACCGCGACCATCATCGGCGCCGGCGTGGGCGGTTTTGGTGCCATCGCCGAGGCGGTGCGCATCACCGATACCCGTGGGCCGCGGCGCTTGTCGCCGTTCACCATTCCTTCGTTTCTGGTCAATCTAGCGGCCGGGCATGTGTCGATCCAGCACGGTTTCAAAGGCCCGCTGGGCGCTCCGGTCACTGCGTGTGCGGCGGGCGTTCAGGCGATCGGCGATGCCGCGCGTCTGATTCGCAACGGAGAAGCGGACGTGGCCATCTGCGGTGGTGCCGAAGCCTGTATCGATCGCGTCGCCCTGGGTGGTTTCGCTGCCGCCCGTGCGCTCTCCCATGGCTTCAATGAAACGCCGGAGCGAGCCTCACGTCCGTTCGACCGTGACCGCGACGGCTTTGTCATGGGCGAGGGCGCGGGGATCATCGTCATCGAAACCCTGGAACACGCACTTGCCCGCGGTGCAACGCCCATCGTCGAACTGGTCGGTTACGGCACCAGCGCGGACGCCTATCACCTGACGGCAGGGCCGGAGGATGGCAGTGGCGCGCGTCGGGCGATGCAGGCGGCGATTCGCCAAGCCGGTATCCAGCCTGCCGACGTCCAGCATGTCAACGCCCACGCCACGTCCACCCCGGTGGGCGACAGGGGCGAAATGGCGGCGATCAAGACGGTGTTCGGTGACCAGAATGGCGTTGCGGTGACGTCGACCAAATCAGCCACCGGGCACTTGCTCGGCGCAGCAGGCGGCATTGAGGCCATTTTCACGGCGTTGGCGATCCGCGATCAGATAGCCCCAATGACGCTGAATCTGGAGAACCCCGATGAAGCGGCGGCGGGCATCGACATCGTCCACGGCAAAGCGCGCCCGATGAACATCGAGTACGCGCTGTCGAATGGTTTCGGCTTCGGCGGGGTGAACGCCAGCGTGCTGTTTCGTCGCTGGCATTCCTGATGGACATCCCTGATGGCCATCCTTGAGGAGCGATGCTGAATAAGCCATGCACTTTCGTGCCCGAAAAGGGCAGGGAAGTGAGCGTCAGCCCTCGATCAGCTGCTTGAGCTGATCGCGGGTGGTTTCCAGAATTCGCTCGGCCAGCGCCGGATCTTTAGCGCTGCGCGCCAACACCATCGCCCCCACCAGCCCGGACATGAGCATCACGCTCTTGTCGCGGCTTTGCCCATCGGCCGGAATTCCCGCTTCGAGGGTGGCGAGCATGTGGTTGATCAACTCGTCGGTAATCTCGCTCGCTTGCCCACGCTGGCCCAGTTCGGACGCCATGGTCGGCAACGGGCAGCCCGCTTCCGGGTGATCGCGATGGGCGGTCGACAGGTAAATGTCGATGAACGCCTGGGTCGAGCTGTCTTCGGCCAGTTTCTCTGTGACTGAGGCGAGCAGCTGGTCGACGGCGCAGCGCAGGGATTTCTCGACCAGGTCGTCCTTGGATTTGAAGTGGGCATAAAAACCACCGTGGGTCAGGCCCAATGCCTTCATCAACGGCTGTAAGCCGGTGGCGCCGATGCCGTCACGGCGAAAGCGCGCGGCGGCTTCCTGAAGGATGCGCTGGTGGGTCTGGGCTTTGTGATCTTCGGCGTAACGCATGGAGCGAGCCTCCCGATTGTGGCTCTTGAAATGGTGGTCGACATTTTTACACGGATGACACGCCGGCGCAGTACCCGCGTTGTACCCCCTGTCGCCATTGGTCAGAGCGCTGCGTCCACCACCGGCCGGCTACGCCAGCAGAACCCCGGCTATTTCGGGCCCATCATTTTCGCCAGCGCCTCAGGCCGGGGCGCGCCTTGTTGCTGCTGAAGGTGTCCGGCCTCGTCCTTGTAGAAGATGGAAGGTGTGGCGGACAGGCCCAGGTCTTTCATTAACTTCATGTTGGCGTCGAGTTTTGCCTGAATGTCTTTGGGGATGTTCTGCATGGCCTTGAGCGTGCTGCCTTTGCCCGCCTGTTCATGGTTCTGCAGGGCCAGTTCCGGGTTTGCGTCGGCCAGCAGGCTCGCGGCTTTGGCGGCGCTGTCCTCGCGGATCACGCCAACCATGATGTGGCGCAACTGTACTTTCCCGGATTTGACCCAGGGCCGCGCCTGTTCCCAGAACAGGTTGCAGTACGGGCAGTTGGCGTCGCTGAACAGGTAGATGACCTTCGGCGCAGTTTTGGCGCCGTCGGCGATCCAGGTGCTGTTTTCCATGCGGCTCCACATCGCCTCGGCCATCGGCCCATAGACCAGTTTCTGCAGGGGCGCGGTGCTCAGGTCCTCGCCCTTTTCATCGAACAGATTGCCGGCCAGCACATGCTTGCCGTCCGGGGTCAGGTACAGGGCCATGCCTTGATTCTGGTACTCGGCGGCGTAGCCCTTCAGCCCGCCCGGTGCGTCGAAGCTGCCTTTGATGGTTGCGCCCTTGGCTTCCAGCGCCTTGATCGGGGCGGGCAGATCTTCTGCGTGGACCAGCGCGCCTGGCAGGGAGAGCGAAACGGCGGCGGCGATGAGCGCAGGGCGGATGAAGTTCATGGGGTGGTCCCTTATTTTGAAGAAGGCTGTGAGGACGGCGGGAAAGAAGTCGGCGAAGAAGCGTTCGGCGGCTGGCTCAAACCGTCCAGATAATGGGTGAGGCTGGCGCTGGACAGTTCGCCCAGATGCCCGTCCTGCTGTCGGCCGTTCACGCCGTAAAACAGGGTGGTGGGCAGGGCGGCTGAGCCGGCAAGTCGACCCAACTCACCGCTCTGATCGAACAGCACGTTGTCCAGTTGCAACCCCTGGCTGCCGAGAAACGTCGCCACTTCACGTGGGCTTTCTCCCTGATTGACGAACAGAAACACGACGTCGGAATTGGCCATTTGCGCGGCTTGCAGAACGGGCATTTCCCGCCGGCACGGCGGGCACCACGTCGCCCACAGGTTGATCACCAGTTTGCGGCCTGCGTAATCGCGTACTTGCACGCGTTCGCCCGCGCCATTGCGCAGCGCCAGATCCGGCAGCGGGACATCCTGACGAACGCTTTCCACCGCCAGAGTACTGAGCCACCAGAACAGCAACCCGCTGGCGACGCCCCACCCCAGGGGCCTGCGCTGCAACGGCCGCCGCAACGCCATGATGGCGGCGCCGGCCCCAACGGCCACGACACCGGGCCAGGCACTGAAGCCGCCGTCGCGAATATCAACGATGCGCAGCAGATCGCCTTCATATTGCGGCCAGTAGCGCGTGACGAATGCCAGACGCGCCACCAGCAGCCCGAACATGAACAGGCCGAAGACGGCGCGTTCCGGGTTTATCCGCTGGCTGCGGCCAGTGATCCAGCCGACCAGAGTCGCCAGCGCGAGAGCAACGAGCAGCAGCAGATGATTGAGCGACAGGGCGAACGGCCCCACGGAGAAACTCAGCATCAGCCACGCTCCAGGGTGGTTTGCCAGTGCTGCAAAAAGGCTTCAAGGTCCACTTCACCGGTGATACGCCGGTCGCGCCTTTCGCTGCCGTCCGGCGCGATCCACACCAGGGTCGGCGGGCCTGGCACGTTGAAACGACCGAGCAGCGCGTGGCTGGCGTCGTTGTCGGCCGTGACATCTAGGCGCAGCAGGCGCACGCCGTTCAATGCCTGCAGGGTTTCAGCGTTGGCGAACACAGTCTTTTCCATGATCTTGCAGGACACGCACCAGTCAGCGTAGTAGTCGACCAGCACCCACTGCCCGGCGCCAGTGGCAGCGGCGAGTTCCCGGTTCAGGACCTGCGGGTCCTTGATCGTGGTGAACGCGGCGTGTGCTTCGCTTGCGTTGGATGGCTTCGCTCCGCTGAAGACATCGAGCGGCTGCCAGGGATCCTCGCCGCCCGCCGCCGCGCCGATCACCATCATCACGCCCCACAGGCCCGCGACCAGGCCGAAGGGAGCGCTAATGAGTGAGGCGCGTGGCAGCGACCGGGTCTGCACGATGGCGCTGTAGGCAAAGATGATCAGCAGTGCACCGAACAGCGCCAGCCACAGCACGCCGGCGAGCAGCGGCCGAATCATCACCAACGCGGTGCCCAGTAACAGGAAGCCGAAGAGGCCTTTGACCAGGTTCATCCAGGCCCCCGGTTTTGGTAGCAAACGCGTGCCGACCGTGACCAGCAGCAACAACGGCAGGCCCATGCCCAGCCCCATGACGAACAACACCAGCGCGCCGTGCAGCGCGTTACCGCTCTGGGCGATATACAGCAGTGCGCCGGCCAGTGGCGCGGTCATGCACGGGCCGATCATCAGTCCCGACAGCGCGCCGAGCGCCGAAGCGCCCAGCAGACTGCCGCCGTGGCGCTGACGCCCGGCCTTCTCCAGACGGTCGCGCAGGAAACCCGGCAATTGCAGCTCGAAGAAGCCAAACATCGGCAGCGCCAGCACCACAAACAGGGTCGCGAAACTGCCCAGCAGCCAGGGTTGCTGCAGGGTCGATTGCAGGTTGCTGCCCAACAGCGCGGCGACCACCCCCAGCCCGGCGTAGATCAGCGCCATGCTCAGCACGTAAACGCTGGCCAGCGCCAAGCCCCGTGCGGGTCTTGCGCCGCTGCCGACCACCACGCCGGCAAGGATCGGCAGCATCGGCAGTGAGCACGGCGTGAACGCCAGCAGCAGACCCAGCCCGAAAAACGCCAGCAGGCTCAGGCCAAGAGACCGTTGCGCCAGGCCGCTCGCCAACGCTTGATCCTCGGCTTGATTGCCGACTTGAGCGCTGGCTGGTTGCGCGTCGCCGCTGCCCACCGTAACGCGCTGGCTTTGCGGGGGATAACACAACCCGGCATCGGCGCAGCCCTGCCAGCTCACTTTTATCTGACCGTTGGCCGAGGCCGGGATTGTCAGTTCAAGGCCCCGCCGATAGACCTGCTGCTGGCCGAAATACTCATCGTTATGGTCTTCACCGGTCGGCAGTACGGGCTGCTGTCCCTGGCTGAGCCCTTCGAACCTGAGCCGTTGCTGATACAGGTAATATCCGTCCGCGATCTGCCAGTACAGGCGGGTTTCGCCGGACGCCAGGCGTTCCGAGGTGAAGATGAAAGCGTCTTTCGCCGACAGAAAATCCGCCTTCTCGCTGAGGAGTGAGGGGCCGGACCTGGCCGGGAAGGGATCACCGCCGGGCACTGCCTGCGCCAGCAACGGGATCAGCATCAGAATCATCCACCACACCTTACGCATGCGCACCTTCCAAACCTCTTCAATGGGGCGAAGCCTGCGCAGTGGCGATTAACAGTCGATTAACGCTATGGGGCGCGTCGTGTCTGCGGCGGCTCGTGCATAATCCGCCGTTAATCCCTCTGCGCTTCAATCGCCTTTTTTTCGGGGCCGACCATGCACGTACTGCTTTGTGAAGACGACGACCTGATCGCCAGCGGCATCGTCGCAGGCCTTGATGCCCAGGGCCTGACGGTGGATCGCGTGGCCACGGCCTCCTCCGCGCGGGCGATGCTGTCGGCCGCGCATTTCGACGTGATGATTCTCGACCTCGGCCTGCCCGATGAAGATGGCCTGAAGCTGTTGCGCCACTTGCGCCAGCTGGGCGTCGAGATCCCGGTGCTGATCCTCACCGCTCGCGACACCGTCACCGACCGCGTCGACGGCTTGCAGGCCGGGGCGGACGATTACCTGCTCAAGCCCTTCGACCTGCGTGAACTCAGCGCGCGCCTGCACACCCTGGTCCGACGCATGGCCGGGCGCAGCGTCAACGTGATCGAGCACGGCGTGCTCAGCTACGACCCCAGCAGCCGGGAAACCCGCCTTGCCGGTCAGCCGGTCGATCTGTCGCGTCGTGAACAGGCATTGCTGCAAGCGCTGCTGAACAACAACGGCCGCGTGCTTTCGGGCGAGCAGTTGAAGGATTGCGTGTACGGCTTCGGCGACGAAGTCGAGAGCAACGCCCTCAACGTTCACATCCACCATCTTCGGCGCAAACTGGGCGGCGGCATCATCGAAACCGTGCGCGGTCTGGGCTATCGCCTCGGCCCGGCCGGCCTTGATTCGGAGCCCTCGCCATGATGAGCCTGCGCACGCGGCTGAGTCTGATCCTGGGCTCGGCGTTCATTGTGATCTGGGTGCTCGCGGCGGCGTGGATGCTGCGCGACTTGCGCACGCAGATGATGCAGTCCCTCGATCAACGCCTTGAAGCATCGGCGCGAATGGTGGCCGGGCTGCTCGAACAGATGCAGATGCCCACCGGCAGCGAAACCCGCTCGCTGCGGGCCGACGATCCGGCGTTGCCCAACGGCATGGCGTGTCAGTTGAGTTCCCTGCGCGGGCAGGTGCTGGCGCGCACCGACAGCTCGCCGAGCGAACCGCTGAAGGCTGACGCCAGCGGCTTCCATGACCAGATGATCGACGGCGACCACTGGCGGGTGTACACGATGATGCATGACAACGTGCGGGTGAGCACCGCTGACCGGCAGATTGAACGCGACGTGCTCGGGCACTCGGTGCTGTTGGCGGCGTCGGTGCCGGTGCTGGTGGCGCTGTTCGGCAGCCTGGCGCTGGTCTGGTTCGGCATCGGCCGGGGGCTGGCGCCGCTCAACCGCATGCGCGATGCCTTGAATCGCCACAGCGCCGATTCGGTCGAGCCGCTGGATGTGCCCCATCTGCCCAGCGAGTTGCAGCCGCTGCTGAAAAGCCAGAACCAGCTGTTTCAGCGCATCGCCCAGACCCTGGAGCGCGAGCGTCGGCTGACCGGCGACGCCGCCCATGAGCTGCGCAGCCCGCTCACCGCCATCAAGACCCATCTGCAAGTCGCGCGCATGACCGACGGCCAGAAGCGCGACACGGCGCTGGCCCATGCGGAGGAGGGCGCTGACCGCATGCACCGCACCCTAGAACAGCTGCTGCTGTTGGCGCGGGTCGAGGGCAGCCTGTCGTTCGATGACGGTGTGCAGTGCGACGCCGAGCAGGTCGCGCGGCTGGCCATACATGACGCCAGTCACGGCGACGAGCAGCGCATCGAACTGATCCTGCCGTCGCAGTTGTCCAGCGCCGCCGTGCAGATGCCGGCGGCGTTGGCGGTGGCCGCGCTACGCAATCTGCTGGACAACGCCCTGCGCCACAGCCAGGCCGATGCGCGGGTGGAGCTGAGTGTCGAAACCTTCGACGGGCAGGCGCATTTCCGCGTTCGCGATCATGGCCCCGGCATTCCCGAGCCGGACCTGGACAAGCTCACCCAGCGTTTCTGGCGCAACGGCAAGAGCCCCGGCGCCGGCCTGGGGCTGGCGATTGTTCAGGCCATCGTTCAACGCTGCGCGTGTTCGCTGCGCTTTGACAGCCGTCAGGACGGTTTGCGGGTGGAGCTGAGCATGCCGTTGCGGCGCGATGTCGCAGGCGAGTGACGTGTGGGACGGGTCTGAAAGTTGAGTCGGCCCGGCGTTGGACGTCAGGCCGACTGTTGGCTGAATGTCCGTTACTCCGGCATGGCTGAAGAGTGGTGCGATGTAATCAACCACTGGTTGTCGACGAAGGCATAAGTGAAGGTGTAACGCGCGCTGACGGCTGAGTTATCGCGGAAACGGAACGTGTAAGTGCCGGTATCGATTGCGCTGTTGCAACTTGTCATAACAGTGCTGCTATCGACGGTGCCGACCGGTTTGTTTTTGAGAAACTTGTTGAAGTAATCAAGTTTGCCGGCGAGGTCTGTTCTGGGCTGGTTGGAGAGGGTCGGCAGCAGCACGGCATCGGCCGTGTAGTTCGCAGCCACCTGGCTTGAGTCGCCGCTTTGCAATGCGCTATTCCAGCGCTCGAACAGGATTTTCGCCTGTTGTTTATCAAGTGTTGCGCATTGAGGGGAAGCGTTGTTTGCGCTCGCGTAAGTGCTGGCAGCGAGCAAGGTGATGACGGCGAAAGTCTTGAACATGCGTTACCTTCCATGGGCGGTTGAATGTGGCGAGAGCCTAAGGGAGGACGACTTAGAGCTGTACTGCCGTGGATTTACAATACGTTTCGCGAACTAATTAATCCGTCTTCGTTGTAGGAATTATCCGGTTCTTTAAGTAAGAAGCCCTGCTGGTTTGCGCACGACGTTACGCCAGCCAAACGCTTTCATCATCCGGGGCCGCAGGCTTTTGGTCCGACAAGCCTTTGATTCTGCTCTCTAATCCCGGACAATCGCGCCCCTTTCCCTGTAGAGAACCGGTCAGGGGCGCCGACTGCCACGTTTTTCGACGCGCTTTTGACCATGTAGCTATCACCGGCAACGGAGAATCGACCGGATGAATGATCAGGCCAACAGCGTCGAACACACCGTCGACACCGCACCCGCGAGCGTGACGACCTGGAACCGCAACGACACCACCTGGATGCTCGGGCTGTTCGGCACCGCCATCGGCGCGGGCACGTTGTTTCTGCCGATCAACGCAGGTATCGGCGGGTTCTGGCCGCTGGTGATTCTGGCCGTGCTGGCCTTCCCGATGACCTTCTATGCGCACCGCGGGCTGACCCGTTTCGTGCTCTCGGGTCGCGATGGCGCGGACATCACCGAGGTGGTCGAGCAGCATTTCGGCAAAAAAGCCGGTGCCTTGATTACGCTGCTGTATTTCTTCGCCGTGTTTCCGATCCTGCTGATCTACAGCGTGGCGCTGACCAACACAGTGGGCAGTTTCATGGAGCACCAGCTGCATGTGCAGCCGCCTCCCCGGGCACTGCTGGCGTTCGTGCTGATCCTCGGCTTGCTGGCTGTGGTGCGTTGCGGTGAGCAGATCATCGTCAAGGCGATGAGCCTGATGGTGTATCCGTTCATCGTGGCCTTGCTTTTCCTCGCGGTGTTTCTGATTCCCCACTGGAACGGCGGCATTCTCACCACCGCGAGCAGCCTTCCGGCACCGTCGGCGCTGCTGCACACGCTGTGGCTGGCGATTCCGGTGATGGTCTTTTCGTTCAACCATTCGCCGATCATTTCGGCTTTCGCCGTGGACCAGAAGCGTCAGTATGGCGCGCAGGCCGAACCGCGCAGCGCGCAGATCCTGGCCCGTGCTCATCTGCTGATGGTGGTCATGGTGCTCTTCTTCGTCTTCAGCTGCGTGCTGACCCTGGCACCCGAACAACTGGCGGAGGCCAAGGCGCAGAACCTGTCGATCCTGTCTTATCTGGCCAACCACTTCAGCAACCCGACCATCGCGTTTGCGGCGCCGCTGATTGCGTTCGTCGCGATCACCAAGTCGTTTCTGGGCCACTACATCGGCGCCAGTGAAGGCCTTAAAGGTCTGGTGATGAAGACCGGTCGTCGTCCTTCGCCGCGCACGCTCGACCGCCTGACCGCGGGCTTCATGCTGGTGGTCTGCTGGCTGGTGGCGACGCTCAACCCAAGCATTCTGGGCATGATCGAAACCCTCGGCGGCCCGGTCATTGCCGCGCTGTTGTTCCTCATGCCCATGTACGCCGTGCGCAAAGTGCCTGCCATGCGCCGCTATGCGGGCAAACTGTCGAACGTGTTCGTCGTGGTGATCGGGTTGATCTCGATCTCGGCGCTGGTGTATTCGTTGATGCAGTAATGCCGAGACGGGGCAATGCGGGACGGTGCGCGATATGTACCGCCGCTGGGGCGGACCTCCACTCGTACCTCGCGGGCAACACGGAAGAAATACGGGCTGGCGCGGACGGTGTAGGAGCGCGCTTGCCCGCGAAGGCATTCTGACTCCAACAAATCGTTTGCCTGACACACTGCTTTCGCGGGCAAGCGCTCCCACAGTTGATTGGGGTCAGCATGGGGATTTGCGTTGATTGCGGTCAACCCGGTGATTTGGGTTGAATGCGTGACGCGTTTACTTCTGCGCAATCCCGACATTCATCACTCGCACTCAAGGAAGCGGCGAACATGGCCAACAGCGACAAACTCGATTTCACCCTGCGGACTGCCACGCCATCGGATGTGCTGAGCATTGCGGCGTTGGGCATTCAGGTATTTATGGATACCTATGCGACCGAGGGCGTGCGTGACGCCATCGCCCGCGAGGCGCTGGAGTCCTTCGCGCCCGAGACCATTTGCGCGATGATCGAGCGCCCTGACTCCATATTTTTGCTGGCGGAAGCCGATGAGCATCTGGTCGGATTTGCGCAGATATGCCTGAAAACCCTTCACCCTTTGGTCAGCGACCCGTATGCCGCCGAGCTCAAGCGGCTCTACGTGCAGGAGCGATTTGCGGGGCATGGGGTGGGATGGCAGTTGCTTCGCAGGGCTGAAAATGAAGCATCGGCTCGTGGTACATCAACATTATGGGTGACGGTGTGGGCGAGGAATGCCCGTGCCTTGCAGTTTTACCCTCGACAGGGCTACGAAAACACGGGGTTAGCGGTACATCGCCTGCAGGCTGAATCCCACCCGAACGTGTTTTTCTGCAAATCACTCAACCCTTCAGGACCTGTCCAGCCTGTGGTTTGACATCGCGGCCCGGCGCGCCCCATGATCCTGCTCGTTTGTGATCGATTCAGCCCATTACCGAGGCCTCATGTCTGCCAACCCTGAAGCATTTCCCGGCGAGCGTCAGCGTTTGATCATCGAGCGTCTGGCCATGCACGGTCGTGTGATTGCGGCGGAGCTGGCGGCCGAATTCAATGTGTCCGAGCATTCCATTCGCCGCGATCTGGGCACCCTGGCGGCCGCCGGACTGTGCAAACGGGTGTACGGCGGGGCGATTTCCCTGGCGTCGGACGGGCCGATCGCTGCGCGTGTCGAGCATGAGCCCGGACGCAAGCGTCAGTTGGGCATTGCGGCAGCGGCATTGATCAGCGCCGGGCAGCACGTGTTTATCGACGGCGGTTCGACCAATCTGGCAATCGCCAAAGCCCTTGATCCGCACATGCCGTTGACCGTGACCACCAACGCGCCGCTGATCGCCGTCGAGCTGATGAAGCTGCCCTCGGTGGAAGTGATTCTGCTCGGCGGGCGTCTGAGTCCTGTCGCGGGGAGCACCTACGGTTTCACCACGATTCAGCAACTGGCCCACTTCAATTTCGATCTGTGCTTTCTCGGCGCCTGTGCGCTGGATGCGCTGAAAGGCGTGACCGCGTTCGACATGGATGTCGCCGAGTTCAAGCGCGCCGTGGTGGCGCGCAGCGGTCAGGTGGCGGTGGCGGTGATCAACGAGAAGCTTTCCAGTATCGCCCATTATCAGGTCGCGCACTGCGAGGAAGTCGGCGCGCTAGTGGTTGAACACGACGCGCCGGCTGACCGGCTGGAGCTGTTTCGCGGCAAGGTCGCGCAGATCGTCACGGCGCGGGCAGCGCACTGATCACAGTGGATTCCTGCCAGGCCACGGTTCGATTGCGGCCCTGATGCTTGGCGGCATACAGCGCCGCATCCGCGCGTTTGACGAAGTCGTCCAGGGTCTGGCATTCCTGCGCTTTACAGCCATAAACCCCCAGGCTGATGCTGACGATGCCGATCGGATTGCCCTGATGCTCCAGGGCTCGCGTGAGCACGGCCAGCCGGATCTTCTCCGCCAGACTCACCGCGCCGTGCATTTCACTGTAGGGCAGGAAAACGGCCATTTCTTCCCCGCCGTAGCGCACCGCAAGGTCGCCGGTGCGGTTGAGGGTGCTGCGAATGCACTCGGCGACGGCGACGATGCATTTGTCGCCGGCGACGTGGCCGTAGTTGTCGTTGTAGCTCTTGAACAAATCGATGTCGATCATGATCAGGCTCAGCGGATGCAGGTTCGGCTGCCCGTTGCCAAACTCCAGACCGAGAATCTCCTGAAAATGCCGACGATTGGCCAGCCCGGTCAGACTGTCTTGCAGCGCGAGCTTTTCCAGCGAGTGGCTGGCAATACGCAGCTGTGATTCGGCGTTGAGGCCGAAGCGAATTTGCTGGAAGAGCAAGACGCCAAACAGCAGGTTGGCAACCACCACGCAGATGATGATCGCCAGCGAGCGCCACGCGTATTGCCGCCACTCGTCGAGCACTTCGCGCTGGGACAGGCCGGCGAGCACCACCATGGGGTAGCGGTCCAGTTTTTTGTAGCCGTACAGTCGCTGTTCGTGGTCGAGCATCGACACGACGTTTGCCGTGCCTTCGTAGTGTTCCCTGACGTGAAGACGGAACAATTCGCCGTCGGCGATGGAAATGCCGCGCACGTTGTCGAGGAGCGGGCGCCGAGCGAGCACTGTGCCATCGGCCATTGCCAGGGTGATGACGCCATGCTTGCCGATGTCGAAGCGCTCGAAAAACCGTTCGAAGTAATTCAGTTCGACGGTGGCCAGCACCACGCCGGCGAAGTTGCCCATCTCATCGTCCACCCGTCGCGACACCGGGATGATCCAGTCGCCGGTGGTGCGACTCTGTATGGCGGGGCCGACGTGGGGCAGGCTGCTGGCGATGGACTGGTGGAAGCGGAAATACTCGCGGTCTGCATTGTTGGCGTTGGCCGGCATGTGGTTGAGGGAGGTGGCAGCCCAGTTGCCGTCCTTGTCGTAGATGAACAGGCCCTGGATCTGCTCGACGCTGGCGGCAGTGGCGCGCAGATAATCGTGCATGCGCGAACCACTGGCGGCGCCGAAGCCGTCGAACGAAAGCCGCTCGACCACCGACGACACGGCGATGTGCGCCTGATCGAAGGCGTCATCGGCGTGCTGCGCCATTGAGCGCGAGAGGTTGGTGACGTTGGTGTTGGCGATTTCCAGCTCGTGAATGCGCGTCTGGCGCAATTGCCAGACGTTGATGCTCGTGATGGAGATGCACACCAACAAGGTAAACAGCCCCGCCAGCCACAAAACGGGCATGCGTTTGAGTCGACGGTTTCTGACGTCGAACTCCGATCCTTCTACCTGTCTCAAACCCCACCCTCGCTGACTGCCACGATTTCAGACCCGCCACTGTGACGAACAATCCACTCGTTCGAGCACGCAGCATCGCAACAGCGACACGTCTGACTCACAGCGTAGGACAAGTGCGGGATTTTGAAGGGAAAATTAAGGCTTATAAATCATAGTGGTGATTGGGTGCGCTTTGGATAGCAGGTTGTTCTGGACGTCTCCAACGTGCTGCCGCTGTAAGCGTTGTGGGAGCGACCGGGGTGGCGCTCCACCTTGCTCGCGAAGAGGCCAGTACATCCGCTAAATCTTCAGCGGCTGGAATGCCGTCTTAGTGAGCAAGCTCACTCCCACAGGATCGCGGAGGCCCGGACCCAGTGCTATCTCCCAACAATACGTTGCAGGTTATCAATCAAACCCGACGCCCTTGCACCTCATCCGCATTCGCCTGCCAGTCCTTCTGCGCCGTGGTGGTGTGTTCGGGGATCGGCGCTTTGAGCAGCACGAAGTAGGCGACCGCCGAGAGCAGCGCGACGATGGCGCTGACCGCGAAGGCGGTGGCAAAGGTGCCGGAATATTGCACGCTGAACCCGGTGACGATCGGCGCGATGGAGCCTGCGATGTAGCCACCGAAATTCTGGATAGAACCCAGCGACGCCACGCGTTTGCTGTCGACCACGGTATTGACGACCATCCACGCCGTGGCGCTGGACAGGTTGATGCCGAACAGCGCCAGGCACAGCAGGGCGACGCAACCGCTCAGGCCGGTGACGAAAGTCAGCGGCAGGGTGAACACGGCGGCGAACACCAGTCCGCCAATCACCGTGTATTTGCGGCTATTGAGCACGCCGACGCCGCGCTTGACCAGTCGATCGCAGATCCGCCCGGCGGCGATGGTGCCAATCGCGCCGAACACATAAGCAAACGACACCACCCAGGCGGTTTGATAGGGATCAAGGCCGTGTTCGCGCTGGAAGTAGCCGGGCAGCCAGGTCAGGTGCAGCCAGAGCATGTAGATCACGCCCATGAAACCGAGGAACGTGCCCCAGGTGCTGCGGTGCTTGAACAGGTCCAGCCAGCCGGCGAAGAACGAAGCCTTCGGCGCAGCATCGGCCTGAACCACCTGCACGGTGGGTGCGCGACCCTCAGCCGCCAGCTCCTTCAGGTACTGCGCACGGCTTTTGTAGAACATCAGCCAGCACAGCGACAGGACGATGCCGAGCACACCGGTGATGATGAACATGCCGCGCCAGCTGAAGTTGACCATGAACAGCGTCAGCAGCGGCGGCGCCAGGCACGGCCCGATGCAGGTCGCCGACCAGACGATGCCCGTCGGGGTGCCGCGCTCGTGCTCTTCGAACCACTCGTTGAGGGTTTTGGCGGCTGACGGAAACATCGGTGCCTCGCCGATTCCCAACAACACGCGCAGGGCGAAGAAGCCGCTGAAGCTGTTGACGAAGCCCGACGCCGTCTGCGCGATGGACCACACCATCAGCGCGCCGCCCAACGCAATCTTGGTGCCGAGCTTGTCGATGAGCATGCCCATCGGCAACTGCGCGAAGGCATAGGCCAGCGAGAACGCCGACAACAAGATGCCCATCTCCGAAGGGCTGATGAGCATGTCTTTCTGGATCGTCGTGTTGGCGATGGACAGCGCGCTGCGGTCCAGATAATTGACCACGCCGAACAGCATCAGAAAGACGATGGTGATCGTCTGGTAGGTCTTGAGGGATTTCATTGCGCACCTTTTTTATTGTTGTAAGGGCTTGAAAGCTTCCCGGCTGAAGCCGGTCCTACAAGGAAAACGCGGTCCAGCAGGCGAACGCATTTCACCAGTGGGACCGGCTTCAGCCGGGAAGAGGCCCGTGTGGGCGCCATCCATATTGCGGTGTGACGTTTGAAAAGCTTCCCGGCTGAAGCCGGTCCTACAAGGAAAACGCGGTCCAGCAGGCGAACGCATTTCACCAGTGGGACCGGCTTCAGCCGGGAAGAGGCCAGTGTGGGCGCCATTCATATTGCGGTGTGACGTTTGAAAAGCTTCCCGGCTAAAGCCGGTCCTACCAGGCGAACGCAGTCGAGCAGACGACGCATTTCTCCTGTGGGACCGGCTTCAGCCGGGAAGAGGCCCGTGTGGGCGCCATTCATATTGCGGTGTGACGTTTGAAAAGCTTCCCGGCTAAAGCCGGTCCTACCAGGCGAACGCAGTCGAGCAGACGACGCATTTCTCCTGTGGGACCGGCTTCAGCCGGGAAGAGGCCCGTGTGGGCGCCATCCATATTGCGGTGTGACGTTTGAAAAGCTTCCCGGCTAAAGCCGGTGCTACAAAAAGCATGCGTCGCTCGGCAAAATTTTAAGTCACCGCACCGATGTGCCAGGGGACGAACTCGTTTTGCCCATAACCGTGCTGCTCGCTTTTGCTGCGGGCGCCGGAGGCGATGTCCAGCATCATCTGGAATATGTAAGCGCCGCGTTCTTCAATCGTCGTGGTGCCGTCGGCGATGCCGCCGCAATTCACGTCCATGTCCTCCTGCTGAAATTCGAACACGCGGTTATTGGTTGCCAGTTTGATCGACGGCGTCGGCGCGCAACCGTAGGCCGAACCCCGTCCGGTGGTGAATGCGATCAGGTTGGCGCCGCCGGCCACTTGCCCCGTCGCGGAGACCGGGTCGTAACCGGGGGTGTCCATGAACACCAGGCCCTGGGCGCGGACGGCTTCGGCGTATTCATACACGCCCATCAGGTTGGTCGAGCCGGCCTTGGCCACCGCGCCCAGCGACTTCTCCAGAATGGTCGTCAGCCCGCCTGCCTTGTTACCAGCGGACGGGTTGTTGTTCAGCTCGGCGTTCATGCGCTGGCAGTAGTCTTCCCACCAGTGAATGCGCTGTACCAGTTTTTCGCCGATCGCCTGAGTCGCCGCCCGCCGCGTCAGCAAATGCTCGGCCCCGTAAATCTCTGGGGTCTCGGACAGAATTGCCGTGCCGCCCGCCGCCACCAGCCGGTCCACCGCATTGCCCAGCGCCGGGTTGGCGGTGATGCCGGAATAGCCGTCGGAGCCGCCACATTGCAGACCGACGATCAGGTGCCGGGCGCTGACGGTTTCGCGGGTGATCTTGTTGGCCTGGGGCAGAAGCGATTGCACTTGAGCGATGCCGCTGGCGATGGTCTTCGAGGTGCCACCGGTGCCTTGAATGGTAAAGGCCCGCAACTGGTCACTGGCTTTCAAGTCCTGGCTGTCGAGCATGTCTTGAATCTGATTGGTCTCGCAGCCGAGACCCACCACCAGCACCGCCGCAAAGTTCGGGTGCACCGCGTAACCCGCCAGGGTGCGGCGCAGCAGGTCGATGGCCTCGCCCTTGGAGTCGATGGCGCAGCCGGAGCCGTGGGTCAGCGCGACCACGCCGTCGATGTTGGGGTAGTCCGCGAGGGCTTCCGGAAAAATATCGCGACGGAAACGGTCGGCGATGGCCCGCGCGACGGTGGCCGAGCAGTTCACCGAAGTGAGAATGCCGATGTAATTGCGTGTCGCAACGCGGCCGTCGGCGCGCACGATGCCCTGAAAGAACGCCTCGGTTTTCGGCGTTTCGTGGGCGTCGACGCCAAAAGCGTAGTCACGGGAGAAGTCACCCATCTCGACGTTGTGCACATGCACGTGCTGGCCGGCGTCGATGGGCTGTGAAGCGAAGCCGATGATCTGGCCGTAACGCCTTAGCGGCTGACCCTGCTCGACCCGCACTGCCGCGACCTTGTGCCCGGAAGGGATCGGCTGCGAAACCGTGACGTTTTCGTCGTCCAGGTACATGCCTTCGCTTAGCGCCTGGCGCGCTATCAGCACGTTATCAAGGGGGTTCAGACGGATGAACAGCGCACTGCTGTCGAACGCGGCGGTTTTGGCGATGAGTTCCATGCGGCCTCTCATGACGGTTGCGGCCTGGGTCAGCGGTGCAAGACGACGGCTTCCATCAGGAAGCGGCACCCTGGCTGGCCGGTTATTGTTATTCACGACGTAACAGGCGGCCGCTTCATAAGCGCGGACGTTGTGAGCCGATTTTCAGCCACTCTATGAAGCCGGTGGGAAATTTCCCAATGAAAGGTTTCGATTGAGCGATAACGCAGGGTTATCGATTTATCAGGCCGCCTGAGACTTTGGAAACGTTAGCCCGGAAACGTCAGCCCGGAAACGTGAGCTTAGGGACGCGGGCTTAGAAGCGAACGCGTAGAAACGCGAGCAGTGCCTTCACCGCCGCCGACATCGGCCTGGCCTTCGACGTCATCAGCCCAAGATTGGCCATGCTCAGCGGCAGCTCGACCGGCAGGATGGCGATCATGCCGTAGCGCGCGTAGTGCTGGGCGACGTCATTGGGCACCACGGCGATCATGTCCGAGGATTCGAGCATTGAAGTGGTCGCCAGAATCGAATGGGTTTCGATGATGTCCAGCGGCTCAATCAATTGAGCGGCCAGCAAGGCGTTTTCAACCTGGCGCCGCATGGGGCTGCCGATGGGGTGGAGGATCCAGGTCAGCGGCGCCAGCTCCGCCAGGGTCAGGCCCGTCTGGGTGGGGCCAGCGTGATCCACCAGCGGGTGCTGCGGCCGGGCGATGATGCGCATGCGTTCGCCCTGTTCGAACAGCTGGATATCAAGGCTCTGGCCGTCGAGCTGATCAGGCAGCCTGCCCAGTACCACATCGAAATCCCCGCGAATCAGCGCCGGCAGCAGCTCATCACTGGTGCCGACTTCCAGGGCGATGCGTACTTTCGGGTGCGCGGCCTTGAACGCCAGCACGCCGCGGGTCAGCAGCGTCGGCACCGGGCCCATCACCGTGCCGATGCGCACCATCCCCGTCGCCCCGCGTGCCAGCTCAGCCAGCTGCGCTTCGGCGTATTCGAATTCATGCAGCGCGCCCTGGGCGTAGCGAATCATCACCTCGCCGGCCAGTGTGGGCCGCATGCCGCGCGGCAGGCGCTCGAACAACTGCACGCCGAGACGTTCTTCCAGCTGTTGCAGCAACAGGCTGGCAGCGGGCTGGGTGGTGTGAATGGCGGCGGCGGCCTTGCGCAGATTGCCCAGTTCGGCCAAGGCGTTTAGCAACGCGATCTGCCGGCTGGAGATTTTCAGCGTCGGGAAGGTGCCAGGCAGATCGGCGGCAGGGGCTGTGTCTGACATATCGGATTTGGTATCAATGATTAAGATCTGGCGATTATGCCTGTATCGCGGATCGGCCTACAGTCACTCCTACAGGTATGCGTTGCCACCCATAACAAGAGCCCACCATGCAGATCACGTCCATTTCCGTCCGCGACATCCGCTTCCCCACGTCCCTGTCCCTCGACGGCTCCGACGCAATGAACAGCGCCCCGGATTATTCCGCCGCCTATGTCGTGCTGCACACCGATTCGTCCGACGGGCTGGAAGGCCACGGCCTGACGTTCACCATCGGCCGGGGTAACGAAATCTGCGCCGCTGCGATCCACTCCTTAGCGCCCTGCGTGGTGGGGCTGAGCCTGGAATCGATCACTGCGGACATGGGCGCGTTCTGGCACACCCTCACGGCCGGCGACAGCCAGTTGCGCTGGCTGGGGCCGGAAAAAGGCGTGATCCATCTGGCCACCGCCGCGCTGGTCAATGCCGTGTGGGACCTGTGGGCCAAGGTCGAGGGCAAGCCGGTCTGGAAGTTGCTGGCCGACATGACCCCCGAGCAGTTGGTGAAATGCCTGGACTTCAGCTACGTCACCGACGCCATCACCCCCGAAGAAGCCATCGCGCTGCTCCGTCGGCAAGTGCCGGGCAAAGCAAAGCGTGAGGCGCAGCTGCTGGAGGAGGGCTATCCGGGCTACACCACCGCGCCGGGCTGGCTGGGCTACTCGGAGGAAAAGATGCGGCGGTTGGCCCGCGAAGCCGTGGCCGAAGGCTGGACCCACATCAAGCAGAAGATCGGCTCGGACATCGAAGAAGACATGCGCCGCGCCGCGATCCTGCGCGACGAAATGGGCTGGGAACGCACCCTGATGATGGACGCCAATCAGGTCTGGAGCGTCGAGCAGTCGATCAGCAACATGCGCCGGCTGGCGGCGTTCGAGCCGTGGTGGATCGAAGAGCCGACCCACCCCGATGACATCCTCGGCCACGCGACGATTCGTCAGCGCATCGCGCCGATTGGCGTGGCGACCGGCGAGCATTGCCACAACCGGGTGATGTTCAAACAGATGTTCCAGGCCGGCGCGCTGGATTTCTGCCAGCTCGACGCGGCCCGGCTGGGCGGGCTGAACGAAGTGCTGATCGTGCTGCTGATGGCGGCGAAATTCGACATCCCGGTGTGCCCGCACGGTGGCGGCGTGGGATTGTGCGAATATGTGCAGAACATTTCGATGTTCGATTACATCGCCGTGTCCGGCTCCCTGGACAAACGCGTGCTGGAATACGTCGATCACTTGCACGAACACTTCCTTGATCCGGTGGTGATCCGCCGCGGCCGCTACCTGCCGCCGCAACGCCCGGGGTACAGCATCGAAATGCACGCCGAGACGCTGGAGCGGTATCAATATCCCGATGGCGCGGTGTGGTTGGAGCTGGCGAACCGATAATCCGACTGTGGGAGCGTGGCTTGTCCCGCGATCGGCGGGGAACCCGTCGTGACCCGGTGAACGCGTTTTTCCAGACACAGCGCGTTGGCAAGGTTTACGGGGACTGCGTCCCCGATCGCGGGACAAGCCACGCTCCTACCGGTTACGCACGCTGCGGCAACAGACAACCCCATGTCGCTGTGGACACGGGCCTTTCCCGGGCGTGACCGGTATGATCCGTCGCATCTACCCGACCACGGTGCGACATGAATTCCCCTGAGCCCCGCAACGTCATGCCTCCCGCCAATACCTCCGTTACGCCGCCTGAGCGTGATCGCCTGTCGGCTTCGCTGCTCGGCGGCGGCTGCGAACCCGACCCGCGCTTTACCCTCGCCAACGAACGCACGTTTCTCGCCTGGATCCGCACGGCGCTGGCGTTTCTGGCCGGTGGCATTGCGGTCGAAGCCTTCACCAGCGACGTGTTCAGCCCCGGTCTGCGTCGGGCCGTGGCTTTGTCGTTGCTGGTACTGGCCTTGCTGGTGAGCGCCAGTGCCTGCGTGCGCTGGCTGAAAGTCGAGCGGGCGATGCGTCAACGCAAGCCGCTGCCGTTGCCGGTGCTGGTGCCGATTCTGTCATTGGGGGGCGCGTTGGTGGCGGCGGGGCTGATCGTCTTTCTGATCTCCGGCGCGTCGTGAACCGGCGCAGTCATGCTGTGTCGTCGACGCCGGTGCGCCATGATGACCCCGGCCTGCAACCCGAACGCACGCTGCTGGCCTGGCGCCGGACGCTGCTGACGTTGATCGGGGTATGCACTCTGTTTTTGCGCTGGATTCCGCCGTTCGGTTTGATGGCGCTGCTGCCCGTCATCCTTTCGCTGATCGCGGGCATCTTGATCCAGATCGGCCTCAACGCCCGTTACCGCAAAAGCGCCCGGGGTATGACCCAGGAGCGTATTCCGGCGCCATTGCGTGAAGTAGTGGTGCTGGGTTGCACGGTGATGGTGTTGAGTGTGGTGGGGATTGTTGCGGTGGTGTCTGGCTAACCTGGCAGGCAAGGCATACACCCGATTCGTAGGAGCCGGCTTGCTGGCGAACAGATTGTGTCAGCCGACATCTGCAGTGGCTGGCCTACCGCGTTCGCCAGCAAGCCGGCTCCTACCGATTTGCGTGGTTGATCAATAGGCGTCGTGTCAGGCGTGGAGGCCGGCGCGCCGGAAAACGTCTTCGCGGGCAAGCGCGCTCCTACGCCCTGCGGGCAGAGGCAGATCGCGATCCCTGCCATTTCATCTTGGGACTTGAGACCTGTGGGATGGTCATCAAACGCGGATTACCTGAGGGAACGCAGATTGATGGACGGCGCAAATCAACTGTAGGAGCGCGCTTGCCCGCGAAGGCGGTGTGTCAGTCGACAGTGATGTAACAGACCCGCCGCTTTCGCGACCGTCGTAACCTCCGATTGCTCCTACTGGGGATTTGCGTTCGACGCGGATTTGGAGGCGGGTACATAAAACCGTTCGCTGCGGATCTGGAGGCGGGTACAAAAATTGTAGGAGTGAGCTTGCTCGCGAAGCGGTGTTTCAGTCACTTTTCTGTCGACTGACAGGACGCGTTCGCCAGCAAGCTGGCTCCGGATTTGCGTGGTTGATCAATAGGCGTTGTGTCAGACATGGAGGCCGGCGCGCCGGAAAATGCCTTCGCGGGCAAGCGGGCTCCTACGCCCTGCGGGCAGAGGCAGACCGTGATCCATCCATTTCATATCGGGACTTGAGACCTGTGGGATGGTCATCGAACGCGGATTATCTGAGGGATCGCAGATTGGTGGACAGCGCAAATCAACTGTAGGAGCGCGCTTGCCCGCGAAGGCGGTGTGTCAGTCGACAGTGATGTAACAGACCCGCCGCCTTCGCGACCGTCGTAACCTCCGATTGCTCCTACTGGGGATTTGCGTTCGACGCGGATCTGGAGGCGGGTACAAATATTGTAGGGGTGAGCTTGCTCGCGAACCGGTTGTGTCAGCCGACCTATGCGTGGCTGACACACTGCGATCGCGGGCAAGGTGGGGCGCCACTCCGATCACTCCTACAGTTTCAAGTGTCGGCTCACTCAATACGCCGCCACCAACCCATCTTTCCTCGGATCGGTCCCGCCCACGTACCCATGGGCCGTGCGCTGGATGATTTGCGCGCCGCCGAAGGCGAATACGCCGCTAGGGTCTTCAACTTCCACGTCGTGGCCTTTGGCGCGCAGCGCTTCGATCACCTGCGGATCAAACGAGCGCTCTACCGCAACCTTCAGGCCTGACTCGATGCGCCAGCGCGGCGCGTCGGCAGCGGCCTGAGGGTTCTGCTTGAAGCGCAGGATGCGCAGCATCATCTGCAAATGCCCCTGGGCCTGCATCGGCCCGCCCATCAGGCCGAACGACATCAACGGCGTGCCGTCGGCGTTCATCACAAAGCCCGGAATGATGGTGTGAAACGGCCGCTTGCCCGGCGCAACGGTATTGACGTGATCAGGGTCCAGGGTAAAACCCGCGCCGCGATTCTGCAGGCTGATGCCCGTGCCCGGTACCACCACGCCGGAACCAAACCCCATGTAATTCGACTGGATGAACGAGACCATCATGCCGCTCTCGTCCGCCGCCGACAGGTACACCGTGCCGCCAGCCTTGGGCGCGCCATGCAGCGGGTCTTCTGCCTGTTCGCCGACCAACGCCGCGCGATCGCGCAGGTACGCCGGGTCCAGCATGTGTTCAGCGGCGACGCGCATGTGGTCGTTGTCGGTGACGTGCTGGTTGAGGTCGGCCAGCGCCAGCTTCATCGCTTCCAGCACCGGGTGCACGGTGTCGACGCTGTCCACCGGCTGCTCGCCCACGCCCAGCGCTTCCAGTATTCCAAGGCCTGCCAGCGTGGCGATGCCCTGACCATTCGGCGGCAGCTCGTGGACCACGGCGCCGGCGTACGGCACCGACAAGGTATCGATCCAGTCCACCCGATGGTTCGCCAGATCCTCAAGGCTCATGACGCTGCCATTGGCGTTGGCGTGAGTGATCATCGCCTGAGCCAGTTCGCCGAGATAGAACGCCTCGCCCTTGGTGTCAGCAATCAGCTCAAGCGTCTTCGCGTGATCCTTCAGCGTGACTTTCTCCCCGGCCTTCGGCGCTTTGCCGCCCTGCAGGAAGCACTCAGCAAAGCCTGGCTGATCCTTCAACAGCCCGGCGCCGCGACGCCACAGTTCGGCAATGATCGGCGTGACCTGATAACCGTCGCGCGCATAGCCTATGGCGGCTGCGGCGAGGGTGGCGAAGGGCAGCTTGCCATAGCGCTCGGACAACGCGACCCAGGCCGACACCGCGCCCGGCACTGTCACCGAGGCCCAGCCGCGCTGGGGCATTTCCTGCTGACCGGCGAAGTGCTCCGGCGTCCAGGCTTTCGGCGAGCGGCCCGAGGCGTTCAGGCCTTGCAACGTCTTACCGTCCCATACGATGGCGAAGGCGTCGCTGCCAATGCCGCAGCCGGTGGGTTCGACCACGGTCAGCACCATGGCGGCGGCGATGGCGGCATCAACGGCGTTGCCGCCCTGACGCAGCATGTCCAGCCCGGCCTGTGCGGCCAGCGGTTGCGAGCAGGCGACCATGTTGTTGCCCATCACCGGCGAGCGGGCGGAGGCGTAGGGTTGGCTGTAATCCAGATCATCGAACATGCAGTCGTTCTCTTCTTGGCAGTTGATCGGTTATAGAGGCGCAGCTTTCGAGCCTACGGGCATAAAAGCCGTCAGCTTTTCGGATCGAGGGCATCACGCAGCCCGTCGCCCAGCAGGTTGAAACACAGCACCGTGATGTAGATCGCCACGCCCGGGGCGATGGACATCCACGGCGCCTGTTCCATGAAGTTCTTCGCGGTGTTGAGCATCGAGCCCCAGGACGGCGAGGGCGGTTGCTGGCCCAGGCCGAGGAACGACAGGCTCGCTTCCGCCAGAATCGCCGAAGCGATGGTCAGCGTCGCTTGCACCACCAGCGGCGAGAGCACGTTCGGCAGCACGTAGCGCAGGATGATCCAGCGATCCGGCAGCCCAATGGCGCGGGCGCCCTCCAGGTAATCTTCATGACGGATCGCCAGCACCTGACCGCGGGTCAGGCGCGAGAAAATCGGCATCGCCGACAGCCCGATGGCAATCATCGCGTTGCTCAGGCTCGGGCCGAGAAACGCGCCCAGGGCAATCGCCAGCACCAGAAACGGACACGACAGCAGCGCTTCCATGATGCGCGAAATCACCGCGTCGAGCTTGCCGCCGAAGTAACCGGCCAACAGGCCCAATGGCACGCCGATGACCATGGCAATAGCCACCGAAACCCCGCCGGCCAGCAACGAACTGCGCGCGCCCCAGAGCAGGCGGGAAAACAGGTCACGGCCCAGCTCGTCGGTGCCCAGCCAGTAGATCAGCGAAGGCGCTTTGCGCACGGCGAGGAAGTTGGCTTTCAGCGGATCATGGGGCGCAATCCACGGCGCCAGCAGCGCCGCAAGAATGAAGATGATCAGCACCACCGCGCCGACCACCGCGCCCTTGTTGGCGAGGAATTTCTTCACGAACGGCGAGCGGGTGCGCGGCCGCAGTGGTTCTCTCAACGGCGCCTGGGTCGGCGCGTTGAGCGGCGCTGAAGGATGGGTCGCAATCGAAGTCATCAGGCAGTCCTCAGACGCGGATTGATCAGGCGATAGAGCACGTCGGCCAGCAGATTCAGGAGCAAAAAGCCAATCGCAACGCACAGCACCACGCCTTGCACCACGGCGTAATCGCGGTTGAACACGGCGTCGACAATCATCTTGCCGAAGCCGGGAATGCTGAACACCTGCTCGGTCAGCACCGCGCCGCCGAGCAATTCGCCGAACAGCAGCGTAGTGAGCGTGACGATGGGCATCAGCGCGTTGCGCAGGGCGTGCTTGAGAATCACCGTGCGCGGGAACAGACCTTTGGCCCGGGCCGTGCGCACGTAGTCGGCGCGCAGCACTTCGAGCATCGCGCTGCGGGTGTGGCGCATGAGCACCCCCGACAGCCCGGCGCCCAACACGAACGCCGGCAGGATCAGGGTTTTCAGGTTCTGCCCGACGTCTTCACCCAGCGGCACAAAGCCCGAGGCCGGCAGCCATTGCAACTTCACGGCGAAGATCATGATCAACAGAATCCCCAGCCAGAAGTGCGGGATCGAGATACCCGAAAGCGCGAACACGTTGGCCGCGTAATCCACCGACGTGCCCTTGCGCACCGCCGAAATCACCCCGGTGGGAATGCCGATCACCAACGCGATGATCAGCGCCAGCACCGCCAGCTCGATGGTCACCGGCAGCTTCGATGCCAGCAGCACGGTGACCGGTTGCTCGGTGCGCAGTGACGTGCCGAAGTCGCCCTGCAGGACGTTGCCGACCCAGTGCACGTATTGCAGCGGCAGCGGGTCGTTGAGCCGGTATTTCTCGCGCAGGTATTCCATCACCGCCGGGTCGCGCTCTTCACCCGCCATGGCCTGGACCGGATCACCGGGCAGCAGCTTTTGCAGGGTGAAGACGAACAGCGAAACCAGGATCAGCGTCGGAATGGCACTGAGCAGGCGTCGCAGGATGAAAGTCAGCATGACGAATCCTCGCGGCCGAAGCGGTTGTCCACGGGCGCCGCTGTCATTTGAAAGCGACGTTGGTCAGGCGAATCAAGCCATCGGGATTGGGCACGAAACCGGTGATGTTGCTGCGCATCGCGATGATTCGCGGATCGAAGTACAGGTAGCTGGTCGGCACGTCTTCGGCGAGCAGGCGCAGGGCCTCGAAATAGATGGCCTGGCGCTGGGCCTGATCGTTCACGGTGCGCGCCTTGTTCAGCAGCTCGTCGAGTTTCGGGTCACAGAAATGCCCGTCGTTCTGGCCGCCTTTGCAGGTTACGAACTGATGAATGTCGCCATCCGGATCAGGGCGCCCCGACCAGGCGCTCATGCCGATCTGGAAGTTGCCGGCCTGTTGCTCGCTGAGCAGCGTGGCGTATTCGGTGGCAATCAGATTGACTTTGAAACCGGCTTCTTCCGCCATCGCCTGAATGATCTGGCCGACCTGCTGCGCGATGGGGTTGTTGGCCACTTTCAGCTCGACGCTGAGGGGCGTCTTCACCCCGGCTTCGGCGAGCAGTTTTTTGCTGGCTTCGACGTCGCGGGTCGGAACCGGCAAATCCTTGTCGTAATACGGGCTGTTTTTCGGGAACGGCTGGGCGCTCGGTGCGTACAGACCCTCGAACACCACCTGATTGATCGCGTCACGGTCGATCGCCAGCTCGAAGGCCTTGCGCACGCGCTTGTCCTTGCCCATCGGGGTGTTGGCCTTGTCGCCGTTGTTGGTGTTGTACATCAGCTGCATGTAGCCCAGGCCCGGCGTACTGAACACCTGCACGTGACTGTCGGCCTTGGCGGTCTTCACGTCGGTGGGCGCGACACGCTCGATGATGTCCAGGTCGCCGGAACGCAGGTTCGCCAGGCGCACCGAGGTATCCGGAATCGGCAGGAAAATCACCTTGTCGAAGTGGTACGCCTGCTTGTTCCAGTAATTGTCGAAGCGCTCCAACACGATGCGGTCCTGCTGCACCCGCTGAACGAATTTGTACGGCCCGGAACACACCGGTTTTGAGGCGACGTCGGTGGCCGAAGCCTTGGGCGCGAGCATCATCCCGGCGCGGTCCGACAATTGCGAGATCAGCGTCGCGTCGGGCTGCTTGACCTTGATCGCCACGGTCTTCGCATCGATCACCTCAACGCTTTCCACCGAGGCCAGTTCGCTCTTGCGCAGGGAGTCGGGCAGGGTGCGCGCGCGGTCGAGGTTGAACTTCACGGCGGCGGCGTCAAACACCTCGCCGTCGTGGAAGGTCACGCCGTCGCGCAGGGTCATGGTCAGCGTCTTGCCGTCCTCGCTCCAGTTCCAGGCGGTGGCCAGTTGCGGCGCGTAGGTCAGGTCCGGGTTGACGTCGACCAGCTTGTCGCACAGCGCGGTGTAGACCAGACGCCCCGAGTAGGTACGCGAGCGGTGCGGGTCCAGCATGTCAGGGTCGTCCTGAATGCCGATGCGCAGGGTGGTTTCGGCAACAGCCGCATTCGCAGCGAGCAGCAACAACGTGGTTGTCATCAGGTGGGCGAATTTCATGGCTGACTCTCCAGAGAAAGGGCTTGATGGCTTTTGAACAGGTTCAGGCGTTGGCTGTAGGCGGCGCTGGGCGTGGGCACGATCAGCGAACCGGCGCCGGCATTGGCGATTTCGCGCCAGTAGTGGCAGGCCACCTGACGCTCGGGCTCAACGGTTTCGAAAAGCGGCTTCACTTCGCGGCACAGCGGCTTGGCGTGGGGGCAACGGGTGTGAAAGCGGCAACCGGCCGGCGGCTTGCTCGGGCTTGGCATGTCACCGCCAAGCAGCGGCCGCGGGCGGCGCAGGTCCGGGTGGCTGACCGGCACGGCGGCCATCAGCGCTTGCGTATAAGGATGAAAGGGCGTCTCGAACAGCGCGTTGACCGGCGCCAGTTCGACGATCTCGCCGAGGTACATCACCGCCACGCGGTCGCTCATGTGGCGGATCACCGCGAGGCCGTGGGCGACGATCAGCAGGGTCAGGCCGAACCGGTGCTTGAGGTCTTCCAGCAAATTAACGACCTGCGCCTGCACCGAGACGTCCAGCGCCGACACCGGTTCGTCGCCGAGGATCAGCCGTGGCTCCGACGCCAGCGCGCGGGCGATGCCGATGCGCTGACGCTGGCCGCCGGAAAACTCATGGGGGAAGCGGCTGCCGTGCTCCGGCGCCAGACCCACCGTGCGCAGCAGTTCGGCGACCTTGTCCTGGCGCGCGCTGCGGCTGTCGTCGCGGTGCAGCCAGATCGGCTCGCCGATGATCGATTCGACACTCATGCGCGGGTTCAGCGAGGCGAACGGGTCCTGGAAGATGATCTGCAGATCCCGGCGCACCTGACGCAGCTTGTCGGCGGGCAGATTGCCCAGGTTGCGGCCCTCATAAATAACGTCGCCCGCCGTCGGTTTGAGCAGGTTGAGCAGCACCCGGCCCAGAGTCGATTTACCCGAGCCGGACTCACCCACCAGCGCCAGGGTTTCGCCCCGGCGCACGGCCAGGGACACCTCATTGACCGCCTGCACCGGCGGCTTTTTGCGCTGGAACAGACCGGCTTCACTGTGAAAATGCTTGCTCACCGCGATGCTTTCCAGAATCGGCTTTTCGAGGGCCGAATCAGCACTCCCGGCATCGACGATGGGTTGTCCGGACAGGCTCATGCGCTGACTCCCAGATGCTGTTCAAGTGGCACACGAATGCACGCGGCGAAATGCCCGGCGGAGACTTCCAGCAACGGCGGACGGGCTTCGCGGCAGGCGGCGATGACGAACGGGCAACGGCTGGCAAAGCGGCAACCGCTGGGCATTTCAGCCGGCGTCGGGACGCGTCCGTTGATCGTCGCCAGGCGCCCTTCGCGAGGGCCGACCGAGGGCATCGAGCCCATCAGGCCAATGGTGTAAGGGTGCTGCGGATCATCGAACAGGGTTTTCACCGAACCGCTTTCGACGACGCGGCCGGCGTACATCACGATGACCTCGTCGGCCACTTCGGCGACCACGCCGAGGTCGTGAGTGATGAGCATCATCGAGGTGCCGGTTTCGGCCTGGAGGCTGGCGACCAGCGAAAGAATCTGCGCCTGAATGGTCACATCCAGGGCGGTGGTGGGTTCGTCGGCGATGATCAGCGCAGGGTCGTTGGCCAGCGCCATGGCGATCATCGCGCGCTGACGCATGCCGCCGGACAGCTCGTGGGGGTAAGCATCAAGGCGCTGAAGGGCGTCTGGCACGCGGACCTTTTCCAGCATTTCCAGCGCGCGCTGGCGGGCGGCGCTGGCCGACAGGCCCTGATGGCGAATCACGCTCTCGGCAATCTGATCGCCAATAGTGAACACCGGATTCAGCGAGGTCATGGGCTCCTGAAAGATCATCGCCATGCGATTGCCGCGCACGTCCAGCAGGCGCTCGTCGGACATACCGAGCAAGGGTTCGCCCAGCAGGTTCGAGGCGCTGGCCTGCACCGTCGCGGTGTCGGGCAGCAAACCCATCAACGCCATGGACGTCACGCTTTTGCCGCAGCCGGACTCGCCAACGATGGCCAGGGTCTTGCCCGGCTGAATGGCGAACGACACGCCGTCGACGACATTGGCCGGGGCATCCTTGAAGCGCACGGTGAGGTCGCTGACGCTCAATACCGATGGGGTGTTCGCGGGTGAAGCACTCATACGCTGGCCTCAAGGTCTTGCTGAATGACGTGATCGAGCGCCTGTTGCAGCGCACGCAGGTGACCGCGCATGGCGGTGGCAGCCTTGGCCGGATCGCGGCTTTCGATGGCGCCGACGATGTCGTGGTGATCGTGGCTGTAAGTGCTCAGGCGGTCGGTGTTGCGGGCGCGTTGGCGCAGGTCGCGCCACGCCGGGTCAAGACGAATGGCGTCGAGCATTTCGAAAATATCGAGCATCAGGCGGTTGCCCGCCGCTTCGGCGATGCCGCGATGCAGTGCGCTGTCCCACAGCTCGATGCCTTCGGCGTCGGGTTCGCTGGCGTGTTGCTGATGGGTGGTGCGCTCGGCGAGCCGGCGCAGGATCGCCATCTGTTCGCCGCTGGCGCGCAGGGCCGCCAGTGAAGCGAGTGCGGGTTCCAGATAGATGCGCGCTTCCATGACCTCGCTGAAATTGGTCCGGCTCGACAGCTTGGCAAAGCTCATCGCCGCGCTCGGCGGGGTAGGGCCGACGAAAGTGCCTTTGCCCTGCCGCCGCCAGATGTGCCCCTCGGCTTCAAGCACCGCCAGCGCGCGGCGAATGGCCCGGCGACTGACGCCGAAATCCACCGCCAGGTCGCGCTCGGTCGGCAACGGCCGCTGCGGAAAGGCCGCCTGCTGCGCGACCATCTGGCGCAGCGCGTCGAGGGCCATCTTGGACGAAGTGTCGTGGGTTGCGTCGGTGTCGATGCTGTCCATCTGCGTCTCTCGTCACGGGGGTGAACCGGAGGCCAGGGGCTTGATGAGGCAAAGCCTGGCTACAGAGGACGAGTGCAATAGCGATGCCAATGGAAATTGGTTCGCTTGACTGGGGCGATGGCCGGGCAAGCGTGCAGGCGTGATCCCGCTCGTTCGGGCCAATCGGCAAAGGTTCGGAAGTCTGGTTCGCGAGGCGAGGAGGAGTTGGTTCAGGGGCTAAGCGAACCAATTTCAGGAATGAGTCAGGCAGGGCGCCTGTTTATGGTTCGGGTGCGTTATTTGAGGGCGCTGATTGGGGTGATTCTGGCCGAAGCCAGAATCAGGGCTGCATCAATCCCACTGCGGCGCGAGGCTGGCCGGGCTGGTCAGGCGATGGCCGCGGTCCAGTTGGGCAATCTGTGCCATGTCATCTTCGCTGAGCTTAAGATCGACGGCTTTCAGGTTGCTTTCCAGGTTCGCGCGTTTGGTCGACGACGGAATCACCGCGTAACCCAACTGCATGGCCCACGCCAGCGTCACTTGGGCAGGCGTTGCATTGTGGCGCTGGGCGATCTGCTCGATCACCGGGTCCTTCAGCACTTCGCCGTAGGCCAGGGTCATGTAGGACGTGATCTTGATCCCGTGCTGTTGAGCGAAAGCGGCCACAGTACGGTTTTGCAGGTACGGGTGCAGTTCGATCTGGTTGGTGGCGATGTTCTCGGCACCGACCGCGGCGATGGCTTCTCCCATGAGCGCCACAGTGAAGTTGGAAATGCCGATCTCGCGGGTCAGGCCTTGCTGCTTGGCTTCCAGCAGTGCGCCCATGAACTCGGCGACGGGCACCTGGCCCTTTGGCGAGGGCCAGTGGATCAGCGTCAGGTCGACGTGATCGGTTTTCAGCTTGGCCAGGCTTTCCTTCAGGCTGGGGATCAGCTTGTCGGCGGCGAAATTGTCGGTCCAGATCTTGGTGGTGATGTACAGCTCGTCACGGGGCACGCCGCTCTGCTCGATGGCCTGGCCGACTTCAGCTTCATTGCCGTAGATCTGCGCGGTGTCGATGACGCGATAGCCCAGGTCCAGGCCGTTGCTGACCGAGTCGATGACGACATGATCTTTCAAACGGAAGGTGCCGAGGCCAAATGCGGGAACTGTCATGGGAAGACTCCAGAGTTCGAGGGGAAGGGGATGAACGAAGCAGATCTCCAGTATCCCGCGCCGGCTGGCAGGGAAAAACCACAGCGCGGGCACGGGACTTTTGACGGGGGATCATGAATGCCATTGAGTTTGGGGCAGCGCCGGGTCGTGATCGTTCAGTGGAATGTCGTTACTGCAGCGCCTGAACCACCGCATTCGCCAGCAAGCCGGCTCCTACCGGGTATTGCATGACGTATATCGCGCGCTTAACACAAATCACTGTAGGAGCGCGCTTGCCCGCGAAAGACCTTGCGGCCAACGAATGAGCAACTGACACCCCTGATTCCGAGCCGGCTTGCTGGCGAATGCGGTGAGTCAGGCGAAATGGATGACACAGGCAGATCGCATTCGCGGGCAAGCGCGCTCCTACAGTGGATCGGCGTTTGCCGGGATTTCAGCGTCGTGTACAGGATCTGTGGGAGCCGGCTTGCTGGCGAATGCGCTGTGTCAGGCGGATTTGATGGCACAGGCAGATCGCATTCGCGGGCCGGCTCTTACCGGATATTGCGCATGGCGCATATCCCGCGCTGAACGCAAATCACTGTAGGAGCGCGCTTGCCCGCGAAAGATCTTGCGGCCAACGAATGGGCAACTGACACCCCCGACTCCGAGCCGGCTTGCTGGCGAATGCGGTGTGTCAGGCGGATTTGATGGCACAGGCAGATCGCATTCGCGGGCAAGCGCGCTCCTAGAGTGGACCTGCGCCGGATTAAAAATCGCGGTCGTGCGCAACATCGGTTTGCGGCGAGCGAAACAGGTTCGTCGCGCGCGGAGAACGGTCAAACATGTCCATCGCGTTTTACGAAATGCTTATGCATGTCTGCCGTCAGCGCTTCCACGCGCTCGGTCAGCACTTTGGTCATTTCGGTGAGGCGGGTGTTCTGTTCCAGCAGTTCCAGCATCTGCGCCGTGTTTTGCGCCGCGCGGGCCATGCGTTCTTCGTTGGCCGTCGCCAGCGCCTCTCGATGCTCCGCGTCGGCATCGGCGCTGGCTTTGTCGCGGGCAGCCTGCCGTGTTTGCGCCAATAGAATCAACGGCGCGGCGTAAGCCGATTGCAGGCTGAACGCCAGATTCAGCAGGATGAACGGGTAAAGATCGAACGACACCAGCCCGCTCAGGTTTGCGCCCACCCACAGCAGCACCAGAAACGTCTGTGCGCCGAGAAAGGCAGGGGTACCGAAGAAGCGCGCAAACGCCTCGGCCTTGAGGGCGAAAGCGTCAGTGCCAAAGGTCGGCGCCAGGTGCGCGTGGCGTTTGTGAAAGCGCAGATGATCGACCGGCACAGCGGCAGCGCTCGGTTCGGCGGGCGAAGGGAGAGGCGTGGCAGTGGGCATGATGCTTTCCTGAAGACAGAAACATCTGCCCACTATAGGCCCACGCCTCCTGGCGTTGTACTGAACCTCTGCTGAACCGCCGCGTGTCCCGGACGAGCCGCGTCAGTCCACCGGTTCCGGGTAGAGCGGCTTGGAGCGCTGCATGATGCTGGCGTAGTCGTAAACGTATTGGCGGCCGGCATGACTGGTCATGCGCAGGCGGTCGATCAGTTGTCGCTCTTTCTTGTTCAGGTATCTCAACCCGTGGTGGTCACTGGACTTGAGGCGATCACGTTCATGGGCGTCAGGGAAAGTGATGACGTTCGTCATGAAATATCTCCTTGGTTAAATCCGTGTCCCCGGCTCCGTGTTCCGGGGTTCACCCTTTTGTGGTGCGACTGTGCACCTTACCCACAAAAAGTCGGACGCTACAACCCTGCAAATGATCAGTGGATCACAGGATTTGCGTGATTTCGAACGATTGGCGGCTGCCGTTCACCACCACCTCCACCTCATCGCCATCCAGCTTGCCAAGCAGGCTCTGACCCAGTGGCGAGCGCGCCGTGATCACCGTAATCACCTGCTCGTCGGCCGTGACTTTCAGCCCCGCCGCGTCTGGCCCGAGAAACAGCAGCTGCCCTGCGCCGTTGCCTGCCTGCAGCGCAATGAGATCGCCGGTCTGAATGCCGCGCTGGTCATCGAAGGGCTTTAGCACGAGGTGGCGGCAGAGGTTCAGCGACTGGCGGATTTCTTCCACGCGCCGCGCCTGACCCGCCGCCAGGTACGACGCCTCAAGCCCAAGGGTGTCGTACTTGTTCTCGGCGATGTTCTCTTCGTGGGTCGCGGTTTCGTACGCCGTTTGCGCGGCCCGCGCGGCCACGTCGAGATCGACCTGCAGCTTCTCGACGATGCACTGCAGGACGGTTTGCTTGTTCACGGGCATGGCGGACATGGCGTATTCGGGGGCATGGAGTGACTCGACAAAGGGGGTTCAACCGCAGAACTGATACACGCTCGCACGGCTTTTCTCGCTGGGGGCGGTCTGGTTCTGCTGCATCCAGAACTGGCATTTCGGCCCGTTGAAGCTGCGTTGCCGCTCCGCTTGCTCGGCCTCTTGCGTCTGCCGCGCTTCGCTGTCGCGCAGGATCTGCCGGTACTGATCGAACATCGGGTTGTCAGTTTCGGGCTTCGGCTTGGCCGCAGGTGGGTTGGTCATCTGTGTGGCCGCATTGTTCAGGGCCTGGGTCTGCTCGGCGGGGAGCAGTTTATAGATCAGCCACAGGCTCAGCAGGACAGCGAGAAACCCCAGCCAGATGCCGGCGGCAATCGACAGGATCAGCTTGAGCGGGCGCAGCGTGACGGACAGTTCGCGGTGGTTGACGTACATGACAGACTCCAGACTTGTATGCATGTGGCCAGCAGTGGCGGCGATTGTCGCACGACCGGGGCTGGTGATTCTGCGCCGCAATGAAGGACAATCGGTTTTTTTGAACATCCTCAGGGAGCCCGGATGAAAGCCTCTTGGGATATTTTCTGCAGCGTTGTCGATAATTTCGGCGACGTCGGCGTGACCTTTCGCCTGGCCCGACAACTGGTCGCCGAACACGACCTGAAGGTCCGCCTCTGGATCGATGATCTGAACGCCTTCGCCCGGCTGTGCCCGGGTGCCGATCCGCTGGCGCAAGAGCAAATACGCGATGGCGTGACCGTCTGTCGCTGGCCAAAGGAATGGCCCAAAACGTGGCAACCGGTCGAGCTGCCAGACGTCGTGGTCGAGGCCTTCGCCTGCCGCCTGCCTCCGGACTACATCGAGGCCATGCTCGCACGGGACAAGCGGCCGCTGTGGTTCAACCTCGAATACCTCAGCGCCGAGGACTGGGTCTCGGGTTGCCACGGCCTGCCGTCGATTCAGTCTTCGGGCCTGCGCAAGTATTTCTTCTTCCCCGGCTTTACCCAAAAGACCGGCGGGTTGTTGCGTGAAGCGGGCTTGATCGAACAGCGGCAGGCCTTTCAGGCGGATCCTGCCGCGCGGCAGTCCTTCCTCCAGCGCCTGAACATCGCGCCCCACGCCGATGCGCGGCTGATGTCGCTGTTCGCCTACGAACACGCCGGGCTCGGCAGCTGGCTCGATTGCCTGGCCCAGGCTGATCGCCGGACCCATTTGCTGGTGCCGGAAGGGCGCATTCTCGGCGACGTTCAGCGTTGGTTGGGCGTAGACGAATTGAAGGCGGGCGCCGTGCATGGGCGCGACGCCCTGACGATTCAGGTGTTGCCGTTCGTGCGTCAGGAAGACTACGACCTGTTGTTGTGGTGCTGTGAGTTCAACGTGGTGCGCGGCGAAGATTCGTTTGTCCGTGCGCAATGGGCGGGGCGGCCGCTGATCTGGCACATCTACGAGCAGGATGACGACGCCCACTGGGCCAAGCTCGATGCGTTTATGGAGTTGTATCGGGTCGGGTTGTCGGAGGCGGCGCGGCAGGCGCTGACCGAGGTCTGGCACAGCTGGAATGGCGGAAAAGACATGACTCAGGGCTGGAATGCGCTGGACCAGCACACCGATGAGCTGGCCGCCCACTCCGAGCGCTGGTGTCTGGAACAGGCCTTGCAGGAGGATCTGACGACTGCGCTGGTAAGGTTTTACCAAAGTTGGATATGATACGCGGCCCTGTATTAAGCCCTGTACGAAAAGAGGCTTTTCGTACAGGGCTTAGAAAGAACTTCAATCCAAATTCGGATACTCGTAATGAAAACTGGTAAAGAGCTCAAACCCGGTACCGTGATCAAGCTGGAAGGCGATCCTTGGCTGGTTCAGAAAGCTGAATTCACCAAGTCGGGCCGTAACAGCGCGATCATGAAGACCAAGCTGAAGAACCTGCTGACCGGCTACAAGACTGAAATCGTCTACAGCGCCGACGACAAGCTGGACGACGTGATCCTGGACCGTAAAGAGGCCACGCTGTCTTTCATCAGCGGCGACACTTACACGTTCATGGACACCACCGACTACACCATGTACGAGCTGAACGCTGAAGACATCGAAGCCGTTCTGCCCTTCGTTGAAGAAGGCATGACCGACGTCTGCGAAGCGATCTTCTTCGAAGAGCGTCTGGTTTCCGTAGAGCTGCCGACCACCATCGTGCGCGTCGTTGACTACACCGAAGGTTCGGCGCGTGGCGACACGTCGGGCAAGGTCATGAAGCCGGCCAAACTGGCCAACGGCACCGAACTGCAGGTGGCTGACTTCATCGAAATCGGTGACAAGATCGAAATCGACACCCGTGAAGGCGGTTCCTACAAAGGCCGTGCCAAATAAGCACTGCTCTTGTCATGCCGGAGATGTAATGCCGGATACGAAAAAGCCCGACCATCGAGTCGGGCTTTTTTGTGGCTGCTGTCTCGTCAGCGTTTCCAGACAGTACTGACGCGACGCGGTTCCGTGTAGGAGCGCGCTTGCCCGCGAAGGGTCTCCCGGCCACTGCATGAGAAACTGACAGGCCTGGATTTTGTAGGAGCCGGCTTGCTGGCGAATGCGTGAGACGAGCCAATACGGTTGCGACTGACTACCGGGTTCGCCAGCAAGCCGGCTCCTACAGTTCGTGCGGACTTACTTCAAATGAACCTTCAGCTCTTGGGAAGCCTGCAGCAGTGCCGAGCGCACTTCCGGCACCTGGCTAACGACGTTCAACAGCCCGTAATCGTGGATCATGCCGTTGTAACGCACCGCCGTCACCGGCACACCGGCCTGGTCCAGCTTGCGAGCGTAGGCTTCACCTTCATCGCGCAGCACGTCAGCACCTGCCGTCTGCACCAGGGCAGGCGGCAGACCTTTCAACTGTTCGGTCGTGGCCCGGAGCGGCGAGGCATAGATCTCGGCGCGCTGTTTCGGGTCAGTGGTGTAGTTGTCCCAGAACCACTTCATCATGTTGCGGGTGAGGAAGTGACCCTCGGCAAACTGATCGTACGAACCGGTATCGAAGTTGGCGTCAGTCACCGGCCACAACAGCACCTGGTAACGGATGGCCGGGGTGCCTTTGTCTTTGGCCATCAGGCTGACGACCGCAGCCATGTTGCCGCCGACGCTGTTGCCGGCCACCGCGAGACGCTTGCCGTCGACGTTGATTTCCTTGCCATGCTCGGCGACCCACTTGGTCGCCGCATAGGCCTGGTTGATCGCCGTCGGGTAGTGCGCTTCAGGTGAAGGCGTGTAGTTGACGAACACCGCCACGGCCCCCGAACCTTCTACCAGATCCCGCACCAGACGTTCGTGGGTCGGGTAATCGCCGAGCACCCAGCCGCCGCCGTGGAAGTACATGAACACGGGCAAGGTGCCCTTGACGCCCGCCGGACGAACGATCGTCAGGCTGATGTTCTGGCCGTCCACCGAGAGGGTCTTCTGGCTGACATCGGCCTTGGGCAGGGTCAGCTTGACCCCGGCCTGGGCACCGGTCAGGACAGCACGGGCATCTTTGGGCGAAAGCTGTTCGATCGGCTTGCCGCTTCCCGAATTCAGCGCGTCCAGAAAAGCCTGCGTGTTGTGCTCGACGCCCGTGTCGGTCGCCGCGAAAGCGTTGCCGACGGACAGTGCGAGGAGCGAGCCAGCCAGAATCTTGCCAAACGTGTTCATGTTCTTCTCCCGGTCAGACGAGGTGTGGGATGAGGTCTTGGGACGAGCGCTTACACGGTCACGTGCAGACGGACATCAACGTTGCCGCGTGTGGCGTTGGAGTAAGGGCAGACCTGGTGCGCTGCATCGACCAGCGCCTGGGCTTCGGCTTGTTCAAGGCCCGGCAGGCTGATGTGCAGGTCGATGTCCAGACCGAAACCGCCAGGGATCTGGCCGATGCCGACGTGAGCCGTGATCGAGGCGTCAGCCGGGATGGTTTTCTTGCTCTGACCGGCGACAAATTTCAGTGCGCCGATGAAGCAGGCGGAGTAACCGGCAGCGAACAATTGCTCAGGGTTGGTTGCTTCGCCGCCAGCGCCGCCCAGTTCTTTCGGGGTGGCCAGTTTGACGTCGAGGATTTTGTTGTCGGAAACAGCGCGGCCATCACGGCCACCGGTTGCGGTTGCGACTGCAGTGTAGAGAGCTTCCATGGTAATTCCTCACGTGTTGATGGGTTGAATAGGGATGACTGAATCAGGGTCTACTTGACGCTAAAGTTTTGTGCGCCAAGCAAGTGAGATGGAATGTACTGCGCTAATGTTTAGCGCGCAAGATAAATTTTCGGGATTTTTTAGATGGGTCGATTACGAGGGCCTGATCAGAGGCTTTCGTGCAGATTTCCACGCAGGGCGAGCAGGTCTTTCTGCAGCGATTTGAGCTGCTCAAGGTTAATGCCGCTGGCGGCCAGAATGCATTGCGGCACGCTCTGGGCCTTGGTATGCAGCGCCTTGCCTTGCTCGGTCAGGGTCAGCAGCACAACGCGTTCATCTTCCTTGCTGCGGGTCCGGCGGATCAGGCCTTCAGCTTCCAGCCGCTTGAGCAGCGGCGTCAGCGAGCCCGGATCGGTCAGCAGGCGGGTGCTGACTTCCCCGACGGTGAGCCCGTCGCGTTCCCACAGCACCATCATCGCCAGGTATTGCGGGTAGGTCAGATTCAGTTCCTGAAGCAGCGGCTTGTACACCTTGGTCATCATCAGCGACGTCGAGTACAGGGCGAAACACAGCTGGTTATCCAGCAGCAACGCGTCGCAGCTGCCAGCGCCAGCCTTGTGGGTGGGCTCGTTGTCGTTCATGGGGTGTCCTTCGCTCAGTCAGTAATGCCCGGTAATTTAGTGCCCTGATGTTTAATGCACCAGATAATTTCGGTAATCGCCGGGCATGGGGTTTTCTATCGGCCGCGTCATCCGTGGGTCGTCTCTACATCCCGGATGTCGTCAAAGCGGATTTCCTCGACGGCACTGACTGCGTAGCATGCGCGCTGAAATCGGATCAGAGGATCGCCCGTGATTGTCGATGTATTGATTTACCTGCTGCTGGGCGCCGCGATGGGCACGCTGGGCGGACTGTTCGGCATTGGCGGCGGGCTGGTTGCCATTCCGGCGCTGGGCGTGTTGTTCGGGCTCGACCAGCAACTGGCCCAGGGCACGGCGTTATTGATGGTGCTACCCAACGTGCTGCTGGCGCTGTGGCGTTATAACCAGCGCAATCGGGTGTCGGTGCGTCATGCGCTGATGCTCATCGTGCCCAGTTTCACGATGTCCTGGCTGACCTCACTGTGGGCGGTGCGCGTCGACCCGCAAAGCATGCGCCTGGGCTTCGTCGGCTTTCTCATCGTGCTGACGCTGTTCAACCTGATCCAGATGGTCTGGCGCAAAGGCACGGTAGGCGCCGAGCTGCGCCACACCCAATGGTTGTGGCTACTGGGCCTGGGCTCGGGCGTCACCGCCGGGCTGTTCGGCGTCGGCGGCGGGGTGATCGCGACGCCCATTCTGACCGGCCTGTTCGGCGCGACCCAGGTGGCGGCCCAGGGCCTTGCGCTGGCACTGGCGGCGCCGAGCACGGCGATCACCCTGGCGACCTACGCCTTGCACGGTCACGTCGACTGGCTGATGGGCATTCCCCTGGCCATCGGCGGGCTGGCCAGCATCAGTTGGGGCGTCGCCCTGGCGCACAGTTTGCCGGAGCGCGTGTTGCGCTCGCTGTTCTGCGGCTTTCTGGTGATCTGCGCGATCATGCTGTGCTTCAAGCTGTGAGCTGTGAGCTGCTTGTAGCTCCCGTTATAGCCTGAACCCTTCGGCAATGTGATCGGCCAGGCACTCGGTGATCGGCGACGGATTGTTGGGGTTGCGCAGCAGCACGATGCTCGCCGACGGCAATTGCGGCAGCCCGTGCTGTTCCCCCAGCACTTCCAGGTCCGAAGTGATCAGGCTTTGCAGCTGCGCCGTCACCGCCAGCCCGGCGCTGACCACCGCCATGATCGCTGACAGGCTCGCGCTGGTGTAGGCCACCCGGAACTCGCGGCCGGACGCCTGCAGCGCGTTGATTGCCCACTGCCGGCAAAAGCAGTCGGTGTTGAACATCGCCAGCGGCATCGGCGTTTGCTCCTGTGGGCAAAAGCCTGCGCCGACTGCCCAGACAAACCTTTCCTGGCGCAGGATCTGGCCAATTTCCTTGCCGGGTTCACGGGTGACAATACTCAGGTCCAGGTCCTGGCGTTGCAGCAACTGCGACGAAGACTCGCAATGCACTTCCACCTGCACCAGCGGATAGGCCTGGGCAAAGCGCTGCAAAATTCCCGGCAGAAAGCGCATCACGTAATCGTCCGGCGTGCCGATCTTCACCGTGCCGACCATGTGCGGCTCGCGCAGGGTATTGAAAACTTCGCTGTGCAGTTTCAGGATCCGTCGCGCGTAGCCCAGCAACACCTGGCCTTCCGCCGTGAAGCTGATGGTGCGGCCGTCTTTCAGAAACAACGGGCGCCGCACCACGTCCTCCTCCAGCCGCTTCATCTGCATGCTCACGGCCGACTGCGTGCGGTTCACCACTTCGCCGGCCTTGGTGTAACCGCCTTCATCGGCGATCGCGACAAAGGTGCGCAGCAGCTCGCTGTCGATACTCGGATAGGTGGTCATGCATCAATCTCCCAGATGCAGTGCATAAGAAACATTCGTTGGATTGATCTTAGGCGCGGCGAGAGAATCTGCCCATCCCCACAGGAGGGCAAGACGATGAAAGGTCAAAAAGGTTACGTGCTGGTCGCAAAACCTCTGTCGCGGGAAGCCGCGCCGGAACGTTGGTGGAAAGCGTTTGTGGCACAGGTGGCTCGCTGGCGCACGCTGCATCGGCAGCGTGTCGAACTGGCCACGATGAGCGAAGACGCGCTGAAGGACATGGGCCTGAGTCGGGCGGATGTCTACGAAGAAGTGGAGCGTCCTTTCTGGGATGACCCGATGAAGCGCTGACAGCGCAGCGGGTGATCGGTTAGCGTTGGGCACTGCCATGGAGGTCGTAATGCCCGTCGAACCGCCGATCCACCCGCCACTTTCCCTCAAGCACGCGCGCCAGCTGTCGCTGGTGGCCCAGGGCTTCAACAATCGCCAGCCGCCTGCGACGATCAAGGCGGCGCACGTCACGCAACTGATCGAACGGCTCGGCGTGCTGCAGATTGACTCGGTCAACGCGCTGGTGCGATCGCACTACTTGCCACTCTTTTCCCGGCTCGGCCCTTACCCGCGCACATTGCTGGAGCAGGCGGCGTGGAGCCAGGGTCGGCAACGCAAGCTGTTCGAGTATTGGGGGCATGAGGCGTCGTTGCTGCCCGTCGAACTGTACCCGTTGATGCGCTGGCGGATGCAGCGCGCGGCTCGGGGCGAGGGCATTTATCAGCAACTGGCGAAGTTCGGCCGCGAGCAGCAGAGCACTATCGCCCGCGTGTTGCAGACCGTTCGCGAACAGGGTGCGTTGGGTGCGGGCAGTATCAGCACCCGTCAGGATCGCGCCGGACCCTGGTGGGACTGGAGCGCCGAAAAGCATGCGCTGGAATGGTTGTTTGCAGCGGGTGAGGTCACGGTCGCCGGCCGTCGCGGTTTCGAGCGGCTGTACGATTTGCCCGAGCGCGTTCTGCCGTCGGCGATCGTCAATCACCCCGTGATCGGCGAAACCGATGCCCAGCGCAGCTTGCTGCTGCACGCCGTAAAGGCGCTGGGTGTCGGTACCGAAAAGGACGTGCGCGATTATTTTCGACAGGACCCGGCACCGGCGAAGCGCGGGTTGGCGGAACTGGTGGAGGAGGGCGCGGTTCAGCTCGTGCAGGTGCAGGGCTGGAAGCAGCCGGCGTACACACTTCCCGGGCTGACGGTGCCGCGCAAGGTTTTGGCCAGCGCGTTGCTGTCACCCTTCGATTCCCTGATCTGGGAGCGGGCGCGGACGGAGCGGCTGTTCGAATTTCACTACCGGCTGGAGATCTACACCCCGGCGCACAAACGGGTTTACGGCTATTACGTGCTGCCGTTTCTGCACAACGAACGCATCGCCGCGCGCATCGACCTGCGTGCCGAAAGGGCGGCGGGGCGTTTGGCGGTTCATGGGGTGCACGAAGAGCAGCCCGGACTGGATGACGAAGGCATGCACGCCCTCGCGTTGCACCTTCGGCAACTGGCGAACTGGCTGGAACTGCCACACGTGCTGATCAACTGCCAGCGCACCAGTGCGGCACGCTTGCGGGAGGCGTTCGCCGCTAACGGTCTTGACCACCTGTAACGGAACGTAGGACCGGCTTTAGCCGGGAACGGGCCAGCGCGGGCACCCTCAATTCTATGGTGTGACATCCGGCGCTTTCCCGGCTAAAGCCAGTCCTACAGAAAACAGCGCGCCGTTAGTGGGACCGGCTTTAGCCGGGAACGCGCCGGGGATTCCGCCGCCGGCCCCGCTGACTGGACGCACGCCTCGCCGGCGACTGTAGGAGCGCGCTTGCCCGCGAAAAAACTTTCCGGCGCTGCAGCTCTGCCTGACAGTCCCTTTTCGCCAGCAAGCCGGCTCCTACAGATTCGATGCAGCATTCAGCCAATGCAGCAGCCGGACGTGCGCAGCATTTAGCCAATGCAGCATCCGGACGTGCGCAGCATTTAGCCAATGCAGCAGCCGGACGTGCGCAGCATTCAATCAGATGCACACTCAGTCAAACCCAGCTATGACCTACCGCCGCACCTGCTTCAAGGTCTCGGCAATCAAAAACGCCAGCTCCAGCGACTGATCGGCGTTCATCCGTGGATCACAGTGCGTGTGGTAACGGTCCGACAAGCCATCTTCGGTAATAGGGCGCGCGCCGCCGATGCATTCGGTGACGTTCTGTCCCGTCATCTCGATGTGGATGCCGCCAGCGTAGGTACCCTCGGCCTGATGCACCTGGAAGAACTGCTTCACTTCCGCCAGGATCTGGGCGAAATCGCGGGTCTTATAACCGCTGCTAGCTTTGATCGTGTTGCCGTGCATCGGGTCCGAACTCCATAGCACCTTCTTGCCTTCGCGCTCCACGGCACGGATCAGCCCTGGCAAATGGTCGCCGACCTTGTTGGCGCCCATGCGCGCTATCAGGTTCAGGCGCCCCGGATCGTTGTCCGGGTTGAGGATGTCGATCAGGCGGATCAGGTCATCGGTGTTCATGCTCGGGCCGACCTTGACGCCGATCGGGTTCTTCACGCCGCGCAGGAATTCCACATGGGCGCCGTCCAGCTGCCGCGTGCGGTCGCCGATCCACAGCATGTGCGCCGAGCAATCGTAGAAGTCATTGGTCAGGCTGTCGCGACGCACAAAGGCTTCCTCGAAATTCAGCAGCAACGCTTCGTGGGCGGTGAAGAAACTGGTTTCGCGCAACTGCGGCGAGGTGTCCATGCCGCAGGCGCGCATGAACGCCAGGGTCTCGTCGATGCGATCGGCGAGCTGGCTGTATTTTTCCGACAGCGCCGAGTTGGCGATGAAATCCAGGTTCCACTTGTGCACTTGATGCAGGTCGGCGAAACCGCCCTGGGCGAAAGCACGCAGCAAATTGAGGGTTGCGGTGGACTGGTGATACGCCTGCAGCAGACGATCAGGGTCGGGCACGCGGCTCTTCTCGTCGAAGCCGATGCCGTTGACGATGTCGCCGCGATAGGCCGGCAGGGTCACGCCGTCTATCGTCTCGTCGTTGGAGGAGCGCGGCTTGGCGAACTGCCCCGCCATGCGCCCGACCTTGACCACCGGACAGCCGGCGGCGAAGGTCATGACGATTGCCATTTGCAGCAGCACCTTGAAGGTGTCGCGGATTTTCGCCGCCGAGAATTCGAAGAAGCTCTCGGCGCAATCGCCACCCTGCAGCAGGAACGCCCGGCCCTCGGTGACCTCGGCAAACTGTCGGCGCAGCTCGCGCGCTTCCCCGGCAAACACCAGCGGGGGATAGCTGGCGAGGGTCTGCTCGACACGGCGAACGTGGTCGGCGTCGGGGTATTGAGGTTGCTGCTGGATAGGCAGGTTCCGCCAGCTGTCGGGGCTCCACGGTTGGCTCATCTTGAACTCGAAGTCAGTGCGATCGGACTGGCATGTTAGCAGCTCACCCCGAGAATTTGCGTGACCTGCGGGGCGCGATTCGCCGACAATCCGCGCTTTTCCGGGGCGCGTCTTGTGTTTGTCTGCACTCAAGGCGCGGCGCGCGGCAAGGCCGATCGCTGAGTACGGCGATGCCGATTGCTCAGTGCGGCAATGCCGATCCGGCGGGCGCGATCCCGAATCACTCTGACCATGGGCACGAGAACAGCAATGACCGAGGAACGCGTAGAGAACGTGTTGGCCGAAGTTCACGACGAATTCGGCAAGATCCGCGTACTTGAAGTGGCCGATTACCGCTTCCTGGAGTTCGGTGACGCCATCGAACAGAGCTGTACGTTCACGGCCGATCCGGCTTGGCTCGAATACGACTACACCCGCGCCATGTTCATTGGCGCGCTCTGCCATCCGGCCCCGGAAAGCGCGCTGTTCATGGGGTTGGGTGCGGGCACGCTGACGCAGGCGTGTCTGAAGTTTCTGCCCCTGGACGACGTCGAAGCCATCGAACTGCGCCCCGATGTGCCGCGTCTGGCCATGGAATTCATGGGCCTGCAGGACGATCCCCGGCTGTATGTGCGCATCGGCGACGCCCTTGACCTGCTGCCGACTGCCGAAGACGCTGACCTGATCTTCGTCGATCTCTACACCGACACCGGCCCTGCGGTGGGCCATCTGGCCTGGGGGTTTCTCGAGAAATGCCAACAGCGCCTCAACCCCGGCGGCTGGCTGATCATCAATCAGTGGGCGTCGGACGATGGCAAACCTTTGGGCGCGGCGCTGCTTCGCGGTTTGTATCACCGCCATTACTGGGAGCTGCCGGTCAAGGAGGGCAACGTCATCCTTATCGTGCCTGCCGACCTGGATCAGACGCTGGACATTGACGCGCTGACCCAGCGCGCCGAAAGCCTTGCGCCGCAACTGGGCTATTCGCTGTTGCCGCTGATCAAGACCTTACGGCCCGCCACCTGATCAGCAACCTCTGAATACAGGCTGCCGTTTCTCCACCAGCGCCTTCAGGCCTTCTTCCGCGTCATCGCTGTCAAGTACTCGCCGGACCAGCGCCGGCAACGCCTTCGCCGCGACGCTTTCACCCTCAAGCACCGCCTGACGCGCGGACTCCAGGGTGGTGCGAATCCCCAACGGTGCTCGGTCTGCGATGTGCTGGGCCAGACGCAGCGCCGAGGGCAGAAGGTCCTCGGGCGCCATCACCTCCTGCACCAGGCCCATGCGGCAGGCTTCATGGGCGTCGAATTCATCGCCCGTGAGCAGCCAGCGCATGGCATTGCCCCAACCCGCGATCTGATGCAGGCGCAGGGTCGCGCCGGCGCAGGCGAAAATGCCGCGCTGCACTTCCAGGTGGGCGAAGCGGGCATTGCTCGCGCACAGATTGATATCGGAGGCGAGCATCAGCTCGATGCCCAGTGTCAGGCACCAGCCCTGGGCCGCGACGATCACCGGCTTGCTGACCCGCGGGCCGATCGACAGCCCCCAGGGATCGAAACCGCCGGGCGGCAGCGTCCAGCCGTCTCGCAATGCCGGCCCGGCCTCGGCCAGATCGAGCCCGCCGGTGAAATGCTCGCCATGGGCAAACACCACTGCGACCCGCGCCTGGTCATTACGCTCGAACTCGCCGTAGGCCAGGCTCAACTGATTGAGCATGTCCATGTCGAAGGCGTTGCGTTTGGCGACCCGGTCCAGGCCTATTAGCATGATTGCGCCGCGCTGTTCCCGGCTGACGTGGCCTTTGATCGAAGAGGTCATGTCGCTATTTCCTGCAGATGAGGAGAAAGGAAGGGTGAGGTGTCGCACTGTCTGGGTGAATCGTTTAAGCTCTGCTCGCAACCGATACCGGGCACTTGAAAAGTAGACACTGACGCAGCTTTGCGCAAAGCCTGTGACAGTTGGCCGCAAGGGGCTGTTTCGCGAAAAAAATCCTCACTTGTTTCAGTATTTCCGGTATAGTGCGCGCCGGCCTTTCATAGGGCCCTCGTCAAGGTTTGGGTTCGCGAAGCCATCTTCTCGAACCGGTTCGGTCACGAACCACCCATGACGATCCATTCATCAATACGTTTTCGCAAATCCCCGCCGACAAAGCAGCCAGGGTGACTCTAGGGTCTTACACGGCACGCGCAGCTTTGAAGCATGGGTCTTTGCGGATGCACTCAGAGGCAGACCCATGACCCAGGAATCCGGCGGCTTCGCCGCTCTTAACCTTCACCCGACCATTCTTGCAGCTGTTATCGCTACCGGCTACGAAGAGCCTTCGGCCATTCAGCAGCAATCGATCCCCATTATTCTCGCTGGTCACGACATGATCGGTCAGGCGCAGACAGGTACCGGTAAAACCGCCGCCTTCGCTCTGCCAATCCTGAGCCTGATCGACCCGACGAAACGCGAGCCGCAAGCGCTGATCCTCGCGCCGACTCGTGAGCTGGCCCTGCAAGTGGCCACCGCGTTCGAAACCTACGCCAAGCAAATGCCGGGCGTGACCGTTGTGGCTGTCTACGGCGGCGCGCCGATGGGCCCGCAGCTGAAAGCCATTCGTAACGGCGCTCAAATCGTCGTCGCTACCCCGGGTCGTCTGTGTGACCACCTGCGTCGTGACGAGAAAGTCCTGGCGACCGTGAACCACCTGGTTCTCGACGAAGCCGACGAAATGCTCAAGCTGGGCTTCATGGATGACCTCGAAGTCATCTTCAAGGCCATGCCTGAAACCCGTCAGACCGTACTGTTCTCGGCGACCCTGCCGCAGTCGATCCGCGCGATCGCCGAGCGTCACCTGAAAGACCCGAAACACGTCAAGATCCAGAGCAAGACCCAGACCGTTACCGCGATCGAGCAGGCTCACCTGCTGGTTCACGCTGACCAGAAGACCTCTGCCGTTCTGAGCCTGCTGGAAGTCGAAGATTTCGACGCCCTGATCATGTTCGTGCGTACCAAGCAGGCCACTCTGGATCTGGCCAGCGCCCTTGAAGCCAAAGGCTACAAGGCTGCTGCGCTGAACGGCGACATCGCCCAGAACCAGCGTGAACGCGTCATCGACTCCCTCAAGGATGGCCGTCTGGACATCGTTGTGGCGACTGACGTTGCTGCCCGTGGTCTTGACGTTCCGCGTATCACTCACGTGTTCAACGTTGATATGCCGTACGACCCGGAAGCCTACGTTCACCGTATCGGCCGTACTGGCCGTGCCGGTCGCGAAGGTCGCGCCCTGTTGCTGGTAACGCCGCGTGAGCGTCGCATGCTGCAAGTGATCGAGCGCATGACCGGTCAGAAAATCGCCGAAGTCCGCCTGCCGGATTCCCAGGCCGTTCTCGATGCCCGCATCAAGAAACTGACCAACAGCCTGTCGCCGCTGGTCGCTGATGCCGAAGCAAGCCATGGCGAATTGCTCGACCGCCTGACTGCCGACATCGGTTGCACCCCGCGTGCCCTGGCTGCTGCTCTGCTGCGCAAGGCGACCAATGGTCAAGCGCTGACCCTGGGCGCGATCGAGAAAGAACGTCCGCTGGTGCCGAACAACGCGCCACGTGGTGATCGTCCTGAGCGTCCAGCAGGCGACCGTCCTGATCGTGGCGACCGCGAACGTCGTGCCCCGGTGCCGTTGGCCGAAGGCCGTGCTCGCTGCCGTACCGCGCTGGGTGCCCGTGATGGCATCGCCGCGAAAAACCTGCTGGGCGCCATCCTCAACGAAGGCGGTCTGGCTCGTGAAGCCATCGGTCGCATCCAGGTGCGTGACAGCTTCAGCCTCGTCGAGCTGCCAGAAGACGGCCTCGAGCGTCTGCTGGCCAAGCTGAAAGACACCCGCGTTGCCGGCAAGCAGCTGAAGCTGCGTCGCTATCGCGAGGACTGATCTGCTCTTGAGCTGATCGTCTGAATAAAAAATCCCCGACTGGTTCGGGGATTTTTTTTGTGTTCAAGCTGTAAGGCCGATGAACAAATACAGACTCCGTGAATGGCACCGATCCTTTAAAGGAGAGAGATTAATTGACGGTGACTTCAATAAGTCAGCCTCCTAGAAGCAATCCACTCAACCGCGAAAAGCCTCTAATGCGTGTCATCTTCAATAGATCGTCATTCGACGTTGCAGGTGAGTTGGCAAATATGGCGGTCATCAAAGAATTTTCTGCCAGCCAACGCCTCAATGGCAGAAGCCTGCTGAGGATTCAGGTCGTAACCTTCGTCGCCGCGTTGCGGATTCGCCCATCCCATAATCTCGCTTAGCTGAGCGTCGCATCCCTCGGGCAGATTGATTTCAAGCTCCAGCTGTTCGCTTTCTTTGTCGAATATTTCAACGATGTATTTCAAGGTTCGACCTCGCGTGTGCTATCTGCATTTTTGGTTTGAGTGCCTGTTTCTGCGTCGAACTCTCCCAAGTGTTTTCCTCGCTTGTTGTATTTTTCAACTGTCCCGTGCTGGCTGTCCCATTCGAAAATCTCGCCTGCCCGGGTTTTCCACCGTTTGCGGAGACCTCCACCGCCCTTGACCGACGTCTTCCGAGGCGCAACCTTTGCATCGGGAAATGCCGCGAGCTCTTTCGGAGGCGGATGATACCCATGATCCCCATTAAACGGCCGCGCATACACCACATACATCGACCTCAGGCCCGAGTCAGCGGGGAAGACCAGGATGCAGTCTTCGGCGGTGATGTCGTCGCCGGGGAGGCCTTCGAGCTGGCTGTCGGTGTCGTCCGGGATCGGATGGACGAGGATCGTGCCTAAGCGCGCGTCGCTGTTTTCAGGGTAGACCAGCGGCTCCAGCGTCCCATATCGACCTCGGCGAGGCGTCATGAGAATGGTGACGCCGTTGAGATGGGCTTCCATCGCGCTTTTGTCGGCATTCCAGCGGGCTTGCACGGTGCGCACGGAGTCGTCGCCGGATGCCTTGGAATGGATGCCGTAGATCTGCAACTCACCTTCGGCATCACGGCGCAGCTGGAAACGCACCCGTGTTGTCGCCTGAGTCAGCTTGCGCAATTCGTCATCGGTGTAGAGCGTGCCGTCGCCCATCTTCGCCGGGAGCATGCCCAGGATGAACAGACTCGCCGGGCCGCCGGCTCCGCGGAGCAGCCAGGTATGGCTGCGTTGCATGATGCCGCCGCCGGCCATGCGGCCCAATCCCATGTCTGCGCCAAGGGCGGCGGCAATGGCGTCGGAGGCGGAAGGCAGCAGCATGGCGCCCGCCATCATGATCGCGCCGAAGTTGGAGGCGGGTTCTACGGTGGTGCCTGCGTCAGTGCTGCACCATTCCCCTGTACAGGATTTGGCGAACACCTTGTCGGTACGCTCCTTCGGCTCGGGCCATCGCTCTGGCATCGGAGTGGGTACCCGCATGGGCTCGGGCGGCGGACTCCACGCTATCCACGACGCGCCTCCGTTGGGAAGCCCTTTAAACATCGAGTGTTCTTCAAAGGGATCGTTTTGTCGTCCTTGAACATGACCTTCCTGATGTCCGCCAATTTAAGGCGGCGCAGGATGCAGGCGGTCCGACGAGTGGTCAACGCTAGGGCGGTTTCGGGATGTTGCTGTGCCGACAGGCTTTTGATGTCAGTGGGACCGGCTTCAGCCAGGAAGGCGTCAGATGGCACGCCACATAGTTGATGGCGCCTGAACTGGCCTATTCCCGGCTAAAGCCGGTCCCACATTAGTCCGCGTCGTCCGGGCTGGACCTACCGTTTGAACTTGAACAGGTAGACGCGTGGGGCTTATCTGGCACGTCGCTGACAGGCTTTTGATGTCAGTAGGACCGGCTTTAGCCGGGAAGGCGTCAGGTGCCACACCGCAAAATCGATGTCGCCCGGACTGGCCTATTCCCGGCTAAAGCCGGTCCCACATTTGTCCGCGTCGTCCGGGCTGGAGCTGCCGTCTGAACTTGAGCAGGTAGACGCTTGGGGCGTATCTGGCACGCCGCCGACAGGCTTTTGATTTCAGTGGGACCGGCTTTAGCCGGGAAGGCGTCAGATGGCACGCCCCATAGTTGATGGCGCCTGAACTGGCCTATTCCCGGCTAAAGCCGGTCCCACATTAGTCCGCGTCGTCCGGGCTGGAGCTGCCGTCTGAACTTGAACAGGTAGACGCGTGGGGCTTATCTGGCACGTCGCTGACAGGCTTTTGATGTCAGTAGGACCGGCTTTAGCCGGGAAGGCGTCAGGTGCCACACCGCAAAATCGATGTCGCCCGGACTGGCCTATTCCCGGCTAAAGCCGGTCCCACATTTGTCCGCGTCGTCCGGGCTGGAGCTGCCGTCTGAACTTGAGCAGGTAGACGCTTGGGGCGTATCTGGCACGCCGCCGACAGGCTTTTGATTTCAGTGGGACCGGCTTTAGCCGGGAAGGCGTCAGATGGCACGCCCCATAGTTGATGGCGCCTGAACTGGCCTATTCCCGGCTAAAGCCGGTCCCACATTAGTCCGCGTCGTCCGGGCTGGAGCTGCCGTCTGAACTTGAACAGGTAGACGCGTGGGGCTTATCTGGCACGCCGCCGACAGGCTTTTGATTTCAGTGGGACCGGCTTTAGCCGGGAAGGCGTCAGATGGCACACCCCATAATTGATGTCGACTGAGCTGGCCTCTTCCCGGCTAAAGCCGGTCCCACATTAGTCCGCGTCGTCCGGGCTGGAGCTGCCGTCTGAACTTGAACAGGTAGACGCTTGGGGCTTACCTGGCACGCCGCCGACAGGCTTTTGATGTCAGTGGGACCGGCTTTAGCCGGGAAGGTGTCAGATGGCACGCCACATGTTTGATGGCGCCTGAACTGGCCTATTCCCGGCTAAAGCCGATCCTATAGGACAAATCCACCTCAACTCAACCAAACCGATAAATGTCCATCCCCAACGCGCCCATGGTGAAACCCTGGTGCTCGATGCTGAACTGTCCGCCCGCCGCCCGCGCGTAATACAGTGGCAGCAGGTGTTCATCCGTCGGGTGGTTGCGCACGGCATGCGGCGCCTGATGACGGTAGTCGTGCAGCGCTTGCAGATCGTCGGCCGCCAGCTTTCCCACCATCCAGTCGCGGAACGCAAGCGCCCACGGGGTGATGCTTTCAGGTCCCGCCTGCCAGTCCAGCTCTCGCAGGTTGTGGGTGATGCTCCCGGAACCGATTAGCAGAACGTTCTCCTCGCGCAGGCGATTCAGCGCGTGCCCGACCTTTGTCTGCAGGGCAGGGCCCATGCGCGTGGGCAGTGAAACCTGAACGATGGGGATGTCGGCCTTCGGGTACATCAACGACAACGGCACCCAGACGCCATGGTCGAACGGCCGTTGGGTGGTCATGCGCGCGGGCAGGTCAGCCTCTGCCAGCAGTTCCAGCACGCGCTGCGTCAGCTCCGGCATGCCGGGCGCCGGGTACTGCACGGCGAAAAGCTCGGGCGGGAAGCCGCCGAAGTCATGCCAAGTCTCCGGCTGGGAATTGCCATTGACCAGCAGTTCGTTGCTTTCCCAATGCGCCGAGACCATCACGATGGCCTTGGGGCGCGGCAGGGCGGCGGCCAGACGTGCGAGCGCCGGGCCGCTTTCACCCGGTTCGAGCGCGAGCATGGGCGAGCCGTGGGAAATGAACAGGCTAGGCAGCATTTGCAGTGTCCTGAGCGTATAAGGTGATGGGCATGATCGGGCAGTACATCCATCTAAATCCAATATAAGTTTTCGTCCGCTTTGATCGGGATATCAGGAGTGTCTATGGAGCCGGGGTTTTGGCATGAGCGCTGGGCGATCAATCAGATCGGTTTCAATCAGGCGTCTGTGAATTCCCACCTGTTGCGCCTGTGGCCAGAGCTCACCGCCATGCCGGGGGAGCGCGTGCTGGTGCCGTTGTGCGGCAAAAGCATCGACATGATCTGGTTGCTCAACCAGGGTTTTCATGTGGTGGGCGCAGAATTGTCTGAAATAGCGGTGGCCGGATTCTTCAGCGAGAACGGCTTGCAGGCCACGATCGAGGAGCGTGGCGCGCTCAAGGTTTATCGTGCGGAGGGCTGCGAGATCTGGTGCGGCGACTTCTTCGCCCTTAAGCCCGAAGACGTTGGCGAGTGCACTGCTTTTTACGACCGCGCCGCCCTGATCGCGCTGCCACCTGACTTGCGCTGGCGCTACGTCAGACAGCTCAATCACTTGCTGTCTAACGATGCCTGTGGCTTGCTGGTGACGCTGGATTACGACCAGTCGCTGATTGCCGGCCCGCCGTTCTCGGTGGATGAGGATGAAGTGCTGCAGTTGTTGTCCCCCGATTGGCGGGTCAAACGCGTCGCTGATCTGGACGTGTTGGAGCAGGGCGTGAAGTTCAAGCAGGCGGGCGCGACGTCCCTGATGGAATATGCGTATCGGCTGTATCGCCGATAGCGCAGCGCAAAGAAATGAGCACAAAAGAAAAGGGCGACTTCAAGTCGCCCTTTCTCGTTGCAGCCTTTAAGCAATCAACCGCGACGACGAAGCGCCTCGATGCGCTCTTCCAGCGGCGGGTGGCTCATGAACAGCCCGGCCAGGCCGTGCTTCAAACCACCGTTGATGCCGAACGCCGTCATGCTCTCAGGCATTTGCACCGGAACGCCCTGTTCCGAACGCAGCCGCTGCAGCGCGCTGATCATCGCACCCGTACCGGCCAGGCGGGCACCGGCGTCATCGGCGCGGTATTCACGCTTGCGCGAGAACCACATAACGATGGCGCTGGCGAGGAAGCCGAGCACGATTTCGGCGAAGATGGTCGCGATGTAGAACGCGATGCCACGGCCTTCTTCGTTCTTGAAGATCACCTTGTCGACGAAGTTGCCGATGATCCGCGCGAAGAACATGACGAAGGTGTTGACCACGCCCTGCACGAGCGCCAGCGTCACCATGTCGCCATTGGCAACGTGACCGATCTCGTGAGCCAGCACCGCCTTCACTTCATCGGGCGAAAAACGCTCCAGCAGGCCCTGACTGACCGCGACCAGCGCGTCGTTTTTGTTCCAGCCGGTGGCAAAGGCATTGGCCTCGTAGGCAGGGAAAATACCCACTTCCGGCATCTTGATGCCCGCGTCGCGGGACAGTTGTTCCACGGTCTGCAGCAGCCATTGCTCATGGCGGGTGCGGGGTTGGGTGATGATCTCGGTGCCCGTGCTCATCTTCGCCATCCACTTGGAGATGAACAGCGAGAACAGCGAACCGGCGAAACCGAACACAGCGCAGAAGATCAGCAGCTGACTGAGGTTCAGATCAACCCCGTTGGCCGCCATGAACCCGTTGAAGCCAAAAAGGCTCAGGGTGATGCTGGCAATCAGCACGACCGCAAGGTTAGTGGCCAAAAACAGCAAAATGCGCATCATGGTTAAGAGTTTCTCCTCGTGAAGAATATGTAACGTACTGCGGGGGTATATAAGGTGATGTCAGTGCGTATTCAACCGGGCGATCATTTCAAACTGTGTCGTCTGGCGCCGGCACGGCAATAAAGGCCCTCAGCGAGAGGTCAGGGGCAAAGCGATGGGACTCAAAACCGCAGGAGCCGGCTGGCTGGCGAACCCGGTGCGTCAGGTAACATCGTCGTCACTGATCAACCACGTTCGCCAGCAAGCCGGCTCCTACAGCAAGCAGCATTACTGCTTGTAGGTCTTCAGGAAATTGCCGATCCGGCCAATGGCCTGTTCCAGGTCATCCACCCGCGGCAGCGTCACCACGCGGAAGTGGTCCGGCCACGGCCAGTTGAACGCTGTGCCCTGAACGATCAACAGCTTTTCCGAGAGCAGCAGGTCCAGCGCGAACTTCTCGTCGTTGTGGATCGAGCAGACCTTCGGGTCGATGCGCGGGAATGCATACAGTGCACCCATCGGCTTCACGCAGCTGACGCCCGGAATGTCGTTGAGCAATTCCCAGGTCCGGTTGCGCTGTTCCAGCAGACGGCCCGGCGGCAGGATCAGGTCATTGATGCTCTGATAGCCGCCCAGCGCGGTCTGGATCGCGTGCTGGCTCGGTACGTTGGCGCACAGGCGCATGTTTGCCAGGATGTCGATGCCTTCGATATAGCTGACCGCGTTGTGCTTGGGCCCGGAAATCGCGATCCAGCCTGAGCGGAAACCCGCCACACGGTAGGACTTGGACAGCCCGTTGAAGGTCAGGCACAGCAGGTCCGGTGCCAGCGAGGCGCTGCAGATGTGCACGGCGTCGTCGTAGAGGATCTTGTCGTAGATTTCGTCGGAGAACACCACCAGGTTGTGCTGGCGGGCAATCTCCAGCATCCCCAGCAGCACTTCGCGGGAATACACGGCGCCGGTCGGGTTGTTCGGGTTAATGATCACCATCGCCTTGGTGTTCGGCGTGATCTTGGCTTTCATGTCCTCCAGATCAGGCCACCAGTTGGCCTGCTCGTCGCACAGATAATGCACCGGGTTGCCGCCGGACAACGCAACGGCGGCGGTCCAAAGCGGATAGTCCGGCGCCGGCACCAGCACTTCGTCGCCGTTGTTGAGCAGGGCCTGCATGGACATCACGATGAGTTCCGAGACGCCATTGCCCAGGTAGATGTCTTCGATACCGACACCTTCGACCTGCTTCTGCTGGTAGTACTGCATCACTGCCTTGCGTGCACTGAACAGGCCTTTGGAATCGCTGTAGCCCTGGGCCATGGGCAGGTTGCGGATGACGTCCTGCAGGATTTCGTCCGGCGCCTCGAAACCAAACGGCGCCGGGTTGCCGATGTTCAGCTTGAGGATGCGATGGCCTTCCTCTTCCAGGCGCTTGGCGTGCTTGAGCACCGGCCCGCGAATGTCGTAGCAGACGTTGGCGAGCTTGTTCGATTTGCTGAACTGCATGGTGATTGGTCCCGAAAAGAGACGGCCCGCTGTGTGAAGAAGCGCAGACCGTTGAGCATGACGCCATCAAAATGGGTTTGTACGCGAGAAACACGGGTGACAGACTGGCGTCCAACGAAGGCGCAATCATACGTGCCACCCGATCCGTGGAAAAGACACAGATCGGGCTTTTTCATTTACGGAGGTCTACCCGTGGCTAAGCTGGATAAAACCCTTGAAGAATGGAAAGCGATGCTCGATCCGGAGCAGTACAACGTCTGCCGGCTGAAGGGCACCGAACGTCCGTTCAGCGGTAAATACAACGAGACCAAGACCGACGGCGTTTACCACTGCATCTGCTGCAACGAACCGTTGTTCGATTCAACCACCAAGTTCGATTCGGGCTGCGGTTGGCCGAGCTTCTATGCGCCGCTGGAAGGCAGCGCAGTGGTCGAAGTGCGCGACGTCAGTCACGGCATGATCCGCACCGAAGTGGTGTGCAGCCAATGCGACGCTCACCTCGGCCACGTGTTCCCGGACGGCCCGGCGCCCACCGGTCTGCGCTATTGCATCAACTCGGTGTGCCTGGACCTGGTGCCGCGTAACGCCTGATGCAGGCCTATCACCGGCAACAATGGGATAGCGCGCCACACAATGGCGCGCTAGTTTTGCGGTTTACTATTTCGAGGCATCGCCATGAGCGACGAACTGCTGAACATTCCGGTGCAAACGATCAAGGGCGAACAAAAGACCCTGGCTGATTTCGGCGGCAAGGCGGTGCTGGTGGTGAACACCGCCAGCAAGTGCGGTTTCACGCCGCAATACAAGGGCCTTGAGGAACTGTGGCAGGGCTACAAGGACCGCGGGCTGGTGGTGCTGGGCTTTCCATGCAACCAGTTTGGCAAGCAGGAGCCTGGCAACGAAGGCTCGATCTCCGACTTTTGCGAACTGAACTACGGCGTGACCTTTCCGCTGTTCAAGAAGATCGACGTCAACGGCAGCCATGCCCATCCGCTGTTTGTGCAGCTCAAGAAGCGCGCGCCGGGGCTGCTCGGTTCCGAAGGCATCAAGTGGAACTTCACCAAGTTCCTGGTGGGCCGCGACGGCAAGCTGGTCAAGCGTTATGCCCCATTGACCAAGCCGGAAGACATCAAGGCCGACATCGAAGCGCTGTTGAAAGAACAGGCAGTCGGCTGATCGAAGCCGCTTTAATGCGGCTGTTCCAGAGGGATCCACTGATCCAGTAACGCTATCAATTCCTCGCGACGAAACGGCTTGGCCAGGTAGTCGCTCATGCCCGCGGCCTTGCAGTGTTCACGCTCTTCCGGCATCGCATTGGCCGTCAGCGCGACGATTGGAAGATCAGCCCAGCGGCCGCTCTCGCGGATTCGGCGCGTGGCGTCGTAGCCATTCATCACTGGCATGTTGCAGTCCATCAGCACCAGATCGAAGTGATCCTGCTCAAGCTGCTGCAGCGCTTCGGCACCGTTGCTGCTGACGACCACATCACAACCGAGCTTACTAAGCATACCTTTCGCCACCAGCTGATTAACCGGGTTGTCCTCCACCAGCAGAATACGCGCCCGATGGGTGGGGGAAGGATCGCCCTGTTCGTGGCGGATACCTGCCTGACCGTCGGCGTCCAGAATGCGCGCCAGGCTCTGATGCAACACATTGCGCGACAACGGCCGCGCCTGCTGCTGCAGCGGTGCCAGGGCCGCAACCTGCTCGCCGGGCATGAAATTGCCGTATGCCGTCACTAGCAACACCGGCACCGTGCACGCCTCGCGGATGGCCACCAGGCATTGCGGGCAATCGGTGATCAGCAGGTCCGCATCGGCATCGGGTGTCGCGCTGTCGGGCAGGTGCTGACAGGTGACGCCCCATTCCGGCAGCAGTCGGCTGAGCATTTCCAGCAAGCCGCTGTTCGCGTCACTGCCCACCAGCACTTTGCCTTTGAGCAACGGCCATTGCAGTGCCGGCGTGTGTGCCGGCAGCGGCAGGTCCACGCGGAAGCGGCTGCCGACGCCAACGGCGGACTCGATACTCAATTGCCCGTTCATGGCATCGGTCAGGTTATGGGTCAGGGTCAGGCCCAGGCCGGTCCCGCCGTACTGTCGAGTGATTGCGGCTTCGGCCTGGGTGAACGGCTGGAAAATCTTCGCCTGAGCGTCCTGGGCGATACCGATGCCGGTGTCGCACACCTCGATGCGCACGTGGTCGCCGTGCTGACTGAGGCGCACGTCCACGCGCCCGGCGCGGGTGAACTTCAGCGCGTTCGATAAAAGGTTGCTGACGATCTGCCGCACCCGGGTCGGGTCACCCAGCACGGACGCCGGAAAGCGCGGGTCGATCAGGCAGGTCAGCTCGACATTCGGCGCAGCGTTCTGCGACAGCAGACTGGCGGTGTCTTCGATCAAGGCCGCCAGATCGAACGGAATGCGCTCAAGCTCCACCTGGCCGGCGTCGAATTTCGACAGGTCGAGAATGTCATTCAGCAGTTCGACCAGCACCTTGCCCGAGTCATGGGCAATGGACAGCTGCTGGCGTTGTTCTGGACTGAGCGGGCCATCAAGGGACAACGCCAGCATGCCCAGTAAACCGTTGAGCGGCGTGCGGATCTCATGGCTCATGTGGGCCAGAAACGCCGAGCGCGCATGGGCCATGTCCAGCGCCGTGCTACGCGCGATCTGCAGTTCTTCGTTGGACTGGCTAAGCCGGGCATTGCTGGCTTCGAGCTGATTGGTGCGCGCCGAGACGATGTCTTCCAGCTCGTTAAGGTGGTCGGTGAGCCGGTTTTCCGCCTCCCGCCGCCGCGCGAACTCGCTGGCAACGCTCTCGAACTGGCGATTGGTGACCGCCACCAGCACGCCGATTTCGTCATTTTCGTGACCAGGCGGGCAAGGCACTGGCGGTTGAACGGGGCTGCGAGGGTTACGTTCCGACAGCGCACGGATCATCCCCGTCAGCGGTTTGGTCAGGGTGAAGTAGAAGAGCGCCAGCAGCAGGCCGGCCAGTAACAGGCTGCGCACGAAGCCGTTGACCAGGGTGATCACGGCCCGCTGGAGAAAATGGCTGCCGAAGGCGAAAGTGTCGACGTCCAGTTGCAAGGTGCCGATGGACTCATTGGGGATATGGTCCAGGTGCAGCACATCTTCGAACTGCCGATTCCCGCCGAACAGGAAATCACTGACCATCCGGTAAGGGCTGTTCGTCAAGGGTCGAGACACGGCAGCGAGCTGAACGTTGTTGTTATCGGTCAGCCTCGCGCCGACCACGGCAGGGGAGTGCAGCAGGCCGAGAGTCAGTTCTTGCGCCAGTTCAGCGTCGAGGTTGTAAGCAATGCGCGAGGCAGGGTTGTGACTGATTTGCAGCAAGGAGCGAATTTCACGATCGATGGACGCGTCTTCGCTGGCATAATCGAGCGCAATTTGAAACAGACTGAGCAGCGTGCCCAATACAAAGCCGATCAGCACAGTCAAACGGGCCTGTTTGAATGACAGCCGGTGGGTGATCGCTATATCCATAAAAGGCACTGTCACTTCTTGTGTCCGTCGCGTGGCAAGCATAGCTGATCGCGGCCGGGCGTTAACCCGTTAAATCAAGGAGAAACCGTGGATTCTCGATTGAACGCATTTCTGGAGCGCGCCGAGTCGGTACTGGCGCGTCTCGAGCCTCTGTTGCCTGCCGTGCGGCAGCCCGTGAGCTGGGAAACGACGCTGGCCGCGCGTTGGGCTCACGAAGGCCGCGGCGGCTACCTGATGCCGCTGGACGTCACCCTCGACATGCGCCTGTCCGACCTCATTGGCGTCGACCGCCAGTGTGAGCAGCTGGGCCGCAACACTCAGCAGTTCATCGACGGCCTGCCCGCCAACCACGCATTGCTCTGGGGCTCCCGTGGCACGGGCAAGTCGTCGCTGGTGCGCGCGTTGCTGGCCGAGCACGCCAAGGCCGGCCTGCGCCTGATCGAGATCGAACGGGATCATCTGGGCGATCTGCCGCGCGTGGTCGAGCAACTGCAGAAATTGCCCCAGCGCTTTGTGCTGTTCTGCGATGACCTGTCGTTCGAATCCGGCGAAGGCGACTACCGGGTGCTCAAAAGCGTGCTCGACGGTTCGCTGGAACAGGCGCCGGACAACGTCCTGCTGTACGCCACGTCCAACCGCCGCCATCTGGTGCCGGAGAAAGAGAGCGACAACGCTCACTGGCAGCGTGGTGACGACGGCGAGATTCACCCGAGCGAAGCCGTTGAGGACAAGATCGCGCTGTCGGACCGCTTCGGCCTCTGGCTGTCGTTCTATCCGTTCACCCAGGAGCATTTTCTGGATGTGGTGGAGCACTGGATCGGCGAGCTGGCGACCAAGGCCGGCCTGCAATGGCAGCGTGACGAAGCGCTAGAGATCCACGCCGTGCGCTGGGCGACCGGCCGGGGCAACCGCAACGGTCGTTGCGCGTATCAGTTCGCCCGTTACTGGGTTGGTTTGAAAATGCTGGAGCAAGACGCATGATCGATTTGAATTCCGCAGGCGAGGGCCTTGATGGCTACCGCCTGCTCGCTGCACAACTGGAATCCCTGCTGGCGGACGAGCGCGACTTCATCGCCAACGCTGCGCAGTTTTCGGCCTTCCTTTATACCCAGCTCCACGACTTGAACTGGGCAGGCTTCTATCTCAATCGCAACGAAGAGCTGGTGCTGGGTCCGTTTCAGGGCCAGATCGCTTGCGTGCGCATTCCGTTCGGCAGGGGCGTGTGCGGCACGGCGGCACAAAACCGCGAAACCCAGCGCGTGCATGATGTCCATGAGTTTCCGGGACACATCGCCTGCGACAGCGCTTCCAACAGTGAATTGGTGGTGCCGCTGGTTAAGGATGGGCAGCTGATTGGCGTTCTGGATCTGGACAGCCCGAGTGTCGGGCGCTTCAGCGAGGAGGATCAGGCGGGGATTGAACGGCTGGCGGCGATCTTCTTGAAATCAACCGATTGCTGAGGGAAGCCCTGACGCCTGACGCACCGCGCGGTGCGTCAGGCTTGAGCCATCAGTCGTAGATGGCTTTCTTTTTCCACTCGGCATCCGCGTCCACGACTTTCAAGCCTTCGGTCAGCTCGTTGTTGTCGTCTTCGGTCGGTGCGATGGTGTCCAGCACCATGGAGTTGGACTTGGCCAGTTGCCGTTCCATGGCCTGCAAGTGGGCTTTCCACGGCGCGGGCTCAGGCTGATTTTTCAGGTATTGGACGCCGCGCTCGAAGGCCAGACGGGCCTGGCCAGGCTGCTCCTGACTCATCGCGTGCTGGCCCAGGTTGTTGAAGAACTCGATGTGCAGCAGCACCAGCAGATTACGAATCTCGCGAATCCAGTGCTTGGCTTCAGCCGTTTGCAGAAAACCATCGTGGGCTGCGCGCGTCACCTGGCCGTGCATGGCTTCTAATAGAAAGCGAACGTCCTTGGCCTTGGCTTCGGTCTGGATCGGGCTGGCCGGGTTGCTGACCGTGATCGCGTCGCCCTGGGCCACCAGCGCTTCCAGTTCAGTCTGGCGTTCCTGAAGGTTTGGGTTGTTCTTTTTTTCCAGCGCGAGCAGACGCTTGAGCACGTTCAGTTCCAGGCGAACCAGCAACAGCTTCAGCGCCGGTGTCATCAACTGACCGGGAAAGGTTTCGGACAGCTCGCTGCAGCGGCGTAGCCGATCATTGAGCTCGACCAGACTTCGCGCGCGCTCGACCTTCTTGCCCTCTGCGACATGGTTCAGGTAGCCGAAGGCTATAAGGAGCACGATGCCTGCTACGACGAACAGGGTGATAATGAGTGGTGTCACCGCACAAGCCTCAATCAAGTAATTTGCGCGAGTGTAGTGGCTATCCACTATCGCGGGAAGGTGGTCCTGTCGCTCCGCCTGATTTTGCCCATGGCGGCTGACACGTGTGTATCGGCCGTCCATTGCGTAAATAAAGGGCGAAGTCATTGATTTGAATATATTTTCACTCAGGGGTTGACGACCCCTATATCCATCCATAGAATGCGCGCCACTTGCAGCGTAAAGCACACAGCAGAGCGTAGCAGGGAGTGAATGTTGTAGCGTGTCCCCTTCGTCTAGTGGCCTAGGACACCGCCCTTTCACGGCGGTAACAGGGGTTCGAGTCCCCTAGGGGACGCCATTGCGGGAATAGCTCAGTTGGTAGAGCACGACCTTGCCAAGGTCGGGGTCGCGAGTTCGAGTCTCGTTTCCCGCTCCATTTTTAAGCAGCTTTGCTTTCGGGCGAAGTTGAGTGAAACCAGAAAGCATCTTCGGATGTGTTTCTGGAACTGGAACACAACACCATGGTGTTTCCAGGCTGTGTCCCCTTCGTCTAGTGGCCTAGGACACCGCCCTTTCACGGCGGTAACAGGGGTTCGAGTCCCCTAGGGGACGCCATTTGCGGGAATAGCTCAGTTGGTAGAGCACGACCTTGCCAAGGTCGGGGTCGCGAGTTCGAGTCTCGTTTCCCGCTCCAAATTCTCAAAAACGCCGCTCAACAGAGCGGCGTTTTTGTGTGTGCGGGATTTATAACTACCGCCCGCTGTTGATCGGTCTCGTCCTGCACATTCCGCATATTTCCAAATTAGCCCGCTGCCTCAGCGCCCAGCTTGTGGGTCGTTCTGATTGGCAGTTTTTTCCACCGATTGCTCGGCAGCGAGGCGGATTGCATTGAAATCCGGGTCGAAGCCGTGGGACACGTCGACGTGCTTGTTGAGGATGCCTTCGCGCTGATAGATGTCCGCCGTGTTCTGCAAGCCCCTGATGACGCCGTCATCGATGCTCACGCGTTCCATCTTCGTCTCTTGATTGACCGCCAGATGCACGGCCAATGGCAGACCGGTGACCCTGGTCTGGGCGGCGGCGTATTCGGCAGGGTGGGTGTTGGCCCAGCGGTAGGCACGGTCGAGGCGCACCACGAAGTCGTCCAGTTGCACGCGCTTGTCGGCGATGGCTGAGCGGGTCGCGGCGAGATAGGAATGGTTGGTCAGCAGGTCCGGCCCACTAGGCAGGATGCGCGCGCCGTTCTGGGTGGCGACGGTGGTGTAGGGCGCCCAGGTGGCCCACGCATCGACGTCGCCGTTGTCGAGGATCAGCCGCGACTCGCTGGGTAAGAGGTAAACGAAATTCACGTCGCTGGTCTTCAGGCCTGCTTCGCTCAACGCACGTATTGCCAGGTAATGGCCGATGGAGCCGCGCCCGGTGACGATGCGCTTGCCCTTGAGGTCGGCAACCGACTTGATCGACGAGTCGTTGCGCACAATCAGCGCAGTCGTGTAGCGCCCACCGACGTGGGTGATGCTGATGACTTTCAGCGCCGCACCGGCGCCCAGCGCAAACACATACGGCGCGTCGCCCAGTGCGCCCACGTCCACGGCCCCCGCGTTCAGGGCTTCGCCCAATGGCGATGCCGAGGGGAATTCGGAAAACTTGATCTGGTACGGCACGTCTTTCAGCTCGCCGGACACCTCCAGCAGCACCTTCAGCGCGGATTTCTGGTTGGCGACGAGCAGCGGCTGAAGCTGCTCGGCGGCCTGTGTGGCTTGGCCGAACGACAGCGCGAGCAATGCGCCGAGGATCACGTGTCGGGCGCGGAGCAGGGGAGTGAAGGGGGCGGACATGGTGCGTGTCTCCAGGCGTAGAAGTGGATTCTCGGCCTCCGCCTGGAGAAGGGGTCGGCAAGGGAATTAACCTTATGCCTATAAGAAGCGTAATAGTAGTATCTTTTGGTTATATGCTAATTATGTATCTGTGTAATTATGTTTGCTTAATATATTAAATTAATGCATACAAATGTCCCCCACGATGCATTTTCTGTAGGAGCGCGCTTGCCCGCGAACGCAACCTGCCCGCGCCATATCTGGTAACTGACACAACGCCATCGCGGGCAAGCGCGCTCCTACACGTATGGGCGTTGGCTCAGATCACATAAAACCCGTGGGTCCCGTCGCGGCCCAATTGCTCGACCAATCCATACTCCCAATCCAGATAGGCCTGCATCGCCTCACGCGGGGCATCGGTGCCTTCATAAGGCCGGCGATAGCGGTCAATGCGCGGGGAGGCCAGATGGCTTTCGCCGTGCTCAAGCTCGAACTCCGCCGCCACCCAGCTGGCGGTGCCGTCCTTCAGCACAAACACCGGCTTGCCGGTCAGCGCCTCGACCTCCGACACCGCAAGCCGCGCGAGTTTGCTGCTGCCACAGGTCAGCACGTAACGCTCAGCGACGGGGATGTTCTGCAGCGCGTTGGCAAGGTCGGCACGCAGCGTCCACCAGGCGCCTGGAATATGCTGCTTGACGTAGTGGGCGCTGGCGGTGAAATCCAGCACCGCCACGCCACTTTGCTCGCGCCACTCGCGCAGCGTTTCGGCGCTGATCTCCTCGACCTGCGGCGCGGGCGGACTGGGGGCGTTCCAGCCGCCGTTTTCGCTGAAATCCTCAAGGCCCAGGTCGTCCACCACGAACACTTCCCAGCCTAGCTGCGCGAGCCACGAAGCAGACATGTTCGCGCGCACGCCGTCGTCATCCAGCAACACGATTCGTGCGCCGCGCACGCTGGCGTAATGGTCAGTCTCCTGCACCAACTGGCCGCCCGGCGTCGAACGGGCACCCGGCACATGGCCGGCTTCGAATTCCTCCGGCGTGCGCACATCGAACAGGTACGTCGTGCGACTCGTTTCTGCCCGCCAGACCGGCAAGTCCCCGCGGCTGCCGCGTTTCACTCGCGCCTTATCCGCGACGTTGCGCGCATCCGCCCGAGCGACTTCCCGGGTCGCTTCACTGACCTGCGGGAAGCGCCGGGATTGCCCATGATCCAGCGTCTGCCCGGCCAACAGCCAGCCGATCGTGCCATTGCGCAGGGCGGAAATGGGGTTGGGCAGGCCGGCATTCACCAGCGACTGGGTGCCGATGATGCTGCGCGTACGGCCGGCGCAGTTGACGATGATGCGGGTGTTGGGATCGGGCGCCAGCTCACGCGCGCGCAGCACCAGTTCGGCGCCGGGCACGCTGACGCCGCTGGGAATGCTCATGGTCTGGTATTCATCGAACCGCCGCGCATCCAGCACCACCACGTCAGCCTTGGCGTCGAGCAACTGCTTGACCTCTTCGGCGGCCAACGACGGCGTGTGGCGATGGTGCTCCACCAGTTCGCCGAACGCCTTGCTCGGCACGTTGACGTCTATGAACAGCTCGCCGCCGGCGTCGCGCCAGCCCTGCAGTCCGCCTTCAAGCAGCTTCACGTCGGTGTAACCCAAGTCCTGAAAACGCTTCAAGGCGCGTTCGGCCAGACCCTCACCGTTGTCATAAACGGTCACAGCGGTGTCGAGACGGGGGATGCGCGCGAGTACTTCCAGCTCCAGTTTCGACAACGGGATGTTGGCGGCGAACAGTGGATGAGCTTCGGCGAACGGGGCTTCTTCGCGGACATCGACCAGCGCGACTTCTTCATGGGCGAGCAGGGCGCGGCGGATGTCGGCACAGGAACGGGTGTGATGGCTCATTAGGCTTGGTTCTCTTTTGACAGATCCCAGATGTTCGGGAGAAAGGCGTTGGAATAACCCGAGATGAACAGCTTTTCGCTGCCATCGGGCTGATAAACGGCGCGCTTCACGGCGCCAATGTTGGCACCGTAGACATGAATACTGATCGACACCTGGTCGTCGAAGGCATTGCGGACCTGATGAATGTCGTTGCTGCGCGGCGACAAGGCCTCGACGTGGCCGGGCTCCAGGCGGATCGCCGGGCCTTCCTGTTCCAGTCGGCCATCGGCGCTGCGGGCGAACCCCTGCGAATACTCCGCCCCGCGCAGCATGCCGATCAAGCCCGAGACGCGGTGGTCATGAATCGGCGTGCTCTGGCCCGGTCCCCACACAAAGCTGACGACCGAAAACCGCTGCCTTGAGTCGGCGTGCAACAGAAACTGTTGATAGCGCGTCGGATCGGGAATCGCGAACTCATCCGGCAGCCAGTCGTCATGACTGACCAGTTGCCCCAGTAGCTTGCCACCCCGTGAAAGCAGGTCGCCTTCCCCCGGATTGCTATCGATCAGCTCGGCCAGCTCGCCGATAAAAGCCCTGAGTCGTTCAGGGTGTCGGATGTGGGTCATGTCGGCTCCGGGCAAAGAAGGATGCTCAATATAAGCATAATGCAGCAGCCTAATATGCTATTTATTGATGATTAGGTTATAACCAAAACGTAGCTGATAACCGATTCACGGGTTGCTGGCCGCTCTGTGGCTAACCAGAGGCTATCCAGAGCCTTTGATAGCCATTATGATTTTTTGCCTATCTTGTTTCCCTTATTCCATGTGCGATCCGAATGAAAATTGATGACATCGATGCGTTCGTAGCGGTCATTCGCTGCCAGTCGATCAGCCATGCCGCTGAATCCCTGGACCTGACCCAGCCGGCCATCACGCGCCGCGTGCAGAATTTCGAGCAGGCGCTGGGCGTTGAATTGTTCGACCGTAATACCAAGCCGCTCAAGCCGACGCCAATGGGCACGCAGGTCTATCAGAAGTGCCTGGCGATCCTGCGGGAAATGGACTCATTGCGCGAACTCGTCGCCAGCGACACGCCACCCAGCGGTTTGCTCCGGCTGGGCGTGCCGCAAACCATCGGCGACGTCGTGCTGCTGGATGCGCTCAAACACCTGCGCGGGCAATTTCCCGACCTGCGCGCGCAAGTCGTCACCGGCTGGGGCAGCCACCTGATCGGCAAAATCGAGAACGGCGAACTGGACGCGGCTGCGGCGCTGTTCCCGGCCGGGAAGATTTTTCCTGAAGGCATCGTCGGCGAGTCCATCGGCAAGATGGAGCTGGTGGTGGTGTGCGCCAAGAGCGCGCTGCCGAAAAAGCCGGTGAAACTGGCGGACTGCTACGCGCTGGGCTGGGTGCTCAACCCCGACGGCTGCGGTTTCCGTGCCGGGCTGCAACGCACGCTGGCTGATCAGGGGTTGAGCCTGAAGGTCAATCTGGAAACCTTCGGCACCGAGCTGCAACTGGGGCTGGTCGCCGACGGCATGGGTCTGGGTCTGGTGCCGCGTCCGCTGCTGGAGCGCAGCGTCCACCGCGATTCACTCGCGGTCATGCCGCTCAAGGATTTCAAGCCGGTGATGGACCTGTGGCTGATCTACCCGCGCTTCCTCGGCAATTTGCAGGCGCCGGTGGCGTCCTTCGGCAGTTTGGTGGCGCAATCGCTGAGACAGGAACGCGACGCTGCTTAAGGGCTCTGCACTTGGGCGGTGGGCCTCAGGGAAGTTCGATCAGCCTATCCAGAAAGGCGCGCACCACAGGATGGGTGCGACGACTCTCTGGCCAAATAGCCGTGACATTGTGCCTCTGCACCGCAAACTCCGAGAGAATCGGGATCAGCTCTTGCCGCTTCACCCTCGCTTGCATCAACGACGACAGGCGATGACGGCAGTATTTCGATTTCCTTATCTCCAATGCGAAATGGCCAGCGTAAGGTTTGACCGGTGGATTGATAGCGCAGATTCACCGTTTCGTGCGTGGCCAGCTCATCAGGATGCTGAGGCGTGCCGCGCCTGGCCAGATAGTCTGGAGAGGCATAACAACCAAGCGTTTACGGCGATAGCCTTCGGGACAAGAGCGATGAGTCGGGAAGGTCACCAATTCTTATCGCCAGATCAATACCTTCCTCGACCAGGTCGACGATCTGGTCGTTAACCCGCAGATCGATTAATACCTTCGGCTAGCGCTTACGAAACTCGGTGATGGCGGGCGCGATGATATTGAAGCCCGATGGGAAGTGATGTCGCGATCCGTAATGTGCCAGCAGGCTCGGAGCGTGCCGACTTGGCAAGATGTTCGATCTCTTCCGCCTGACGCAACAGCCGCAATACACGCTCATGAATATCGCGTCCTTAGGCACGGATTTGTCGGGGGAGGTAGTCGCGCTCGGCGACGGAGCCTCCAGATTCAGCGTCGGTGACAACGTCTATGCAATGGTGCGTTTTCCCAAAGATCTGAGGACGGGCAACAGCGCCTACGCCGAATACATACGCATCGATGAGAACGAGTTGGCGTTGAAACCCACCGGCGTAGACCACGTCCAGGCCGCAGGTGCGCCGATGTCGTTGCTCACTGTCTGGCAGTTTCTGATTGATCTGGGCCACGACGAGCCGAATCCCTTTCAGTCATTTCGACATGAGCCCGTACCGCTGCGCGGCAAGACCGTGCTGGTCAACGGTGCTGGAGGTGCAGTGGGGCACCTGGCGGTGCAGGTTGCCAAATGGAAGGGGGCGCGCGTCATCGCGGTCGCCTCCGGTAAGCATGAGAGCCTGCTTTGCGACTTGGGCGCAGAGGCATTTATCGATCACACCATGACGGCCGCTGAAGACGTCGCAAAGCATGTGGATCTGGTGATTGACGCCGTCGATGGTGCGAATATGAAACGCTTTCTGAGCGTCATAAAACCGGGCGGCGCTCTCTTCCTGGTCAACCCCATGGGCTTCTGCGGGCATGAAGAAGCAGCTGATCTTGGCATCACCGTTTCCTCAACGCAGGTGCGCTCCAACGGCATGCAATTGGCAGAGGCTGGCCGCTTGTTGGAGGACGGAACGGTTCGCGTGGTAATCGACAGTACGTTTGCGCTGGCCCAGGCATCAGATGCGCACCACCGGGCTTCACGGGGAAGTATTCAAGGAAAGATCGTACTTATCGCCTGAGTCATCAACGCCTCGGATTTCAGAGCTCTGAAAAATCATTCTGATGGAACGCTGGGCTGATCAAACCGTGCTTAGCGCACATCTTGATGCCATAGACACCGTTCAGTTCGTAAACCGATGGCAAGGCTGATGCGAGGCGATATCAGAAAGTACGACGCTTTGAACGAGCGGGGTCTTATGGCTGCAGTAGCAGCGAAGCCAACCTTTCGGGCTGCCCCTCCTGGCGGGATTGAAAGGCCGCTATCGACCCTAGCGGCCCTTGGCTGAGGGTAGCAAACGGCCAATCGCGGTCATTCATTACGCGGCAGTTTCCCACGCCTGCGAAGAAGACCATGAAGAATCCGAACACAATATGCGCTGGCTTGCTGCGCATACCGCACACCGCATTGGCCATATGGTCGGCGGAATAAGTGTAGCGTTCCCTACGATCTGAAGCAGGATTGCGTTAACCGACTGATAGAGGCTACCCAGCAGACTTCCAGACAATTAGCGCTAAACGGCAACGTAGCCGCAACCCAGCCGCAATCTTCACGTCCAATCCTTCAGCTGTTCAGTCGTCACGTGCCGAATGTGCACTGGACATTGGGTGATATGCTGAGGACTGTTTTTCGATGAAAAAAGGATTTCTCAAGATGGATGCAGAGGTGCAAATGCAGGGTGTAGAAATAAATTGGGACAAGCTGGGTTTTGATTACATAAAGACAGCTTTTCGTTACCGAATGCTTTGGCGTGAGGGGGAGTGGCAGAAAGGAGCTCTGACCGCAGATAACCAAGTGCACCTGAGCGAAGGATCCACCGCGCTGCATTACGGACAGCAGTGTTTTGAGGGGCTGAAGGCATACCGTACACAAGCAGGAATTGATCACATTTTTCGTCCGCTTGAAAATGCGCGAAGGATGGCCCGCAGCTGCAGGCGCCTTCTAATGCCGGAAGTGCCGGAAGATTTATTCGTGGAAGCCTGTCGCCAAGTCGTCTTGGCCAATAAAAAATTCATGCCTCCTTATTCGAGCGGCGGCGCACTTTACCTGCGCCCATATGTTATCGGGGTCGGGGACAACGTGGGCATCCGTAGTGCACCGGAGTTTTTGTTCTCCGTGTTCTGCGTGCCGGTAGGGTCATATTTTAAAGGTGGGCTCAAACCGCATGATTTTCTAGTTACCGATTACGATCGAGTAGCCGCGGCCGGCACTGGCTCCGTGAAAATTGGCGGAAATTATGCTGCGGGGCTGTTGCCTGCGGCGGAAGCGAGAGGACGGGGTTTTGCTGACTGCATATATTTGGACCCTGATACTCATAGCAACATTGAAGAGGTTGGAGCGGCGAACTTCTTTGGAATATCCCAAGACCGTCGTAAATTCATTACTCCTAGCTCGTCTTCGATACTGCCCGGCATCACACTTGATTCGCTGATCACCATTGCCGCACAGCGTTTAGGGCTGCAGGTGGAACAGCGCCATATCCGGATCGATGAGCTTAATCAGCTCTCTGAAGCTGGTGCATGCGGAACAGCTGCCGTGATCACGCCTATCCGTAGCATAGAACACCGCGGCGCTATACATGCATTTGATGCAGGCGATGAGGTCGGACCAGTCACACTACGTCTTTATCAGGAGCTGACGGGCATCCAGAAAGGAGACGTATCGCCATTCCCTAACTGGCTCGTGGATACATAAAGTTGTAACTGTACGTCGATGCGGCGTAGCCGTCGGCAGCCTAACGGTTGTCGGCGTTACGCGAATTCATTAGATATCCAGGCATGGGTACCACCGCAGCCCAGCCACAGTGGCGGAATTCCTCGACCTCCTCGTATTCCGCTCAAAAAGGTACACAACCGTCTGCTGCCAAACCGCCAACCCGTCCGGAAATCGAGCCAGATGACACTTATCCTCGTGCCGGTGCTCACCTACGTTGCAGCCATCCTAAAGATGGCGCTGCAGGTAGGCCTCTTCCGCCGTTAGCCTGATCTCAGCAAGCACGAACCGAATAAATTGAGCAGCCGGCATGAGCGCTTAATGCGTCGATTTCGCTGTACACGTCCGGCCGGCGCCAGCCTTGTAGACGCATAACATCTGTATTCAAGCATTGGGCATAAGGCCAGGAGGAGTGTTGAAGCGAGCGCTTGTCAGTAAAGGGACCGACGAAGACACCTGCGGGAGTTCTATTTTGGGGCACACTCCGACTGCAGAGCTAGGTGACTCGAATCACTTAAAATTCGAGTATTTGGTGTCAATTCAATGACTTAAATCCATAATTTTTTCCAGCGACATTTTTCTTTTACTGAATGTTCTGACACGGCGAAAGAAATGCGCTCTTACTGACACCTGCGCCCAGTTTCGGTGCAAAAGATTGTGTCAGTATGTCTACAAAAAAATCGCGCGCTTGGCTTCCAATGGGGCGCTTGTTGTTTTAGATTGGGATCCACACATGGACGAAGGACTAGCGCAGTATGCGAAGTATGAATAAAATCTCAAGAACTCAACTCCCCATACCTGGATTGCAACCTCTTGAGTTAAGTGGCTGCAAGTCCTGTCGCCAGCTTGACGTATTGCTACATAATCGAAGCTGATAACCCCCATTTTATCATATAGTTCTCACACCTCGTTAACGCTGAGTGGATAACGCTGCTTGAAGTGCAGCCACTTATTTTCGCTAGTTTATTGCACCGTGCGTAAAATGCCAGTGCGAGAAATGGGCCGCAAATGGAATTACTGTTCTAGGAATAGAGGGATCGTGTGATGTTCGTCGAAATTGATTCAAAGACAAGTCGTGCCATTTTGAAATCCATATCCTATGGACTACCCTACGACCCAGTCGGGCTGCATCGTGACTCTAACGCGATCTCTAACAGGCTTTCAGAATTGCGTCACCGGTACAACGGAATGCGGATCGGACGGGGTAAAATTGACGCTCCGGTTAGCAACTACCTATTCTATCTAATGTTGAAAGAAAAGTACTCCGAATTCAGCTTTGAGCTTCGCCACTCCAAGAAGCAAGTATTGACCAACCTTCACAAATTCAAAACAGGCGGTCGAATACCCTCATTGGCTGCCCTATTACTTTCAGACTCAATAGGGACCAAAACGGATATAGAGCTAAAGTATGAAAGCGTTCTAAACAGCTCATTTAAAGCGCAGATAGCTACTTTGTTGTCAGATAGCGATATCATGGCGCCGGCTCCGAACTCAATGAAGAAACTCATAGAAACGCTCGATCACTGCAAAGACCGTAATGAACAGCTGACTCTCGTCAGCGCTATCTGCCCCGACTACGCATATATTAGAGACGCTACCGGACGACCTCACTATACTTTTAACAGCGTTGGTCATGGAACTGGGCTAGCAGGGGACAAGCTTATCAAAGCCGGTTACGCTATTAAAACCTTCGCGAGTGAATCAAGCTTACGCGTTAATCACATGCTCTATGGCGGAGAATTCGAATACAATTCATTTTACAAAGGTCAGTGCACCGAGGTGGAAAGGGCTGACTTTCTGTCCAAGGTAGAAACGCAACTTGTAACAGTTGGGGCGAAACTTCAAACTGATTTTCAAACGGTTTCATTTTTTCAAAGATGCGGTGGTGAGGAAGAGTGGGTTAATCAGCATGCCGTCATTAGTGCTCGAATACGTGCAGGTGACTACGGCGAAACCGGGCTGGACAAATTTTCAATGCAAGAGATCTACGAATCCAGACTCCCGCTGTATTCGAAGTGGTTTCCGAATGCTCCAGAAGAGAAGATCTGGAATAACTTCACTTCACAAGCAGCAGAATACGCATTGATGGGCAAGCTCTTTCACGAGCATCATGGACGCCATGTGGTAGTCGCGGTAGACCATTACAGGATGGAACCTTTCTATTCTTATTTCCACCCGTCATCAGTGCTGTATATCAAGACCGATTATGTGTGACCCAGAGGATGTTATGGAAAACAATTTTGAAACCCGCTACACAAAATACGGTTACGGTGTAAATGTTAGAAAAAGTTACGAACACCTGCCCTTTCAGGGCTTCTGGACATGGGTAACAGGGAAATCACTGAATTCCGCCGCGCCAAAGCATGCAAGAGAGACCCTCTTAACCCAACCCCAGCTGATCTTGCAAATAAGTTGGGGGTATGCTGTATTTTTTGCCTCCGTGATAATTGGCAAAATTATCTTGGATGCTGATATTTCGTGGATGCTTAAAGTTCTGTACTCACTACCTATATTTTGTATGATTGTAAATCGTTCGCGGGGGCTTTTACATACAAGCCATTACGTCATTCATGGGGCGGTATTACGAAGCAAAACCTTATCGAGATTTTATTACAAGTGGTTACTTTCAATTCCAGTTCTGCATACGCCCTGGGATGAGTACATGAAGATACACGTGGTGAAGCACCACGGGCTAGGCACCTTTAGTACCGAGCATGACGTCGACCAAGTTTTTATGACTAAACACGGCTTCTACAACGGGATGCGTGAGCCGGAGTTTTGGTTGAAAATCTTCCTCGCACCGTTTCATCCTCTAAGAATCTACGAGCATATTCGCTTTCGGATACTGGTTAATTTTATCGTCTGTAATTGGAATGAGAGGTTATGTCGCGCTACGTATTGGTTCATATTGATAACGGTGGCCTACGCCTCGGGGTACTTCGAAAGCTTTCTGATTTATTATGTAGGCTCGATTCTCGTCGTGACTCAATTCTCTTCTTGGATTCAACATATTACTGAGCATCAGTGGTTTGGCGTGAATCGTCTGAATTGGCCAAAGCACGTTTTCTATGGATCGTTAACATGGGGACGCTTCTTTGGCAGCCCTTACCCTGTCAAAGCCGAAGGCTGGCGGTTCGCTTTTATGTTTTGTAAATGGGTTTTAAAAGTGACATTCATTGATATTCCGCTCCGGCTTTTTGCTTACATGCAAGACCTGCCCAGTCACGACTTCCATCATCGCTTCCCGGCTGTAGGTTTTTGGAGTATTGCCCCCGAACGAGCTGCTCATGAGAACAAACCTTCCCGATACGGCCCGATGACAGAGACGTGGAGCATGAAAGAAGGAATACTAATCGCGCGGGACCATCTTTGCCGCGGGCAAAGCGACCCGTTCGATATAGAAGGCTGGTATCAAGCAAATAAACACACATATGCCGCCTTCTTTGACAACAAGCAGCGAGGCGCGCTGTCCACTCAATCACTAAAGGAGGAATGCAGAGTATGAAACTTACTACAGAAGGAATAGCGCATGAGCTCAGGTCGTTTGGAGTGGCGTACCTTCCGCCGAGTAGTGGAATATATGATGAGATCGTCTGGCAAGAAATCGATTTATTAATTAAATCACCTGATTTGCCGTGGGAGAAGATTCTCATCGGGGATGCGGATGAGAAAAATGATTTGCATGTTGCCAGGTTCATGACCGATATAGATATACCGAAGTATGTAAATCTTCCGCACTCACTCAAGATGAAAGATCTGGTCTGCCAGCCCGAACTCATGAACATATTTACTAGCCTCTTTGACGCTGAAGAATTCTTCATACGCCGTATGCAGGTAAATAAAATGCAAACGAATTCATATATTGGGAAACATCTGGACATCGATAGCAACCCTGATTATTCATATTCTATTGTTCTGCAGCTCGGCGACGGGTTTTCGGGAGGAGAGTTTACAGTCTACGACCAGGCGGGATCTGTATCGCGGTCGATAAAGCCAGCACTGGCATCTGTCGTAATCAGCGACTGTACTTTCGCGCACGAGGTCGAAACAGTGACCGCAGGTAACCGGATCTCGCTGGTTTTTTTTGTAAGTAAATACGCAGATCACAACAGGCGGAGTCGTCCTCCCCAAACACCGGCTATGGCGTAACCTTTCAAAACGCAAGGTTGGCAGTCCATTACTTATCCATCAGCGCTCCACGGAGCCGAATCCAAAATGATCCCACGGCGAGTGGGATCTCTCCTCTTAAGGGGATTTATTTATATGCATCTTACTATCGAATTACTTTACAGCTTTGCGATTTTTGCATTTGTGTCATCAATTACACCTGGCCCTAACAATACTATGCTCTTAGCATCTGGCGTAAATTTTGGTTTTTTCCAGACCATTCCTCACGCCTTAGGCGTCAGTTTAGGGTTCATGGCGATGGTTTTAGCAGTGGGGTTAGGGCTAGGGGCTGTATTGGAAGCCTTCCCTTCCATCTATAGCTTTTTGCGCTACGCGGGTGCCGCGTATCTGATCTATTTAGCATGGAAAATAGCTACCTCAGGCCCATTAGAGAGCGGATCCCACGTGAATAGCCGGCCGCTAAGTTTCCTGGGCGCGGCAGCATTTCAATGGATTAATCCAAAGTCATGGGTCATGGCGATTGGGGCAATCACGACCTACACACCCTCTGAGGGATATATTTACAACGTCGTTGTCGTCGCTGCTTGCTTTGCTGTGGTTAACATTCCATGTGTTTTGTCATGGGCGGGATTTGGCTCAGCGTTACGACGTTTTTTAACGAAACGGTCGTACCTGCATGCCTTCAACATCACGATGGCGATTCTTCTAATAATGTCACTTTATCCATTGCTCGAAAGCAGTGGCGTTTAGACGGAAGGCACTTATCACCACATGACGCCGCGTGCTTTTTAAGGCAGCGGCTATCAACGTCGATACCTAGTCAGCACTGCGAGGATGGATTCTCGCAGATTGGAACTCTGCTGACTCATGTCGCTTCTATCCATGCCGGCATAGGCTCAGTGCATACACCAATTGCCGAGCGTCGTTACGCGGAGTCCGAGAGAGTCAGCTATTGACCCAAAGCGGCCCCTCAGCACGTGGCTAAAACCGAACAGAAGCATCCGCTCGCCACCCACACAACCATGGACACCTCGAACAAAAAATGAACACGCCCGGCGGGCATTCAATACCACGCACCGGGCGACTCCCATTTACACCACCTTCAGCACGATTTTGCCGACATGGTCGCCTTGTTCCATTCGCTGATGCGCTTGTACTGCGTCGGCGAGAGGAAAAACACGGTCAATGATCGGCAGGCATTCGCCTTGACTGAGCAACGGCCAGACATTGGCTAGTACGGCGCGAGCAATCTCGGCTTTTTCCTCCGCGCTGCGCGAACGCATCATCGACCCTGTCACCGAGCCTTGCTTTTCCATCAGCGCCAGCAGATTGAAGTCCTTGACGGAGCTGCCGCCCAGAAAACCGATAATGACCAGTCGACCGCGTCGTGCAAGTGACGCCACGTTGCTCTCGAAATAGCTCCCGCCCATGATGTCGAGAATTACGTCCACACCCTTCTCGTGGGTTTGCCGGGCGATCTCCTGAGCGAAGTCCACCTCGCGGTAATTGATCGCTTCGCCACCCAGCGCGCGGATCCGGTCGCACTTTTCCTGGCTGCCGGCCGTTGCAAAAGCCTTGATCCCCAAGGCCTTGCACAGCATCAGCGCGGTCGTGCCGATGCCGCTGGTGCCGCCATGGATCAATACGGTGCAGCCCTTTCGGGCACGGCCCAGTTCGAAAAGATTGGCCCACACGGTAAAGAATGTTTCCGGAATAGCCGCGGCCTGAATCATGTCCACGCCGTCAGGGACCGGTAATGATTGGGTGGCCGCCACAACGCAGTATTCGGCGTAACCACCGCCATTGGTCAGCGCACAGACCTTGTCGCCCAGCTTGAAATCGGCCACGTTTGCGCCAACCCCAACAACCTCACCGGCCACTTCCAGCCCGGGCACAGGGGTCATGCCGGGTTTCATCGGGTATTTGCCCGAACGCTGTATGACATCAGGACGATTGATGCCGGCGGCGTGAACCCGGATCAGCAACTCGTGATCACCCGGCGTTGGCACATCGGCCTGCATTATCTTTAACACTTCGGGGCCACCGGGTTCGGTGATCTCGATGTAGTTCATACGGTTTGGCACATTCATGGGACACCTTTTGTTGAGTGGGCTAATTGTTGAGAGGGCTAAAGACTCTGAAAGCTGAACGTCAAAGACATTCAGCCTGTTTAGCTGCCCGTCGAATTAGCCCTCGACTGTAAACCTCAGTCCGGCTTTTTCAGTCAGGCGGTTGAGCAACGCCTCATTCAACGCCGCCGCGGGCGTCCAGCAACCGCCCGGGGTCTCCTCACGTGTCACATCGAACGCCAACGCCATCGCTGACTCGGCCAACATCTTGGATGTCGACAGGTAGCCCGGATCCTCGTCGCAACTCACGGATGCCTTGAGCACCTGACCATCGGCCAGTTCAGCGATGAACAGCACATCATAAAAGCCTGCCTCAAGCTCCTTCTGTGTCGGCCCTTGCCCCGGTTGCGGATGACCGCCCTCATTAAAGGAGAAGCCCGCCAGGCCAGGCTCATCGTCTTCGCTCGGTTGTGCCTTGAGCATCAGCATTTCGTCGTACTGAAACGACGTGCCCCACAGGTGCCCTTCCAGCAAGTTTGTGCGATGCACCGCCTTGGAATTGATGCCCGACATGATGAAAGGCCCGACCCAGGTCTGAGCCAGTTCATCCTGGTAGGGGGTCTGATCATCAGGTTGCTCGACACCTTTGAATCCCGGTGTGTAGGCAAATGGATCGGCGACCAGTGCGCCCAACGCAGGATCCTGCGCTGCCGCTGCAACCACCGCATCGACACTCAGGAACGTGCCACCGGACAGCACGCCTTGCATCTTGCGCACGCGGCCCCTGATCCGAGGCGCGTAGCGAGCGAACTTCTTCATGACCTGCTGCTGGGTGAACCATACGCCGAGGTCGAACGGCACCGAATCGAAACCACAGGAGAACACCAGTCGCGCGCCCGATGCCTGGGCTTGGGCCTGATAGCTGCCGATCATTTGGGCAATCCAGGGGATCTCCCCCGAGAGGTCGACGTAGTCCGTCCCCGACTCGGCGCAGGCTGCCACCAGGTCCGAGCCATAGACCGAAAACGGCCCTGCGGTGGTAATCACCACCCGGGTCGCGGCAACCATGTCGCGCACGGACGCCCGGTCCTGGGCATCGGCCACGATCAGCGGCAGCGCTGCGGCGTTTGCCCAACTGTCCCGAATGGCTTCCAGCTTGCTCAAGCTGCGACCGGCAATGGCCCACTTAACAGGGCCGTCGACGCCGTATTGAGTGAAGAAGTATTCAGCGACCAGCCGACCGGTGTAACCCGTGGCGCCGAAAATGATCACATCGAATGTTTGTTTACTCATGGAGGAGATGATTCCTGAAAGGGCCGCGAAGCAAAGGCGACACTCTAGCCATCCTGCCTACAAATGATTAGATGGTATGGTTGGAATAGACCTATAACCCCAGAGCATCAATCGTGCGCGACACCGTCACCGACCTCTTGGCCCTCCTTCGAGTGGCCCGTGAAGGCAGTTTTACCAAAGCGGCGGCCCAGCTTGGCGTTTCCCAGCCTGCGCTGAGCCGCACCATCACCAAGCTGGAATCGCGCCTGGGTGTGCAATTGCTGACCCGCAGTACCCGCAGCGTCGCGCCGACCGAAGCCGGAGCGCGCCTGATCGAGAGCATCGGGCCGCATTTTGACGGGATCGAGTCAGGGCTCAACGAGCTGAGCGAACTCAGCGGCATGCCCGCTGGTAGCCTGCGCATCACCTCCATGGAGCACGCAACCCATCTAGTCCTTGCCCCGGCTGCGCTGCAATTGATGACCGACTATCCGGGCATCAAGGTTGAAATCAACGACAGCTACGCATTGGTCGACATCGTTGCAGAGCGCTTCGATGCCGGTATCCGCCTGGGGGCGCAGCTGGCTCAGGACATGATCAGCATGCCCATCGGCCGGGATTTTCGCATGGCATTGGTGGCCGCCCCCGCCTATCTGGAACACCGTGCTAAACCCCTGACGCCACAGGATCTGACCGAGCACGCCTGTATCAACCTGCGCCAGCCCACCTCGGGAGGATTGTGGGCTTGGCCTTTCGCAAAAAACGGGAGAGAAATCAAAGTACGCGCCGACGGGCATCTGGTGAGTAACAACATCTGGCTCATGCGTGATTTTGTCAGGGCGGGTGCCGGACTGGGGTACTTCCCGGAGCATCTGGTCGAGCAAGATCTGGCACAAGGTCGCCTGGTGCGGCTGCTTGAGGACTGGACTGGCACCGTCACCGGGTATCACCTCTACTACCCAAGCCGGCGCCAACACAAACCGGCTTTTCGTCTGCTTCTGGATGCCCTGCGTGATCAGTCAGGTCGCTGACTGTCTCCCTCTGGCCGATCGCTGCCTCTCGACTCAGGCGGTATTGAGCGACAGACATGCGTTTGAGAGAAGGGCGGATAACTGTCAGTGCATATCACGTTAGGCAGTCTGAATTTCGCTAACGGACTCGGTAGGTCTAACCATCAGCTGCCGCCTATCCTCTGGCGGTCGTGCAGGAATCGCTCAGTGGTCTGATGGCGCAATCGCTGGGCAGGAACGGGATACCGCTTAAGGCCCATTCCGGTTCGATAATAAAAAATATTGATAATTAGCTTAGAAGAAAATGTGATTTTTAATCGTTTTCGACAACGCATAGGCTGCCCTGATCAAGTCTGAACCAGACCCTCAGGGAGTCATGCATGAGCAACGTCAGTGCTTTACCCGTTCAGTCCAGCGTCAGCACCATCGCTAATGCCAGCAGCGTACGCGATCGGGTCAGCCCGCAAGAGTGGGAGGTGCGGGTGAAACTGGCGGCGGCTTACCGGTTCGCCGCCCTGAAACGCTGGACCGATCACATCTACACGCACTTTTCCGCGCGCGTGCCGGGTCCTGACGAGCACTTCCTGATCAACGCCTTTGGCTTGCTGTTCGACGAGATCACGGCCTCCAATCTGGTCAAAGTCGATATCGACGGCACCATCGTCGATGACCCGACCGGCCTGGGCATCAACAACGCCGGCTATGTGATCCACAGCGCCATCCATGCAGCGCGCCCTGATTTGCAGGCGGTGCTGCACACCCACACCCGCGACGGGATTGCCGTCTCTGCGCAGAAAAACGGGCTATTGCTGATCTCCCAGCATTCCCTCGGTTTCTCCGGGCGCTTGGCGTACCACGGTTACGAAGGCATCGCGCAGGACCTCGGCGAGCGCGAACGACTGGTGGCGGACCTGGGCGACAAGAGCGTGATGATCCTGCGCAACCACGGTCTGCTCACGGCAGGGCTGAGTGTCGAGCATGCGTTTCAACAGCTGCACAACCTCGAATACGCCTGCAACATCCAGATTGCCGCGCAGGCGGCGGGCAATGCCGAACTGATCTTCCCGCCTGAGGAAGTGGTGAATAGGGTGGAAGAACAGGCCAAGGTGCTCAAAAGCGGCACGGGGCCTGGCGTGACACGGCACTGGAATGCGCTGATTCGCGAACTGGATCGGCACGGGACGGATTATCAGGCGTGATCACATTGATTCAGCAACGCGAAACGTTGTTGGAGCGCGCGAAGAGGCAGGTACATCCGATACAAACGCGTCGGATGTACCTGCCTCTTCGCGGGCAAGCGCGCTCCTACAGGATGCTGCAAGCTTATGAAGACCAGCACAGCATTTGTTCACGGAAAGTCGATACTGGCCACTGCTGCCCGCGAACCAACTGCCGTTTTGCCTATCACAGCTATCGCCGCCCACTCTGGCGGCAGCTCAGGGAGCGTTCCAATGGCAGATAAACAAAAGGTTTTTTGGTACGGCACCGCGGGTAAGGATGAATTTTTCAGTTCCTTCGATCTCAATGTTATCTACGGCGGTGCTGGCGACGATTACATTGAGGGTCGAGGTGACAGCGTGCTGATCGGCGGGGCCGGTTCGGACAGTTTCTACGCCTATGGAAACGCCGTACTGCGCTATGCGTCCATCAGCGACAGTAGCGGCTCGCACGTCGACTACATCGATTATTTCGATAAGGCTGATCGCCTTGACCTGACCGCGCTGGGCATTTCCGGCATTGGTGACGGCACACACGGAACCGTTCAGATCGTCAGCAATACAGATGACGGCTATTATCGGACGATTCTCAGAAGCTACGATGTCGATGAAAGCGGCAACCGGTTCGAGCTACTCCTGAGTGGCGATTACACCCTGACCAACGCCAACTTCCAGCGCCTGATTGCAGGCAGCGATTCGGGCGACAGCGTTGTCGGCACCTCGGCGGGCGCAGAGACCCTGATGGGCTACGGGGGTCGCGATACCTTGTCTGGCCTGGCCGGCGATGATCGTCTGGCGGGCGGCCTGGGCGGCGATACCCTGACCGGGGGCACCGGCGCCGACGAGTTCGTATTCAGTTCCGTGTCCGACAGCATCCGCACTTCGACAGGTTCTGCCCACACTGCCGGTCGGGATCTGATCACTGATTTCAATGCAGCTGAGGGCGATCTCGTGGATCTGTCCAGTCTGGGGTTCAGCGGCCTGGGCAATGGCTTCAATGGCACTCTGAAGGTCGTGGTCAATGGCGCAGGTACGCAGACAGCCTTGAAGTCGCTGGAAGCCGATGCTGACGGCAATCAGTTTGAAATCCTGTTCAGCGGTAATCTCAAGGCCGACCTGAATCGCGACACGGTGGATTTCGGTAACACCACCGGGCCCAAGATCGTCAATACGATGACCCGCGATAACATGGATGTGCTCGGCACCGGCGGCAATGACATCCTGGTCGGCGGCGTGGGCAATGATCAGATGGTGGGTTTTCAGGGCAACGACATCATAAACGGGGGCGCTGGTAACGACGTCATGGCCGGTGGCATGGGCAAGGACACACTCACCGGTGGCAGCGGCCTTGATGACTTCGTTTATTACCGCATGACCGACAGCTATCGCACGGCGGACGCCAGTCATTCGGACCTTATCACCGACTTTGAAAGCGGAGACCGTCTGTTCATTCTCGATCTGGGGTTCGACCGCACGGGCGATGGACGAAATGGCACCTTGAAGCTCGACTACAACGAAGACCAGGACAGGACCTACCTGCGCTCCTTTGAAGCCGATGCAGACGGGCGTTTCTTCCAGATTGCACTGAGCGGCAACCACACAAGCGTTCCGGTCCTTTATGACGGCCTTTATCTGGATGAACCGCTGATTTCTATTGTCGGCATCAATCCAGCCGAGCCTGCGCCTGTGTAACCTGTCTGCCCGACGACATTTGCCATCGCGCAGCCTCACGAGCTGCCGAAGTCTCGGTTTTTCCGGGCCCGTGACGTATCTCGGTGACGAAGGTACTGCGCAGGGCCTCGGCGGGCGCGAGCGGCGGGTGGCGGACCTGGGCGACAAGAACGTGATGATCCTGAGCAACCACGGCCTGCTCACGGTAGGGCTGAGTGCAGAGTGACGCGGAGGGTCCTGAGCTGCATTCCCACGCAGAGCGCGGGGACGATCGATTCGCGGCGCTCGCACTGGCCTCTTCCCGGCTAAAGCCGGTCCCACGAAGAGCAGCGCGCATATTCTGTGGGACCGGCTTTAGCCGGGAAGCCGTTGGTCTGTTGTTGATCTTGATTTTGATCTTTAAACGCAGAAGGTCCAGGCACCGCCGAACGCGACTTGGGTGCAGGCTGAACGCAGGTCTCGCGGAGTGGGCCGAGCCGCATGGATGCGGCGAGAGCGCCGTCAGGACATGGATGTCCGTTCGGCGCGTGCCCACGGAGCGGGACCGGAGTGAAGGAACCCCGACGGAGGAGGGGCCAAACCGAGAGCAGGCACTTTTGGTTACTTTTGGTGCTTTTCAAAAGTAACTCGCCGAAGGCGAAACAGAGGCCGTTAGGCCGACGCCTTTGATCTTGATCTGGATCGTAATGCCGACCTCAGATCAATGCTTGAACTCAGACTGCGACATCGCCAACAACTGCTTCTCCTGATTCCAGTCAAACGGCTCCTCGTTCTCCATCGCCTCAAACCGACGCTCCTCCAGCGCCGTATACAAATCAATCTCGTCGTCCGGCATGAAATGCAGACAATCGCCCGCGAAAAACCACAGCAAATCCCGCGGCACCAAATGCGCAATCTGCGGGTAACGCTGAATCACCTGACACAACAAATCCTGCCCCAGATACTGACTCTCGATCGGATCAGCCGGCAACAGCGTCAGCAACTCATCGTAACGCTCCAGAAACAGCGCATGGCTTTCCTCGGGGACCTGCTCGGCTTCTCCCAGCGCGACCAGGATGCCGCGCAAATGCAACAGCTGATTCATGATGTGGTCGAGATTGGCGTCGGCCATGATGAAGCCCTCAGAGACAAAAACAGGCGCGGGAGTATAGATCCCCCCGCCGCCTGCGGCTATCTCAATGCCACAACCCGGCCAGATAACGGTGGCCTGCCTCAGTGAGGGCAAGGTGCGCAAAGGTGCGGTCGGGACTGGGCAGACGGGTGACGAAGCCCATCATCAGAAGGGTTTGCAGGGTTTGGGTCGGCTTGCCGCTGTAAAGATCCTCCCCCGAGGCAATTTCAGAGAGCAGGCAGCGATGAGTCAGGCGTTGGTCAATCATGGTGCGTCCCCTTGGGTTTTTCTTGTTGTTCCAAGGAGTGTAGGACAATTCGCCAGAGCGGTGTATGTAGACGTAAGTCGTGGGCAGCACCTGTAGAAGCGCGCTGCCCGCGAATGAGGTCGTGTCAGCTAACGTTCATGTTGCTGACCTACCGCAATCGCGGGCAAGCGCGCTCCTACAGGGTTTGCCTCAATTAATCAGCGGATTTTGCCTGCAGTGGCGACCAGCTCTTCCTTGTCGAAATCATCCACATCGATCACCTTGCGTCGCGCCGCTTCTGCCGCGCGCAAGGTTTCCGCCTCGGCCGCCTGCAACACGCCTGCGTTGAGCGCGGCATCGATCAGAGGCTCCCCACCCGCCGGCTTGACCTGACCGCTTTTCACCGCCTGATGAAGCTTGCTGCGAATAGCCTTGGCGCCGATGAGCAAGTCGCTGGCGTGCTGCAACGCGCCGACCGGATCCTCGGCGTCGGTCGGGCGATAACAACCGGCAAGCACCGATTCCAGCGCCGGGTCGCCTTTGGCACGGCCGAGGATTTCCGCGACCTGCGCATCGAGCCTGTCCGATGGCCCTTTGTGGCGACGGCCGAACGGGAACACGATCACCCGCAGCAGCCCGCCAAGAATGCGGTTAGGGAAATTGCTCAGCAGCTCATCCAGCGCACGCTCCGACTCACCCAGCGCTTCTTCCATGGACCAGCAGAACAGAGGGGCCAGCGCTTCGGGATAATCCAGATCGTGGTAACGCTTGAGCGCGGCGGACGCCAGGTACATGTGGCTCAGCACATCGCCCAAGCGCGCCGACAGACGCTCGCGACGTTTCAGCTCGCCGCCCAGCAGCATCATGCTCAGGTCAGCCAGCATCGCAAACGCTGCGGCCTGCCGGTTCAGCGCGCGGAAATAACCCTGACTCAGGCGATCACCCGGCACGCTTTCGAAATGCCCAAGGCCCAGGTTCAACACCAGCGTACTGGCCGCGTTACGCACGGCGAAACCAATGTGCTGCATCAGCAGGTCGTCGAATTCCACCACTGCGCGGTCATGATCCTTACGACCGGCGAGGGCCATTTCCTTCAGCACGAACGGATGGCAGCGAATGGCGCCCTGACCGAAGATCATCAGGTTGCGCGACAGAATGTTTGCGCCTTCGACGGTGATGAAGATCGGCGCGCCTTGCCACGAGCGACCCAGATAGTTGTTCGGGCCCATGATGATGCCCTTGCCGCCATGCACATCCATCGCGTGGGTGATGCACTCGCGGCCGCGCTCGGTCAGGTGGTATTTCAGAATCGCCGACAGCACCGAAGGCTTCTCGCCCAGATCCACTGCGTTTGCGGTGAGGATGCGCGCACTGTCCATCAACCAGGCGTTGCCGCCGATTCGTGCCAGGGACTCCTGAATTCCTTCGAACGCCGCCAGGGGTACGTTGAACTGCTCGCGAACCTGGGTGTACTGGCCGGTGACCAGGCTGGTGAATTTGGCTGCACCAGTACCGACGGCCGGGAGCGAGATCGAACGCCCGACCGACAGGCAATTCATCAACATCATCCAGCCTTTGCCGAGCATGTCCTGCCCGCCGATCAGGTACTCCAGCGGAATGAACACGTCCTTGCCCGAGTTCGGGCCGTTCATGAACGCCGCGCCCAGTGGCACATGACGACGGCCGATCTCTACACCTGCCGTGTCGGTCGGAATCAGCGCCAGAGTGATACCCAGGTCTGTTTCGTCACCCAGCAAATGCTCAGGGTCGTAGGCCTTGAAGGCGAGGCCGAGCAGAGTGGCGACCGGGCCGAGGGTGATGTAGCGCTTTTCCCAATTCAGGCGCAGACCGATGACTTCCTCACCTTCCCACTGGCCCTTGCAGATGATCCCGGTGTCGGGCATCGCCCCTGCGTCGGAGCCAGCCAGCGGGCCGGTCAATGCGAAGCACGGGATCTCGTCGCCACGGGCCAGGCGTGGCAAGTAGTGATTGCGCTGCTCGTCGGTGCCGTAATGCAGCAGCAGCTCTGCCGGGCCCAGTGAGTTGGGCACCATCACCGTCGAGGCCAGATCGCCGCTGCGGGTCGCCAGTTTCATCGCCACTTGGGAGTGGGCGTAGGCCGAGAACCCTTTGCCGCCGTATTCCTTGGGAATGATCAGCGCGAAGAAACCATGTTCCTTTATATGCGCCCACGCTTGCGGCGGCAGGTCCATGGCCTGGCCGATTTCCCAGTCGCTGACCATGGCGCAGAGTTCTTCGGTCGGGCCATCAAGGAAAGCCTGCTCTTCATCGGTCAGTTTGCTCTTCGGGTAGCTGAGCAGGGTGTTCCAGTCCGGACGGCCGCTGAACAGCTCGCCATCCCACCACACCGTGCCGGCGTCGATGGCGTCACGCTCGGTGGCGGACATCGGCGGCAGCACTTTCTGAAACCACGAGAACATCGGCGCACTGAAGTGTTTGCGTCGCAGGTCCGGCAGCGCCAGCAGCAACGCGACGCCCAGCCACAGCACCCACGGAATGATCATCCAGGCATGGGCATGGCTGAACGCGCCCATCGCCAACAGGTATACCGCGACGATGCCCAGGGCGGGGAAGGGCGCAACTCGCCGATGGGCCAGCCAGGCCACGCCAACCACCAACACTACGATCCACAGCAACAACATAAACAGCCCTCCATGATGACGGTGCGATGAGCGCGACCGGCTGCGCAGTCGACCGCTCTGGCCCGCGCATCGATAGTGACCCCGTGCTACCAAGGGAGTTCGGGGGGTGGCCGATGCACAGGAAGTTGTGGCTCGAACACCCGCATCCCGGAGTAGACTGTGGCCCGCCGCAAACGCCACTCACCGCTCGTTGACCACACGGAGAATGCCAACATGTTGAAGATCTGGGGCCGCAAGAACTCGTCCAATGTGCGCAAGGCGCTGTGGATCGCCGAGGAACTGGGGCTCGATTATGAGTCGCTGAATGCCGGCGGCGCCTTCGGTGTCAACGATCAGCCCGAATACCTGGCGAAGAACCCCAACGGTGTGGTGCCGATGATCGAAGACGGCGAGTTCGTGCTGTGGGAGTCCAACACCATCGTTCGCTACCTGGCCGCGCAATACGCGCCGGACTCGGCTCTCTATCCGGCCAGCCCCAAGGCGCGTGCCCAGGCCGAGAAGTGGATGGACTGGACCACGTCGACGCTGGCCGGCCCATTCCGCCCGGTGTTCTGGGGCGTGTTGCGCACCCCTGCCGAGCAGCAGGACTGGACGCAGATCAATGCGGCTAAAGCTGAAGTCGAGCGCCTGCTGGTCATCGTCGACGCAGCACTGGCCCGTCAGCCGTACCTATCGGGCGATGAATTCGGCATGGGCGACATTCCCCTCGGCTGCTTCGCTTACCCCTGGTTCGAAATGCCGATTGAACGCCTTGAGCTGCCCCACCTCAAAGCCTGGTACGAACGTTTGCAGCAGCGTCCGGCGTATCAGAAGGCCGTGATGACCGCGCTGACCTGAGTTTAGCCCGTGTCGAGTTAATACTGACTATCAATCGATGTCGCTGTACTTGGGCGGCATCGGCACGCAACATTGCTGCCGCTGCATTTGTAGGCATGTGTTGCGCCTGATATTCCAGGTGCGCAGCACGGTAAATGTCAGCGCGCCGCTGAGCCCGGCAACTGCACGTTCGTATTCGTTTATCTTCCCTTTTTCATTTTTATTGGTGTGTGTTCAGTCATGAGTTCAGCTCTGTCCATCCGGCAGCTAACCAAGACCTACGGCAACGGTTTCCAGGCCCTCAAGGGCATTGATCTGGACGTCGCCGAGGGTGATTTCTTCGCATTGCTCGGCCCCAACGGCGCCGGCAAATCCACCACCATCGGGATCATCTCGACCCTGGTCAACAAGACCAGCGGCACGGTGAACATTTTCGGCCACGACCTTGATCGCAACCCGGCGCAGCTCAAGCGCTCGATCGGCGTGGTACCGCAGGAATTCAATTTCAATCAGTTCGAGAAGACCTTCGACATCGTCGTGACCCAGGCGGGTTATTACGGCATTCCGCCGAAGATCGCCAAAGAGCGCGCTGAGCAGTACCTGACTCAATTGGGGCTGTGGGACAAGCGCGATGTGCCTTCGCGCTCGTTGTCCGGCGGCATGAAGCGCCGCTTGATGATCGCCCGCGCGCTTATTCACGAGCCGCGTCTGTTGATCCTTGACGAGCCCACCGCGGGCGTTGATATCGAGCTGCGTCGTTCGATGTGGACCTTTCTCACCGAGCTGAACGAAAAAGGCATCACCATCATCCTCACCACCCATTACCTGGAGGAGGCTGAGCAGCTGTGCCGCAACATCGGCATCATCGATCACGGCACGATCATCGAAAACACCGGCATGAAGACGCTGCTCAACAAACTGACCGTTGAGACCTTCCTGCTGGACCTGCGCGATCCGCTGCAAGCCGCGCCTCAGCTCAACGACTATCCGGTGCGACTGGTGGACAACCAGACGCTTGAGGTGCAGGTCGACAAAACCATCGGCATCACGTCGCTGTTCAGTCAGTTGTCGCTGCAGAACATTCAGGTGTTGAGCCTGCGCAATAAAACCAATCGCCTTGAGGAGCTGTTTGTGGGTCTGGTCGAGAAGAATCTGGCGAAGGTGGCGATATGAGCTCGGAGCTGCGCCCCAATCTGATTGCCCTGAACACCATCGTTTATCGTGAGGTAAGGCGTTTCATGCGGATCTGGCCGCAGACCCTGCTGCCGCCGGCGATCACCATGGTTCTGTACTTCGTGATCTTCGGCAACCTGATCGGTCGGCAGATCGGCGACATGGGTGGCTTCACCTACATGCAGTACATCGTGCCCGGCCTGATCATGATGTCGGTGATCACCAACTCCTACGGCAACGTGGTGTCGAGCTTCTTCGGCGCCAAGTTCCAGCGTTCGGTCGAAGAGCTGATGGTCTCGCCGGTATCGCCGCACACCATTCTGATCGGCTACACCATCGGCGGCGTGCTGCGCGGGCTGGCGGTGGGGGTGATCGTCACGATGCTGTCGATGTTCTTCACCGACCTGCAGGTGCATCACTTGGGCATCACCATCATTGTGGTGCTGCTGACCGCGACGATTTTCTCGCTGTTGGGCTTTATCAACGCTGTGTTTGCGCGCAATTTCGATGATATTTCGATCATCCCGACGTTCGTGCTGACGCCGCTGACCTACCTGGGCGGGGTGTTCTACTCGATCAACCTGCTGCCGCCCTTCTGGCAGACCGTGTCGCTGGCCAACCCGGTGCTGCATATGGTCAACGCCTTCCGCTTCGGCATTCTCGGCGTGTCGGACATCAAGATCAGCATTGCCTTGGCCTTCATGGTCGTCGCGACCATCGTGCTGTACCTGGGCTGCGCTCGGCTGCTGGTGAGCGGACGCGGGATGCGTCAGTAACGGATTTCAGAACGATCGTTCCCACGCTCCGCGTGGTAATGCCGCCCCAAACGCTCTGCGTTGACTGTGACGCCGAGCGTCAAACGGGCCGTTACCACGCGGAGCGTGGGAACGATCATGTCTTCTGGCTTGGCGCGTTCGCGGGCAAGCGCGCTCCTACACTGACTTACGCCGCACCTGACGCGCCTTCCACTGCCTTCCGACCCACCAGCGCCAGTACGCCATCGTCCCGAAATACCCCGCCACACCCAGCACAATCCCCGCCACCACCGATCCCAGCAAAAACGGCTGCCACAAGGTGGACAGCTGTCCGCTGATCCAGTCCCAGCTCAGTTCGTCCGGGAAATGCCGCGGCGGCAAGCCCATCAGCAACGCGCCGATTTTGTAGGTGCAATAAAACACCGGCGGCATCGTCAGCGGGTTGGTCAGCCAGCACAGACTCACCGCGATCGGCATATTGGCCCGCACCCAGATCGCCAGCACGGCGGCCAGCAGCATCTGCAACGGCATGGGCATCAAGGCGGCGAACAGCCCGATCCCCATCGCGCGCGCCACGGAGTGTCGATTGAGGTGCCAGAGGTTGGGGGCGTGCAGAAGAGAGCCAAGAAAGCGTAAGGACTTATGTTCCCGGATGCTGTTCGGATCGGGCAGGTACCGCTTGATCAGGTGGCGTGGCATACGGGAATCCGGCGAGGTGGGCGGGAAATTCGGGGAAGTATGCACGGATAGTCGCAGACGCAAATTCAGACTTTGTGACAATTAATAAGTGCGCAGGCCGGGGCATCAGCTAAGCCATTGGAGTCGAATTCGCCCGCTAACAAGGAAAGCCTAATGCGCACAGGGATGCTCGCGCTTGCACTCGGATTGCTGACGTTGCGTTTTCTGCCGGCATTACCGCCGGTCTGGTTGCTGCTGATGATGCCCGTGGTCGCGCTGATGCTGCTGCCGTTTCGTACCTACCCGCTGGCGTTTTACCTGTTCGGCCTGGCCTGGGCCTGTGTGTCCGCGTCGTCGGCGCTGGACGATCGACTGGCCGAGCGCCTCGATGGGCAAACGCTCTGGCTGGAAGGGCGCGTCATCGGGCTACCGCAGACGATCGACGGCGTGGTGCGTTTTCAGCTGGAGGATCCTGTTTCACGACGGGCGCGGCTGCCGGAGCAGATCCGCATTGGCTGGTATGGCGGCCCGCCCATCAGCAGCGGCGAACGCTGGCGTGTGGCGGTCAAGCTCAAGCGACCCGGTGGGCTGGTCAACCCCGGCGCCTTCGATTACCAGGCATGGCTGCTGGCCCAGCGCATTGGCGCCACCGGCACGGTGGTGGACGGCCAGTTGCTTGAACCGGCTCTGGGCAATTGGCGCGACGGCATTCGCCAGCGCCTGCTCAGTGTGGATGCCCAAGGCCGACAGGGCGGGCTGGCCGCCTTGGTGCTGGGGGACGATTCCGGGCTGAGTGCCGCCGATTGGCAAGTCCTGCAGGACACCGGGACTGTTCACTTGCTGGTCATTTCCGGGACGCACATCGGCTTGCTCGCGGGTTTGCTCTACGGCCTTGTCGCCGGCCTGGCCCGCTGGGGTGCGTGGCCGCCGTTTTTGCCCTGGCTGCACTCGGCGTGCCTCGCGGCGTTCGCGGGCGCGCTGGCCTATGGCGTGCTGGCAGGCTTTGAAGTGCCGGTGCAGCGGGCCGTCATCATGCTGGGGCTGGTGCTGCTCTGGCGTCTGCGTTTTCGCCAGCTGGGCACCACGTGGCCACTGTTGCTGGCGCTGAATCTGGTGCTGATCGCCGAGCCGCTGGTCACGTTGCGGCCGGGTTTCTGGCTGTCGTTTCTGGCCGTCGGCATCTTAATGCTGATCTTCAGCGGGCGACTCGGGTCTTGGAGCTGGCTGCAAAGCTGGACCCGCGCACAGTGGCTCATCGCGCTGGGGCTGTTGCCGGTGCTGCTGGCGCTGAACTTGCCAGTGAGCGTGAGCGGTCCGGCCGTCAATCTGCTGGCCGTACCGTGGTTGAGTCTGTTGATTTTGCCCCTGGCGTTGCTCGGCACGCTGCTGCTGGCGATCCCGCCCCTGGGCGAAAGCCTGCTGTGGCTGGCGGGCGGCTCGATGGACGGTTTGTTTCGCTGGCTCACGTTCATGGCCGATCTCGCTCCCGCCTGGACCGGCCCGCATGTGCCGCTGTGGGTCTGGCCATTAAGCCTGCTCGGCGCGCTGCTGCTGTTGCTGCCCAAAGGCCTGCCCATGCGCCCGCTGGGTTGGCCCTTGCTATTGCTGTGCATCTTCCCACCGCAGAAAGCCGTGCCCGTCGGGCAAGTCGAAGTGCTGCAACTGGACGTGGGGCAGGGCCTCGCCATTTTGCTGCGCACCCGGGACCACGCACTGCTCTATGACGCGGGGCCGCGCTTTGGTGATTTTGATATCGGCGAGCGCGTAGTGTTGCCGGCCATTCGCCGCGCCGGGGTCAAACGGCTGGACACGCTGCTGCTCAGTCATGCCGATTCCGACCACGCCGGTGGCGCCGCTGCCGTTCTCAAAGGCGTGCCCGTTGCGCGGGTGCTGGCGGGCGACACAGGGCGTATGCCCGCCGAACTGTCGGCCGAGTCCTGCCGTAACGGGGAAACATGGACGTGGGATGAGGTCACTTTCTCCACCTGGATCTGGGAGCATGCCGCCGAAGGCAATCAGGCCTCTTGCGTGCTCAGCGTCGAGGCCAACGGCGAGCGGCTGTTGCTCACCGGTGATATCGATGTAGAGGCAGAGCGCGCGATGCTCGACGACGGCTTCGACGTCAGCGCTCACTGGCTGCAATCCCCCCACCACGGCAGCCGCAGCTCGTCGTCCCGGGCTTTTTTGCGCGCTGTCGGTGCGCATGGCGTGCTGATTTCCCGAGGCCGCAATAATGCGTTCGGCCACCCGCATCCGCTGGTGCTGTCGCGCTACGCGTGGTCCGGCATGGAGATTCACGACAGCGCCGAACAGGGTGCCATCACCTTGCAAGTGGGCGCCTACGAAGAAGCCCGGGCTGAACGTAGGACTCGACGCTTCTGGCGTGACTGAAAGGGAGGGTTATTCATCGACACGTTCGGCGAGGCGCCGACGCTATGTTAGAGTGGCGCCACTTTTTTTGAGGGGGTGGTCGCTGTGTGGGAGCTGGTCAAATCAGGTGGCTGGATGATGCTGCCGATCATTTTGAGTTCCATTGCCGCCGTCGGAATCATCATCGAACGCCTCTGGACCCTGCGCGCCAGCCGTATCACGCCGCCGCATTTGCTCGGTCAGGTGTGGCGCTGGATTCAGGACAAACAGCTGAGCGCCGAGAAGCTCAAGGAGCTGCGCGCCGACTCGCCGCTGGGTGAAATCCTCGCCGCCGGTCTGGCCAATTCCCGCCATGGTCGCGAGATAATGAAAGAGTGCATCGAGGAAGCCGCGGCCCGGGTCATTCACGAGCTCGAACGCTATCTCGCGACCCTTGGCACCATCGCCGCCATGGCGCCGCTGCTGGGTCTGCTGGGCACCGTGCTCGGCATGATCGACATCTTCAGCTCGTTCACCAGCAGCGGCATGACCGGCAACGCCGGCATGCTCGCGGGCGGCATCGGCAAGGCGCTGATCTGCACCGCCTCGGGCCTGACCGTTGCCATCCCCGCGATCTTCTTCCATCGCTATCTGCAAAGCCGCGTCGACGAGCTGGTGGTCGGCATGGAACAGGAAGCCATCAAACTGGTGGAAGTCGTGCAGGGCGATCGTGACGTCGACCTCACCGACGCCAAGCCCGACATCAAGGCTGCCGCGCGTGGCGAGGGCAAGAAGAAGTGAAATTCCGCCGTCGCAAGCCCAGGGAGACCATCGACATCAATCTGGTGTCGCTGATCGACGTGGTGTTCATCCTGCTGCTGTTCTTCGTCGTGACCACCACGTTCACCCGGGAAACCCAGCTGCGCGTCGACCTGCCCCAGGCGGTGACCGGCGCTTCGGCCGATGACGTCGACAAAAAACACCTCGACATCACTATCAATGCCGACGGCGTTTATTCGGTGAACAACACCCTGCTGGGCGACAGCAAGCTGGAAACCCTCATCGATGCCTTGCAGAAGGAATCCGAGGGCGACACCAGTCTGCCCCTGTCGATCAGCGCTGACGGCAAGACCCCCCATCAGGCGGTGATCACCGCCATGGACGCCGCCGGCAAACTCGGTTTCGCCCATTTGCGCATGACCACCGTCGAGGCCGCATCGGCTAACTGATGGCATTCACTGACCGACTGCTCGACGCCTGGTACCAAGGCCATCCGGCGCTGGCGCTGCTGCGCCCGCTCGAATGCCTGTACCGGCGCGTGGTGAACCGCAAGCGCGCGCGTTTTCTCGCCGGGCAGGGCGACATTTACACAGCGCCCGTTCCGGTCGTGGTGGTCGGCAATATCACCATCGGTGGCACCGGCAAGACGCCGCTGATTCTCTGGATGATCGATCATTGCCGCGCGCGCGGGCTGCGCGTCGGTGTGGTCAGCCGGGGTTACGGCGCCAAGCCGCCGAGCCTGCCCTGGCGTGTACTGCCGCAACAGGCTGCCGAACACGCGGGCGATGAACCGCTGTTGATCGTCAATCGCACCGGCGTGCCGCTGATGATCGACCCGGACCGCTCGCAAGCCGTGCGCGCCTTGCTGGCCGAGGAGCCCCTGGACCTCATTCTTTCAGACGACGGCCTGCAGCACTATCGCCTGAATCGCGACCTCGAACTGGTGCTGATCGATGCCGTTCGCGGGCTTGGCAATCGCCGCTGCCTGCCGGCGGGCCCGTTGCGCGAACCGGTCGAGCGGCTGCAGAGCGTTGATGCGCTGCTGTACAACGGCGCGAGCGCAGATCGCGAAGACGGTTTTGCGTTTCAGCTCAAGCCCTCGGCACTGGTCAACCTGCTCAGCGGTGAACGCCGGCCGGTCGATCATTTCCCGCCCGGCACACAGATCCACGCGGTGGCCGGCATCGGTAATCCGCAACGTTTCTTCAACACCCTCGAAGGACTACACTGGCGGCCTGTTCCACATGCGTTCGCCGACCACGCCGTGTTCAGCGCCCAGGCCCTCTTGTTTACACCGGCATTGCCCGTGGTCATGACCGAGAAGGACGCCGTCAAATGCGTGTCCTTCGCAGCGTCCGACTGGTGGTACCTGGCCGTGGAAGCCGTGCCTTCTCCGGCGTTCGTCAGTTGGTTCGATTCGCAGTTAACCCGTCTTTTGCCATGACTCGCTCAGGATCTCTTATGGACACCAAATTGCTCGACATTCTTGCCTGCCCGATCTGCAAGGGTCCGCTCAAGCTCAGCGCCGACAAAACCGAGCTGATCAGCAAAGGCGCCGGCCTTGCCTACCCGATCCGCGACGGCATTCCGGTGATGCTGGAAAGCGAAGCGCGCACCCTCACCACCGACGAGCGTCTGGACAAATGACCGCAGCGTTTACCGTTGTCATTCCTGCGCGCTATGGGTCGAGTCGCTTTCCGGGCAAGCCGCTGAAAACCATCGCCGGCAAGCCGATGATCCAGCACGTCTGGGAACAGGCGCGCAAAAGCAGCGCAGAGCGTGTGGTGGTTGCCACTGACGATCAGCGCATCGTCGAGGCTTGCCAGGCGTTCGGCGCCGAAGTACTGATGACCCGCGATGATCACAATTCCGGCACTGACCGTCTGGCCGAAGTCGCCGCCAAGCTGGGTCTGGCCGACGACGCCATCGTGGTCAACGTCCAGGGCGACGAGCCGATGATCCCGCCGGCTGTGATCGATCAGGTTGCCGACAACCTCGCGGCGCACCCTGAGGCGCGCATGTCGACCCTCGCCGAGCCGATCGAGGACGTGGCATCGCTGTTCAATCCCAACGTGGTCAAGGTCTGTTCCGACCTCAATGGCCTGGCCCTGACCTTCAGCCGCGCGCCGCTGCCCTGGGCTCGCGATGCGCTGGCGAAGACCCGCGAAGAGTTGCCGGAAGGCGTGCCGTACCGCCGCCACATCGGCATCTATGCCTACCGCGCCGGGTTCCTCCACGACTTTGTCAGCTGGGGGCCTTGCTGGCTGGAAAACACCGAGAACCTTGAGCAGTTGCGTGCGCTCTGGCACGGCGTGCGTATCCACGTGGCCGATGCCCTTGAAGCGCCACCGGCCGGTGTCGACACCGCCGAAGACCTGGAACGCGTCCGTCGTCTGCTGGAGGTTTGATGAGCCTGGGTCTGGTCGTTCTTCCACAGTTTTCACGGATGCACCCATGACGCTGAACGTGCAGCACGACGTGTCTCTCAAGCCCTACAACACGTTCGGCGTGGCTGTGCGCGCCCGGCGTTTTGCCGAGGCGTTCAGCGACGACGACGTGCGCGAGGCCCTCGCGTATTCATCCAGCCACGACGTGCCACTGATGGTCATTGGCGGTGGCAGTAACCTGCTGCTGACCCGTGATGTCGACGCCCTCGTGTTGCGCATGGCCAACCGAGGCATCCGCATCACCTATGAAGATTGCGGCGGTGCCATTGTCGAAGCGGAGGCGGGCGAGCCCTGGCATCCTTTCGTGCTGGACACGCTCGCCCAGGGACTGGCCGGGTTGGAAAACCTCAGCCTCATCCCCGGCACCGTCGGCGCTGCACCGATGCAAAACATCGGCGCTTACGGCGTTGAGCTCAAGGATGTTTTCCACAGCCTGACCGCGATGGATCGACACAGCGGCGAGCTGCGGGAATTTGCCCTGGCCGACTGCGAATTCGGCTACCGCGACAGCCTGTTCAAGCATCAGCCGAACCGCTGGCTGATCCTGCGGGTTCGGTTCAAGCTCAGCTACTCGGCGACCCTGCATCTCGATTACGGTCCGGTGCGTCAGCGCCTGGAAGAGCAGGGCATCAAAGAACCTTCGCCGATCCACGTGAGCCGTGCGATCTGCGCCATCCGCAGCGAAAAACTGCCGGACCCCGCGACGCTGGGCAATGCGGGGAGCTTCTTCAAGAACCCGCTGGTGTCCGCCGAGCAGTTTGCCGTGATCAAGCTCACGCATCCTGGCGTGGTCGGCTACCCTCAGGCCGATGGCCAGGTCAAGCTGGCGGCGGGCTGGTTGATCGAGCAGGCGGGCTGGAAGGGCTTTCGTGAGGGCGACGCCGGCGTTCATGCGCTGCAGTCGCTGGTGCTGGTCAACTATGGCCAGGCGTCGGGCAAGCAACTGCTCGGTCTGGCGCAGCGGATTCAGGCGGACATCCTCGAGCGCTTTGGTGTTGCGCTGGAAATGGAACCTAACCTGTATTGACCGTGGGATCCGTCCTCTCCCGGTTTGAGTCAGCGTCTATCCAGTGAGGGTTGAACATGAGTGAAACCCTGTGTGCCATCGTGCTGGCTGCCGGCCTCGGCAGCCGTTACCGGGCGGTCGCCGGTCACCACCGCAACAAGCTCCTGGCGCAATGCCTCGGGCGCGATGGCACGGAGCGATCGGTGCTGGAGCAGGTGCTCGCCAGCGTCAGACCCCTCGCCGATAAAACCGTCCTGCTGACCCGAGCCGATTACTGCAGCGTTGCTGAACTGGGCCTGCGCCACGGCTGTGAAGTGGTGGTGCTGGATTCCCCCGGCATGGGCGACAGCATCGCCGCGGCCGTTTCGGCCGAGCCTGCCCATCGCGGCTGGTTGATTGCATTGGGCGACATGCCCTTCATCCACGCTGACACCCTTGAGCGCGTAGCTCGTTCGGTAGAAGACGACGCCATCAGCGTACCGGTGCATGGCGGACAGTATGGGCATCCCGTCGCCTTTGGCCGCACCTTCGGGTCGGCGCTCATGGCGCTTGGCGGGGAGAAGGGCGCCAAACGGCTGTTCCTGGGCGCGCGGATCAAGGAGATCGAGGTCGACGACCCAGGCGTGTTATGGGACGTGGACGTGCCCGCTGCGCTGATCTTTCAACCGCGCTGATCTCATCACCAAGCCAACCTGCGCAGATGCCGCATTCCTAAAACCCAGGCATAAAAAAGCCCCACCTGCTTACACAGGTGGGGCTTTTTAGTTACAGCCGATTAAACGAGCGGTTTAGGCTCATCCGAGGCTTGCGCCTCTTTCTGCTGACGCTCAGCTTCCAGGCGACGGCGGCGCACTTCACGAGGATCGTTCGGTGCACGGCCATTGCTGGCAACCGGCAGCGCAGGCGCCTCTTCGGCGACAGGTTCTGCAACCGGTGCCTGAGGAGGTTCGACCGCCACTGGCGCAGCGACGATTTCCGCCGCTGCAGTCTGGGCTGGCGCTTCGATAGCCGGCGCGATGACCGGTTCAGCGGCCACCGGCTGCTGAACAACCGGTTCTACAACGGTCGGCGCGTCGATTTCCGACGCCTTGGCATGCACAGGCTCGGCAGCTTGAGCAGGTTCAGTAATCTGAACGAGTTCAGCGGCTTCGGCAGGCTCGGCAGCTTGAACAGGCTCAGCCGCTTTGACAGGCTCAACGACGTGAACCGGCTCAGCGACGGCCACTTCAACCACTTCGTGAACGGCTGCAGAAGCCGGAGCTTCCATGAACGCGGGCACGTCAACAGCGACCGGCATCTCGGCACTGGCTGGCGCGTCGGTCGATTCGGCTTCAGCGGCTGCTTTCACCTGACGTTCGAACGGGCTCAACGAGGCGTCGAATGTCGCCACTTCCACTTCCGGCATCACCGAGCGCTTGGCTTCAGGCGCAGGGGCTTCGACGACCGGCGCTTCAGGCGCTGCTTCGTAAGCCTGAGCGACGGGTGCTGCTTCAGTCGAGCTGGCTTCAACGGACGTGTTCGCACGTTCAGCCTGGCGGTGAGCATCGGCTTCGGCGGTGGCGCTGATGACGCGCTCCGCTACAGCCGCGACGCTTGCACCGGTGGCGACATCGCCACGGTCAGCATTTGCGTGCACTTCGTCATGGGAATCATGACCGTGCTCGCTGCCTTCGCCGTCATGGGCTTCAGAACCTTCCGAACCCTCAACGCCTTCGCTGCCTTCGATTTCATTGCCGTTGGCATCACGCTGACGCTCGCGACGGTTGCTGCGACGACGCTGGCCGCGTGAACGACGACGAGGGCGGTCGCCTTCGGCGTGCTCCTGGTTGTCATCCTGTTGCTCTTCGCTGGTCAGCAGGGTTTCGTCTTCGGCAGCAACGGCAGCCTGTTCAACGCGTGGTTGACGCTCTTCACGCGGCGCACGAGGCTGGCGCTCTTCACGCGGGGCGCGCTCAGGGCGTTCTTCGCGGGGCAGGTTGACAGCGGGTGCGGCGTCGATCGGATCACGCAGTTCACGCACGCGCTCTTCGCGCGGCTTGCGGTCTTCACGCCCAGCACGTGGCTGACGCTCTTCCCGTGGCGCACGGGCCGGACGCTCTTCGCGCGGTGCTGTTGTTTCCTCACGGGCTTCACGCGGCTCGCGCGGTGCACGCTCTTCACGAGGCGCGCGCTCCTCACGTGGGGCACGCTCTTCGCGCGGTGCGCGTTCTTCGCGATCGGCACGCGGCGCACGTTCTTCACGCGGCTTGCGTTCTTCGTCACGGCGACCGTTACGGCTGCGGCTCTGCTGACGGCCGTTACGGCGTTCGTCGTTGCGCGCAGGGCGCTCGGCAGCCGGTTTCTCGACCACAGCGGCAGGCGCAGCGGCTGGCTCTTCCTTGGAAGCGAACAGGCTGACCAGCGATTTCACCAGACCCTTGAACAGGCTTGGCTCGTGGGCGACCGGTGCAGGCGCAACGGCAACCGGCGCAGCGGCTTCAACCGGAACCGGTGCGTTGGCGCGGGCCGGGGCGGTCTTGACTGCCGCTTCCTGGCGAACCAGGGTGCGGGTCGCGGCGGCAGGCGGTGCCACTTCTTCCACTTCAGCAGCGGCTGCAGCGATTTCGTAGCTGGTCTGCAGGTTGTGCGCTTCCGGGCTGTCATCACGCAGACGCTGCACTTCGAAGTGCGGCGTTTCGAGATGGTCGTTCGGCAGAATGATAATGCGAGCGCGGGTGCGCAGTTCGATCTTGGTGATCGAGTTGCGTTTTTCGTTGAGCAGGAACGCTGCGACCGGGATCGGCACTTGAGCGCGCACTTCGGCCGTGCGGTCTTTCAGCGCTTCTTCTTCGATCAGGCGCAGGATCGCCAGCGACAGCGACTCAACGTCACGGATGATGCCGGTGCCGTTGCAACGCGGGCAGACAATGCCGCTGCTCTCGCCCAGGGATGGACGCAGACGCTGACGGGACATTTCCAGCAGGCCGAAGCGCGAGATGCGACCTACCTGGACGCGGGCACGGTCAGCCTCGAGGCTTTCACGGACCTTTTCTTCCACGGCGCGCTGGTTCTTGGCCGGGGTCATGTCGATGAAGTCGATGACGATCAGGCCGCCGATGTCGCGCAGACGCAGTTGACGGGCGATTTCCTCAGCCGCTTCAAGGTTGGTCTGCAGGGCGGTCTCTTCGATGTCGCTGCCTTTGGTGGCGCGCGCCGAGTTGATGTCGATGGACACCAGTGCTTCGGTCGGATCGATGACGATGGAGCCACCGGAAGGCAGTTCGACGACGCGCTGGAAGGCGGTTTCGATCTGGCTTTCGATCTGGAAGCGGTTGAACAGCGGAACGCTGTCTTCGTAGAGCTTGATCTTGCTGGCGTACTGCGGCATCACCTGACGGATAAACGTCAGCGCTTCTTCCTGGGCTTCAACGCTGTCGATCAGCACTTCGCCGATGTCCTGACGCAGGTAGTCGCGGATGGCGCGGATGATGACGTTGCTTTCCTGATAGATCAGGAACGGCGCGGAGCGGTCGAGGGAGGCCTCTTTGATCGCAGTCCACAGTTGCAGCAGGTAATCGAGGTCCCATTGCATTTCTTCGCTGCTGCGGCCGAGGCCGGCAGTACGAACGATCAGACCCATGTCGGCAGGGGCGATCAGGCCGTTCAGCGCTTCACGCAGTTCGTTGCGCTCTTCGCCTTCGATGCGACGCGAAATGCCACCGGCACGCGGGTTGTTCGGCATCAGGACCAGGTAGCGGCCTGCGAGGCTGATGAACGTGGTCAGGGCAGCGCCCTTGTTGCCACGCTCTTCTTTCTCGACCTGAACGATGACTTCCTGGCCTTCGCTCAGGACGTCCTTGATGTTGACGCGGCCTTCTGGCGACTTCTTGAAGTATTCGCGGGAGATTTCTTTCAGCGGCAGAAAGCCGTGACGCTCGGAGCCGAAGTCGACAAACGCGGCTTCAAGGCTGGGCTCGATACGCGTGATCCGGCCTTTATAGATGTTGGCCTTCTTCTGTTCGCGGGCCCCGGATTCGATGTCCAGGTCGTAGAGGCGCTGGCCGTCTACCAGCGCAACACGCAACTCTTCGGGTTGAGTTGCGTTAATCAGCATTCTTTTCATGTAGTACCGTCGGTTTCCGGGCTGCCGGAAACGGCGTTCGGCACACACGACTTCTCACGGTCGGTGTCAGGGCACGTCAGGAGTGCTTGAACACTCCAGTGTCTAACGAGGTTCGGCCAGCGGGGCCGAGTCGCGACGACGTTCCTGCTTGCTGTGGTGACAAATGACACCCTGTCAGCAAAAGCTTTGTCAGGAGGAGGAATCAACCATCGGTAGCGGACGATATTAAGCGTCTTGAATAAAGCCTTGTGCTACACAGTCCGACGGTTGTGCGTCTCCACCCCACACGTATCCCTGATAATTCGGGTGCTGCCGCGCGCTGAATCCGCAGCGGGTTGCATTTATCGCAATCTTCCATGGGAAGTTCGCGCGTCATGGCTCAAATAAGGCATGGTTTCCGAAGCATTCGCCCGGTGCGACTGCCAGCGACTGCACTTTGTGAACTGGCCTTGAACGTGGGCCTCGATGGCGAGTGACTCACTCTGCGATCGGGCTTGTTTCAGGCCTCATGTCACCTGCGCTCGTTACGCTTGCATATCTTCCGTTGTCACCGAAAGCCCCGTAGGACGGCCTCGCGCCCTCGTGAATTGCGTTGGGCAGGGCCGGTTGTCATACCGTTTGTCCGCTGTCCAGGCCGCTTTTGGCGGCGTTCGCGACTATAGCAGCAATCATTAAGTGCTTCAAATCCATAAAAAATTGTTATGATTTGCGCCATGACAAATATCACCCCCCCAACCCCCGGCGTCCGGCTGGTAGAGGTTGCGCCGGAATTTGCCGGTCAACGCATCGATAACTTTCTGATCACGTACCTCAAGGGCGTTCCCAAGACCTTGATTTACCGCATTTTGCGCAAGGGCGAAGTGCGTGTGAACAAGGGCCGGATCAAGCCCGAGTACAAGCTTCAGGCGGGCGATGTCGTGCGCGTCCCACCCGTTCGCGTGCCTGAGCGCGACGAGCCTGTGCCGGTTGCCCAGGGTTTGCTGCAGCGTCTCGAAGCCGCCATCGTCCATGAAGACAAAGGCCTGATCGTCCTCAACAAGCCTGCTGGCATCGCGGTTCACGGCGGCAGCGGCTTGAGCTTTGGCGTCATCGAAGCCTTTCGTCAGCTGCGGCCCGACGCCAAGGAGCTGGAACTGGTCCACCGTCTGGACCGTGACACCTCCGGGCTGCTGATGATCGCCAAGAAGCGCAGCATGTTGCGCCACCTGCACGAGCAGTTGCGCGGCGACGGCGTGGACAAGCGTTACATGGCGCTGGTCCGTGGCAGCTGGCCGACCGCTCAGAAGCAGGTTCGCGCGCCGTTGCTCAAGAGCAATCTTCGCTCCGGCGAGCGCATGGTCGAGGTCAACGAAGAGGGCAAGGAGGCGCTGACGCTGTTCAAGGTCCTGCGCCGCTTCGGAGACTTCGCCACGATGGTCGAAGCCCGGCCCATCACCGGTCGTACTCACCAGATTCGCGTACACGCCCTGCATGCCGGCCACTGCATTGCCGGTGACCCGAAGTACGGCGATGAGGATTTCAGTCGCGAAATCCGTGATCTCGGCGGCAAGCGTCTGTTTCTGCACGCCTACGCCCTGACCGTGCCGCTGCCGGACGGCGGCGAGCTTAAAGTTGAAGCGCCCGTCGACGAGATGTGGGCCAAGACCGTGGAGCGACTGCTGCTTGCGCCCTGATTACGAGCTGCTGATCTTCGATTGGGACGGCACGCTGTCCGATTCCATCGGTCGTATCGTCGATGCGATGCAGGCCGCCGCACACCCTGCCGGTCGCCCGGTGCGTGATGATGAAACCATCAAGGGCATTATTGGCCTGGGATTGCCGGAGGCGATTCGCACGCTGTACCCGGACATCACTGACAACGACCTGATCGTTTTCCGGCAGCACTATGCCGACCGTTACATGGCCATGGACGTTGAGCCTTCGAAGCTGTTCGACGGGGTGCACGAGTCACTTGAGGCGTTTCGTGCCGACGGCTATCGTTTAGCGGTCGCCACCGGCAAGGCCCGGCGTGGTCTGGATCGCGTCCTCAAGGCCCATGGGTGGCTGGACTTCTTCGACGCCACGCGCGCAGCGGACGAAACGGCCAGCAAGCCCGATCCGCTGATGCTCAATGAAATCCTGCAGCATTGCGGCGTCAGGCCTGAAAAGGCGCTGATGGTTGGCGATGCTTCGTTCGATCTGCTGATGGCGCGCAATGCCGGAATGGATTCAGTGGCTGTCGGGTACGGCGCGCAAGCGCTAGGCTCTCTGCTGCAATACCAGCCGCGTCTGGCGATCGAGCACTTTTCCGAATTGCGCACCTGGTTGGGTGCGCGGACTGCTGAAACTTCGTTGTTGGGGTAACTGATCTATGTCGGACGAATGGAAATCTCCGTCTTCGCCAGAGCGCGACGACGCAGGCGATGCAAAAAGCTGGAAACTACTGGAAAAGACCCTGCTCGCCAGCGTGCAGGAGCAGCGTCGGTCGCGGCGCTGGGGGATCTTCTTCAAATCCCTGACCTTTCTTTATCTGTTCGGCGCACTGGCGCTGTTCTCGCCGCTGATGGATTTTGGCAAGGGCGCCTCCCGCAGCACCAGCCACACGGCGCTGATTGAAGTGAAGGGCATGATCGCCGACACCGAGGCGGCCAGTGCCGACAACATCGTTGGCAGCTTGCGGGCAGCGTTCGAAGACGAAAAAACCAAGGGGGTGATTCTGCGCATCAACAGCCCGGGCGGCAGTCCGGTGCAATCGGGCTACATCTACGATGAAATCCGCCGGCTGCGCGCGCAGAAGCCGAACATCAAGGTGTACGCGGTGATCACTGATCTCGGCGCGTCCGGTGCGTATTACATCGCCAGCGCCGCCGACCAGATCTACGCCGACAAGGCCAGTCTGGTGGGGTCGATCGGTGTCACGGCGGCCGGTTTCGGTTTCGTCGGCACGATGGAGAAACTGGGTGTTGACCGTCGTACCTACACGTCGGGCGAGCACAAGGCGTTCCTTGACCCGTTCCAGCCGCCAAAGCCTGACGAGACTGCGTTCTGGCAGGGTGTTCTGGACACCACCCACAACCAGTTCATCGCCAGCGTGAAAGCGGGTCGCGGTGATCGCCTGAAAGACAAGGACCATCCGGAGCTGTTCTCGGGTCTGGTCTGGACAGGCGAACAGGCGGTGGGTCTGGGTCTGATCGATGGGCTTGGCAGTGCCAGCTACGTGGCGCGCGACATCATTGGCGAGAAAGACATGGTCGATTACACGGTTAAAGAGTCGCCGTTCGATCGTTTCTCCAAAAAGATGGGCGCCAGCGTCGCCGAGCAGATCGCGATGTGGGCAGGCTTCAACGGGCCGTCCCTGCGCTGATCGCTTCAGCTTCATGCGTGATGAAAAACCCGGCCATTGGTCGGGTTTTTCGCATCTGTTTCTTTATCGAGATCAGGGCAGCTCGATGCCTTCGTTCATCAGCATGTCCACCAGCCTTATTAAAGGAAGGCCGATCAGGCTGGTCGCATCCGGGCCTTCGGTGCTGCGGAACAGGCTGACGCCCAGTCCCTCAGCCTTGAAGCTGCCCGCGCAGTCATAGGGTTGCTCGGCGTGCAGGTAGCGGCTGATGCGGGCGTCGTCCAGCTGACGCATGTGCACGGTGAAAGGCACGCAATCAACCTGGCACTCGCCTGTACGGCTGTTGAAGAGCGCAAGGCCGGTCAGGAAGCTGACGCTGTTGCCGCTGCTTGCCTTGAGCTGTTCGAGGGCGCGCTCGAAGCTGTGCGGCTTGCCGAGGATCTGCTCGCCCAGCACTGCCACCTGGTCTGAACCGATAATCAGGTGGTCGGGGAATTGTTCAGCCAATGCCATGGCTTTCTCGCGCGCCAGGCGGGTCACAAGATCGATTGCCGGCTCGTTTGGCCGACGGCTTTCATCGATGTCGGGGGACGCGCAGACGAATGGCAAGCGCAGGCGATCGAGCAATTGGCGGCGGTAGGGCGAGCTGGAAGCAAGCAGTAGAGGCAGCATGGGTGGCTCCGAAACATGAAAATCGAGTGTAATCAGCGGCTCAGGTTACGAACAGGCCTGAATTTCCTTTGACAGTCGCAAGGGTCGTCCCTAGAATGCTGCGCCTATGTTGAATGACCCGATTCCACCTCACGTTGACCCGCGCAAATTAGCTGATCGTGGCACTACTCTTCAGGGAGAGATGCTGCTGGCTGATTTGGAGAGACTCTGCGACCCGCTTGCTGACAATCTCGGTACGGTGCAGGCGAAATTCGTTTTTGAGCGAGACGAGCAACGGGCTGTGGTTATCCACAGCGAAATTGACGTCGAAGTCAAAATGGTTTGCCAGCGTTGTCTTGAGCTGGTCACCTTTCCGATCCACAGCGAATGCAGTTATGCCGTGGTGAAGGAGGGTGCAAACACCCAGTCGATGCCGAAAGGCTATGACGTGCTGGAACTCGGCGAAGATCCCATGGATCTGCTGGCTTTGATCGAGGATGAGCTTCTGCTCGCCTTGCCCATTGTTCCAACTCATGATCCGAAAGAATGCCAGCCGCCGGCGGACCTTAATGAGTCCGAACCGAGCGAGGACGAGGTAACGCGGTCCAACCCGTTCAGTGTATTGGCGCAGTTAAAGCGTGACCCAAACGTTTAGGAGTTAATCAATTATGGCTGTTCAGCAGAACAAAAAATCCCGCTCTGCCCGTGACATGCGTCGTTCGCACGACGCTCTCGAGGCTAGCACTCTGTCTGTAGAAAAAACCACCGGTGAAGTTCACCTGCGTCACCACGTATCGCCAGAAGGCGTATACCGTGGCCGTAAAGTGATCGACAAGGGCGCTGACGAGTAATTTCTTGTCTGCTCCGGTCATCGCGATCGACGCAATGGGCGGGGACTTCGGTCCCCGCAACATTGTTCAGGCCAGCATTGCCTGCCTGCTTGCTACTCCCTCGTTACACCTGACCCTCGTCGGTCAAGCCTCCCTTCTTGAAGAACTCATCGCACGCCACTCTGGTGTCGATCGCTCGCGCCTGCACGTTGTGCACGCCAGTGAAATCATCACCATGGATGAGCGTCCGTCCCAGGCGCTGCGTGGCAAGCCTGATTCGTCGATGCGCGTCGCGTTGGGGCTTCTCTCCGAAGGAAAGGCCCACGCCTGTGTCAGCGCAGGCAATACCGGTGCCTTGATGGCGCTGTCCCGATTTGTGCTGAAAACCCTGCCGGGCATCGACCGCCCGGCTATGGTGGCAGCGATTCCCACGCAGCGCGGTTATTGCCAGTTGCTGGATCTGGGTGCGAACGTGGATTGCACCGCCGGGCAGCTGTACCAGTTCGCCGTGATGGGTTCGGTGGCGGCGGAGACGCTGGGGGTGGTGCGACCCAGAGTCGCACTGTTGAACGTCGGCACCGAAGACATCAAGGGCAATCAGCAGGTCAAGCTGGCGGCCAGTCTGTTGCAGGCTGCGCCGGGGCTGAACTACATCGGTTTTGTCGAAGGCGATGGGCTGTATCGGGGTGAGGCGGATGTCGTGGTCTGCGACGGCTTCGTCGGTAATGTGCTGCTGAAGTCCAGCGAAGGCCTGGCATTGATGATTGGCGAGCGCATCGAGCGACTGTTTCGCCGCAATGTGCTGTCGCGAGTGGTGGGTTTGATGGCAAGGCCCGTGCTCGGCAGGCTCAAGGCCGATCTGGCGCCCGCGCGGCACAACGGCGCCAGCTTTCTCGGTCTGCAGGGCATCGTGGTGAAGAGCCATGGTTCGGCCGATGCGCAGGGTTTCCAGAGCGCGATACAGCGGGCGCTGATCGAGATACAGGAAAACCTGCCGCAGCGCCTGCGCGGTCGTCTTGAGGATCTGCTGTAGGGCTTCAATGCGCGTCTTGGGCTAGAATGTGACGCCTGTGACCGCATGGTCATCCAATTGTCCATCGCAACACATTGAATTACCTCGCGTTCGGCCCGCCGGACGCTCATTTTGACGAGAATAATCAGGGGCTTGTTAATGTCTGCTTCCGTCGCATTTGTCTTTCCGGGCCAAGGCTCGCAGTCCCTCGGCATGCTGGCCGAGCTGGGCGCGCAGAACCCGCTGGTGCTGGAGACGTTCAAAGAAGCTTCCGCTGCTCTGGGCTACGACCTCTGGGCGCTGACTCAGCAGGGACCGGAAGAGCGCCTCAATCAGACCGATAAAACCCAGCCTGCCATCCTCACCGCATCGATTGCCTTGTGGCGTCTGTGGCTGGCGGAAGGCGGCGCGCGCCCGGCGTATGTCGCCGGTCACAGTCTGGGTGAGTACAGCGCGCTGGTTGCGGCCGGCAGCCTGACCCTCACAGACGCGGTGAAGCTGGTCGAGCGCCGTGGTCAGTTGATGCAGGACGCCGTGCCTGCGGGGCAGGGCGGCATGGCGGCCATTCTGGGTCTGGACGATGCGGTGGTCATTGCTGCCTGTGCCGAAGCGGCTCAGGGCGAGGTGGTCAGCGCGGTGAATTTCAATTCGCCCGGCCAGGTCGTGATTGCAGGTGCCAGGGCCGCCGTGGAGCGCGCCATCGAAGTCTGTAAAGCCAAGGGCGCCAAGCGTGCCTTGCCGTTGCCGGTGAGCGTGCCTTCCCATTGCGAGCTGATGCGGCCGGCGGCCGAACGCTTCGCCGAGTCGATCGCTGCCATTGACTGGCAGGTGCCGCAGATCCCGCTGGTGCAGAACGTCACCGCGAGTGTCGTGTCCGACCTCGAGACGCTGAAAGCCGACCTGCTGCAGCAGCTCTACAAGCCGGTGCGTTGGGTCGAATCGATCCAGACCCTGGCGGCCCAGGGCGCCCTGCAACTGGTCGAGTGCGGCCCGGGCAAGGTGCTCGCCGGATTGAACAAGCGTTGCGCCGATGGCGTGGCCACCCACAACCTCAATACCCCAGACGCCTTCGCCGCCGCTCGTGCGGCGCTGGCCTGATTAGGAGACGCCTGCATGAGTCAGGGTAAAGTTGCACTTGTCACCGGCGCGAGCCGCGGCATTGGCCGGGCGATCGCCCTTGAACTGGGTCGTAACGGCGCCATCGTCGTGGGCACGGCGACGTCCGAGGCCGGCGCCGAGAAGATCACCGCTTATTTCAAGGAAAACGGCATCGAAGGCTTCGGCCTGGCGCTGGACGTAGGCAGTAACGAGTCCGTTGCCAGTGTGCTGGCGCAGATTACCGAACGCGTCGGCGCGCCGTTGATCCTGGTCAACAACGCCGGTATCACCCGTGACAACCTGATCATGCGGATGAAGGATGACGAGTGGCATGACGTCATCAACACCAACCTGAACAGTCTGTTTCGCCTGTCCAAGGGCGTTCTGCGCGGGATGACCAAGGCGCGTTGGGGCCGGATCATCAGCATTGGTTCGGTGGTGGGTGCCATGGGCAACGCAGGTCAAGTAAACTACGCAGCCGCCAAGGCGGGTCTGGAAGGCTTCAGCCGTGCCCTGGCACGTGAAGTCGGGTCGCGCGCAGTGACGGTCAACTCGGTAACGCCGGGTTTCATCGACACCGACATGACGCGCGAGCTGCCGGAAGCGCAACGTGACTCCCTGACGGCACAGATTCCTCTGGGCCGACTGGGGCAGGCAGAAGAGATCGCGCACGTTGTCGCTTTTCTTGCCTCAGAAGGTGCAGGCTACGTTACCGGGGCTACAATCCCCGTTAACGGCGGCATGTACATGTGACCGGTCGTATCGAAAAAATGTCATACGGGCTGTCTAAAATCCGTTATAAAGCTGAAATCTTTTAAGGGGCAGAGGGGCGTTGGGCGTAGCGGGAATTGCGTTTAGCTTGAAATGCGCAAAACCTCTTCTATACACTTACCCATCGGCCAGCTGCCTGAATTTGTCCACTAGGAGTTAAAACACGGTATGAGCACCATCGAAGAGCGCGTCAAGAAAATCGTTGCCGAACAACTTGGCGTCAAGGAAGAGGAAGTCACCAACAGTGCTTCCTTCGTTGAAGACCTGGGTGCCGACTCCCTTGATACCGTTGAGCTGGTAATGGCTCTGGAAGAGGAATTCGAGACCGAAATCCCTGACGAAGAAGCCGAGAAGATCACCACTGTTCAAGCGGCTATCGATTACGTTACTGCCCACCAGGCGTAAGATTTTGTAATCGTAGTTTGCTGTCCTGGAGAAACCGCACTGCCCCTGGCGTGCGGTTTTTTCTTTGAATAGGGCAGCGTTTCATTAATAGAAGAAAGGAGAGTCCTGTGTCGCGTAGACGCGTCGTGGTCACCGGTATGGGTATGCTGACGCCTTTGGGCACGGATGTCCCGAGCACCTGGCAAGGCATTCTGGCTGGCCAGAGTGGCATTGGGCCTATCGAACACACGGACCTGTCCCAATACACGACCCGCTTTGGCGGTTCGGTGAAGGGATTCAACGTCGAGGAATACCTGTCGGCCAAAGAGGCCCGCAGACTCGATCTGTTCATCCAGTACGGGCTGGCTGCCAGCTTTCAGGCCGTGCGCAACTCCGGTATCAAGATCGACGACACCAATCGCGAGCGCGTTGGCGTGGCGATGGGATCGGGCATCGGGGGCCTCACCAATATCGAAAACACCAGCCGGCTGATGCATGAGCAGGGGCCAGGCAAGATCTCCCCGTTCTTCGTGCCGGGGTCGATCATCAACATGATTTCCGGGTTCCTGTCTATCCACCTCGGCGCACAGGGCCCCAACTACGCGATCGCCACCGCTTGCACCACGAGCACGCATTGCATCGGCATGGCCGCGCGCAACATCGCCTACGACGAAGCCGACGTAATGATTGCCGGCGGCGCTGAAATGGCCGCCTGCGGCCTGGGCATGGGCGGTTTTGGCGCCTCGCGCGCGCTGTCTACCCGCAACGATGAGCCGGCGCGTGCCAGCCGTCCGTGGGACAAGGGCCGCGACGGCTTCGTGCTGTCCAACGGTGCCGGCGCCATGGTCCTCGAAGAACTCGAGCACGCCAAAGCGCGGGGCGCGACCATTTACGCCGAACTGATCGGCTTCGGCATGAGCGGCGATGCGTTTCACATGACCTCGCCGCCGGATGATGGCGCCGGTGCCGCGCGCTGTATCACCAATGCCCTGCGCGACGCCAAGATCCGTCCGGACGAGGTGCAGTACATCAACGCCCACGGCACCTCCACGCCTGCGGGCGATCTGGCTGAAGTCAGCGCCATCAAGAAGGTGTTCGGCGAGCACGCCTACAAGCTGGCCGTCAGTTCGACCAAGTCGATGACGGGCCACCTGCTGGGCGCTGCCGGGGCGATCGAAGCGATTTTCAGTGTGCTGGCGATCAAGGATCAGGTCGCGCCACCGACGATCAACCTCGACGAGCCGGACGAAGGCTGCGACCTGGACTTCGTTCCCCATGAGCCGCGCAAAATGCCGATCGACGTGGTGATCTCCAACTCCTTCGGTTTTGGTGGCACCAACGGTTCGTTGGTCTTCCGCCGGTACGCCGAATGATCGTGAGCTGGATCGATGGCCTTGCAGCTGACTCCCTTGCCGTCAAGGATCGGGGGTTGGCGTACGGCGATGGTCTGTTCGAGACCGTCCTCGTCAAGGCCGGGCAGCCAGTGCTCTTCCCGCGTCATGTGCAGCGTCTGGTGTTGGGTGCGCAGCGCTTGGCGTTGAACCTCGATCTGGCGCTGGTCGAGGAGGAATGCCGCCGCTTCGCCGCTCAGTTGGGTGAAGGTGTGATGAAACTCATCGTCACCCGTGGCGACGGCGTGCGTGGCTATGCGCCCGCGACTGATGCGCTACCGCGACGCATCCTCCAGGCGGGTCCGCTGCCGGCTTATCCCGAAGGTCATGCAGAGCAGGGCGTCAAACTGTTCGCCTGTCAGACCCGCCTCGCCGAGCAGCCGCTGTTGGCCGGGCTCAAGCACCTCAATCGCCTTGAGCAAGTGCTGGCCCGTGGGGAATGGCAAAGTGCCGAATATGCCGAAGGGCTGATGCGAGACGTGTCGGGGCGCATCGTCGAAGGGGTCTACAGCAATCTGTTTATGGTCAAGGGCGGGGTGTTGCTGACGCCGGACCTGCGCCGCTGTGGCGTGGCCGGTGTGATGCGGGCCGAGATCCTGGCGCTGGCCGAGCGCGAGAACATGCCGGCCCGCGAGCTGGATCTGCAGATGTCCGACTTGCAAAAGGCCGATGAGGTGTTTGTCTGCAACAGCGTGTACGGCATCTGGCCGGTGCGCGGCGTCGAGCATCTGAACTGGCCGGTTGGGCCGCTGACCCGTAAACTCCAACACCTTGTTCGCGGGCTTCTGGATATCTGATTTGTGATCCGAAAATTACTCGTCTTGCTGGAAACAGGTGTGGTTCTGGCGGGGCTCTTGCTGGGTGGGGCTTATTGGCAGCAGAACAGCGCGCTGCAACAGTCCCTCAATCTGACCCAGGAAAAACTGCTGGATGTGCCGACGGGCTCTTCGCCAACCGGCGTGCTGAATCGGCTGCAGGCCGACGGCGTCATCAAGGACGCGTTCTGGCTGCGGCTGTACTGGCGCTTCAATCTGCAGAGCCAGTCGCTGCACAGTGGCGAATACCGGATGGCGCCCGGCATGAGCGCCGAGTCTCTGCTCGATCTCTGGCAAAAAGGTGAAGTGGTGCAGTACAGCGTCACCCTGGTGGAAGGCTGGACATTCCGTCAGGTGCGCGCGGCGCTGGCCAAGCAGGTCAAGCTGGAGCAAACGGCGAGCGACCTCAGCGACACCGAACTCATGACCAGGCTGGGGCATCCGGACGTCTTTCCGGAAGGCCGGTTTTTCCCCGACACCTATCGCTACGTGCGCGGCATGACCGACGTCGAGCTGCTCAAACAAGCCTACAACCGCCTGGATGAAGTGCTTCAGGAAGAATGGGACCAACGCGCTGCCGATGTGCCGTACACCGATCCTTACCAGGCGCTGATCATGGCGTCGCTGGTGGAAAAGGAAACCGGCGTGCCCCAGGAACGCGGCCAGATTGCTGGCGTGTTCGTGCGCCGCTTGCATCAGGGCATGTTGTTGCAGACCGACCCGACGGTCATTTACGGCCTCGGCGAGCGGTACAACGGCAAGATCACCCGGGCTTTGCTGAAAGAGCCTACGCCGTACAACACCTATGTCATCTCCGGTTTGCCGCCGACACCGATCTCCATGGTCGGGCGTGAAGCGATCCATGCGGCGATGCACCCGGTGGCCGGCAACAGCCTGTACTTCGTGGCGAGAGGGGACGGCAGTCACGTATTCTCCGCCGATCTGGATGCGCACAACGCGGCGGTCAAGGAGTTCCAGCTCAAGCGTCGCGCGGATTACCGGTCCAGTCCTGCGCCTGTGGTTGTACCGGCGCAGCCTGTGGATGCCGTGGATACGCCCGCATCCGTGCAGCAGTCCCCAAATCCACAAGGTACTGGTGCGCAGCCGAAAGAGTCCAAGCCTGAAGAGTCCAAGCCTGAAGAGCGCAAGGGCAAAGAGCCGGGCGCGAGCGAACAGCCGACGAAACCGCAGACGGACGCCCCAGATCCCGCGGCCCCAGCCAATGACCCCGGCAAATGACAACCGCGAGCACACTCGCCATGAATCTGACCAAGGACTGCCCGTGACCGGTTTGTTTATTACCCTGGAAGGCCCCGAAGGCGCGGGCAAAAGCACTAACCGCGACTACCTCGCCGAGCGCCTGCGCAGTGAGGGCATTGATGTCGTCCTGACCCGCGAGCCTGGCGGTACGCCGCTGGCCGAGCGCATTCGCGAGTTGCTGTTGACGCCCGGTGACGAGCAGATGTTCGTCGATACCGAGCTGCTGCTGATGTTTGCCGCCCGCGCGCAACACCTCGCCGCGCTGATTCGCCCGGCGCTGGCCCGGGGTGCGGTGGTGCTTTGCGACCGATTCACCGATGCCACGTACGCGTACCAGGGAGGTGGCCGTGGCCTGCCCATCGAGCGCATCGCCGTGCTGGAAGATTTCGTCCAGGGCGCGCTGCGTCCGGATCTGACGCTGGTGTTCGATCTGCCCATCGAGATCGGCCTGGCCCGCGCATCTGCGCGTGGTCAGCTGGACCGTTTCGAGCAAGAGGGCCGAGCGTTTTTCGACGCCGTGCGCAGCACCTACCTGTCCCGCGCAGCCGCGGCCCCCGAGCGTTATCGCGTGGTGGACGCTTCGCTGCCGCTGACTGATGTGCAAGCGTCTCTCGACCTGCTGATTCCCGACCTGATCGCTTTGATGGCTGCGCGCCGGCATGGCTGAGGCCTATCCCTGGCAGCACGGCCTGTGGCAGCAACTGGCAGGCCGCAAGCAGCATGCTCACGCGTATTTGCTGCACGGCCCGGCCGGTATCGGCAAGCGGGCGCTGGCCGAGCGTTTGATGTACTTGCTGCTATGCCAACGCCCGACCGGCCTTGAAGCGTGCGGCCAATGCAAATCCTGCTCGCTGCTGGCGGCCGGCAGTCATCCTGATCATTACGTGCTGGAGCCTGAAGAGGCGGACAAGGCCATCAAAGTCGATCAGGTGCGCGATCTGGTCAGTTTCGTGGTGCAGACTGCGCAGATGGGCGGGCGCAAGGTGGTGCTGATCGAGCCGGTCGAGTCGATGAACATCAACGCCGCCAACGCCCTGCTGAAAAGTCTGGAAGAGCCGTCGGGCAACACCATTCTGCTGCTGGTCAGCCATCAGCCAAGTCGGCTGTTGCCCACGGTGAAGAGCCGTTGCGTGCAGCAGGCGTGTCCGCTGCCCAGCGATGAGATGAGTATCGCCTGGCTGGCCGATGCACTGCCTGATTGCACCGAGCAGGAACGCGTCGAGCTGCTGACCCTCGCGGCCGGTTCGCCATTGGTCGCGGTCAAGTTGCAGGCCCAGGGTGTGCATGAGCAACGAGCGCTGGTGGTGGACGGCGTTAAAAAGCTGCTCAAGGGCCAGCAATCGCCGACCCAGCTGGCCGAAGGCTGGAAAGACATCCCGCTGTTGTTGCTGTTCGACTGGTTCTGCGACTGGTCGAGCCTGATCCTGCGCTATCAACTGACCCAGGACGAAGAGGGCCTTGGCCTGGCCGACATGCGCAAGGTCGTGCAGTATCTTGCGCAGAAATCGTCCCAGCGCAATGTGCTGGCGATTCAGGACTGGGTGCTGCTGCAGCGCCAGAAGGTCATGTCAAAAGCGAACCTCAACCGGGTTTTGTTGCTCGAAGCATTATTGGTGCAGTGGGCAGGCCTGACCGGACAGGGTTAGACTGGCCATCTGCATGACATCATGCATTGCCTGAGGAAACGAGATGAGCGTGCCACTGAGTCCAGGTCCACGTAACGGCATCCTGTCCCTGACCATCAAGGACAAGTCCGTCCTGTACGCCGCGTACATGCCGTTCATTAAAAACGGCGGCCTGTTCATTCCCACCAGCAAAAGCTACAAGCTGGGCGATGAAGTGTTCATGTTGCTCAACCTGATGGACGAGCCCGAAAAGATTCCGGTCGCGGGCAAGGTCACCTGGATCACGCCGAAGGGCGCTCAGGGAAACCGCGCCGCTGGCGTTGGGGTGCAGTTCAATGATGGCGACAACACCGCGCGCAACATGATTGAAAACTACCTGGCCGGAGCACTTAAGTCCGACCGTCCTACCCATACGATGTAAGTTGCCCCGCCGCCATGCTTGTAGATTCCCATTGCCACCTTGACAGCCTCGACCTCAGCGCCCACGACGGCTCCCTCGACAACGCCCTGCAAGCGGCGAGAGAGCGGGGCGTCGGGCACTTTCTGTGCATCGGCGTCAGCGCCGAAAACGCCGGTGCCGTGAAGGCGCTTGCAGACCGTTACAACGACGTTGATTGCTCGGTCGGCATTCACCCGCTGGACCTCAAGCCCGGGGAGGCGCCTGCGCTGGAGTGGCTGCTGGGCGAGCTGAATCATCCGCGCGTCGTGGCCATCGGCGAAACCGGTCTGGATTATCACTACGAGCCTGAGGCGGCCGAGTTGCAACAGGCCTCGTTCCGGCTACATCTGCAAGCGGCCAACGTGACCGGCAAGCCGGTGATCGTCCACACCCGCGGCGCGCGCGCCGACACGCTGGAGCTGTTGCGCGAAGCCGCGTTGCCTCAGGCCGGCGTGCTGCATTGCTTCACCGAAGACTGGGACATGGCCAGGGCCGCGCTGGATCTGGGTTTCTATATCTCGCTGTCCGGCATCGTCACCTTCCGCAACGCCGATGCACTGCGGGATGTCGCCAGCAAAGTGCCCGCCGACCGGCTGCTGGTCGAGACCGACTCACCGTACCTGGCGCCGATCCCGTATCGGGGCAAGCCCAACCTGCCGCAGTACGTGCGTGAAGTGGCCGAGTTTCTGGCGATGTTGCGCGGCGAGACCTACGAGCGTTTTGCCGAGCAGACCAGCGAGAACTTCAAGCGGCTGTTCCCGCTGGCGCGCGTCAAAGGCTGATCCTCCCCTGGCAAGCCTCTGATGCTCACCAAATCGCACGCAAAAAAAACCCGGCTTCTGGGGGGTGAATCCGGGTTAAGACCATTAGGAGTAAAACAAAGACACGCTGTCCGTTGGTGTCCTTGCCAACGCTGGCACTTGGGGGAGATGCTGCGTTGACGAATATAAGTATTGGCTATAATCCGCAGGCGTCCAGCCGCTCGCTGTACGATTTTTAAACAGTTTTGGAATACCTGACGGCTTGCTGATACCGCAATTCCACTGACGCTCCGGATTTTCGACCGTCCATCCCATCTTGCCAAAAAACGAGACTGTCTGGGCCTCAAGCGTTTCCTTTTTGCCTGCCGGCCTCGAAATCCGTCAGAAAACGGATGCAGGTCGGATGATCCGTGCATTCTGCTGCGGGATAGGCATAATGTGCCGCTTCCGATCCCCGAATCCACAGTCTCCTCCTATGCAGAAAGAACCTCGTAAAGTCCGTGAGTTTCGCCGCCGTGAGCAGGAGATTCTCGACACCGCGCTCAAGCTCTTCCTCGAACAGGGCGAAGACAGCGTCACCGTCGAGATGATCGCGGACGCCGTGGGTATCGGCAAAGGCACCATCTATAAGCACTTCAAATCCAAGGCGGAGATCTACCTGCGCCTGATGCTTGACTATGAGCGTGATTTGAACGAGCTGCTGCATTCGGCGGATGTCGACAAGGACAAGGAAGCGCTGTCCCGCGCTTACTTCGAATTCCGCATGCGCGACCCCCAGCGCTACCGGTTGTTTGACCGGCTGGAAGAGAAGGTCGTCAAGGGCAATCAGGTGCCGGAGCTGGTCGAGGAGCTGCACAAGATCCGCGCCTCTAACTTCGAGCACTTGACGTTGCTGATCAAAGGCCGGATCTCCGAAGGCAAGCTCGAAGACGTCCCTCCGTACTTCCATTACTGCGCCGCCTGGGCGCTGGTGCACGGCGCGGTAGCGTTGTACCACTCGCCGTTCTGGAGCAATGTGCTTGAAGATCAGGAAGGCTTCTTCCAGTTCCTGATGGACATCGGCGTGCGCATGGGCAACAAGCGCAAGCGTGATGTCGATCATACGCACGAGGCCAAACCCGAGACCCGACTCGACTCCCAGCCCGACCCCGCTGCGGAATAAAGCGCAGCTCCGTAAGCCGATTCAGCGAGCGAAACCTTCTCCAGGTCCGACATGGCGCAAAAGCTGCATTAACCGGCCATTCGCCGGTTTTCCGTCGCCGGACTTTGGAGATAAAAATGCGTAGCCTGGTTTTACTGCTGGCTCTACTGGCGTTGAGTGGCTGCATGCACGTCAGCGATCTGGCACAAGGCGCTCACGATGAGCTCAGTGACGCCGGGCTGCTGGATCATAGCTCAACCCGTCGGTTGAACAACTTCCGCGTGCAAGCCGACTCGTTCATCTATATCGCCCAGGGCGCCTTCGTTCCGCCGGGCGGTGCCTACCCGCGTTCAAACGTCGTGGCCGAAGAAGCGTTCAACGGGTTTATCGAATACTTCCCGATGGTCCGCCGCGCTCGCGCTCCTGAAGGTCTGGATGAGGCGATGAACGAGGCCCGGGCCGCCGGTGCGCACTATCTGCTGTACACCCGTTTCGCCAAAGCCGATGACCGCATCGGCACGTTTGACGAGTGGTCGGATCAGGAAGCGGTGGACCGCCTGGGCATCGACAACGGCGTCATCCAGCTGATGCTGATCGAAACCAACACCCGCTACCTCATCGATTCGGCACGCATTCACCTTCGTGGCGGCCTGCTGACCTTGTACGACACCAAGCCCGAGGATTTGCTAGGACCCCCGATGGAAGCTTACGCTCGCGGTTTGCTGGGCGTCGAAGCCCGCTGAGGAGTGGCGTATGAGTGGGCAGGACAAAGCCAATGATCTGTTGGCTCAGATTGCCAGGAGCGGCAAGGGCTTGCCGCCCGTGCACCTGTGGAACCCGGATTTCTGCGGTGACATCGACATGCGCATCGCTCGCGATGGCACCTGGTTCTATCTGGGTACGCCCATTGGTCGCAAGCCGATGGTTCGGCTGTTTTCCACCATCATTCGCCGGGACGGCGACGATTACTTTCTGATCACGCCGGTGGAGAAGGTCGGCATCAAGGTCGACGACGCCCCTTTTGTGGCAGTCCTGCTGGACGTTGAAGGCAGCGGGGAGTCGCAGTTGCTGCGGTTCACCACTAACGTTGAAGACGTGGTGGAGGCGGGGGCTGAACACCCGCTGCGTATCGACGTCGATCCGCAGACCCAGGAGCCAGCACCCTATATTCATGTGCGCAACAACCTCGAAGCGCTGATCCACCGTAATGTCTTCTATCAGCTGGTGGACCTTGCTGCTGTGCGTGAAATCGATGGCCAGCGCTGGCTGGGGGTGTGGAGCGGTGGCGAGTTCTTCCCCATCGGCGTTGAGCCCTGATCCGTTCATTTCTGTTCGTCCGTACGTTCGCCTATCCGCTTGCGGCCAATTGCCTGACTTTCACCGGGCAGTTACAGTGCCGCCCCCCGATTTTTCCTGAGGTTTTTCCATGAGTCAGTCCTTTGATATCGCCGTGATTGGCGCCACCGGTACTGTCGGCGAAACCATCGTCCAGATTCTCGAAGAGCGCGACTTCCCGGTCGGCGATTTGCACCTGCTCGCCAGCGTCGAATCGGCCGGAAGCTCGGTGCCGTACCGTGGCAAGAACGTCCGTGTACGTGAAGTCGACGCCTTTGATTTCAGCAAGGCCAACATTGTCTTCTTCGCAGCAGGCGCTGCCGTGACACGCAGTTATGCCGAGCGCGCCACCGCCGCCGGTTGTGTGGTTATCGACCTTTCCGCTGGGTTGTCGGTGGAGCAGGCGCCGAATGTGGTGCCCGAGGTCAATGGCGCCCGCCTGGCTGATCTGGCCAAACCGCAGCAGGTTGCCTGCCCGAGTTCCAGCGCTGCCGCCCTCGCACTGGTGCTGGCGCCGTTGCGCGCACTGCTGAATATCGAGCGGATCACCGTGACGGCGTGCCTGGCGGTGTCGAGCATGGGCCGCGAAGGGGTCACCGAACTGGCCCGGCAAACCGCCGAGCTGCTCAACGTTCGCCCGCTGGAACCCAAGGTGTTTGACCGGCAGATGGCGTTCAATGTGCTCGCCCAGGTGGGCAAGCCTGACGCTGACGGTCATGTGCCACTGGAAAAACGTTTGGTCAGCGAGTTGCGCGAGTTGCTCTCGCTGCCTTTAATCAAGGTCGGCGTGAGTTGCATCCAGGTGCCGGTGTTCTTCGGCGACAGTCTGAGCGTGTCGGTGCAGACAAGCGAGGCGGTCGACATCAGGGCGGTCAATGCCGCGCTTGAAACTGCCGAGGGCATCGAGCTGGTTGAGGCTGGCGATTACCCGACGCCAGTGGGCGACGCCGTAGGACAGGATGCTGTCTATGTAGGACGTTTACGCGGGGGCGTCGACGACGGTTGTGAGCTGAATTTCTGGGTCACGCTGGACAATGTGCGCAAGGGCGCGGCCTTGAACGCTGTGCAGGTGGCTGAGTTGTTGATAAAAGATGTTGCGTAAAAGATACTTGCCCACAATTCGAAGAATCATTCTAGCTGCGGCGTGTCGATACGCCCTACACCCGAGCAGGCATTATCTTCGCGATTGCCGGGGAAATTTCAAACAAGGGATGGGCTATGGTTCAGGTTCGTAAACTCGTTTTAGCAATCGCTGCGGCTTCGGCGCTGTCATCAGGAATGGCCCAAGCGCTCGGCCTCGGCGCTCTGACCGTGAAGTCGACCCTGAATCAGCCGCTGTTGGCCGAAATCGAGCTGACGGAAGTTCAGGACCTCAATGCCTCCCAGGTGGTGCCGAGTCTGGCGACCTCTGCGGAGTTCGCCCAGGCCGGCGTTGGCCGGGTGGCGATCCTCGATGACCTGACCTTTACCCCGGTCGTCAATCCCGGCGGCAAGAGCGTGTTGCGCATCACCTCCACCAAGCCCATCCGCGATCCCTACGTGAAGTTCCTCGTTCAAGTGCTCTGGCCCAATGGCCGTGCGCTGCGCGAGTACAGCCTGTTGCTGGACCCACCGAAATTCTCGCCGCAAGCCGCTGCGGCTGCTGCGCAATTGCCTTCGACGGCGCCGAGCGCCGCACCTGCTCCGGCACCTGCTGCCGAAACGCCGGCCGCTGCGCCTCCGACGCCCGCTCCAGCGCCGGCCCCGGAACCCAAGTTCACCCAATACACCACCGCCAATAACGACACGCTCTGGGAAATCGCCGCGCGCGTGAAGAATGGCGGGACTGTGCAGCAGACCATGCTGGCGATCCAGGCGTTGAACCCTGATGCCTTCATTGCCGGCAACATCAACCGCCTGAAGAAAGGCCAGGTGTTGCGTCTGCCGTCGCCGCAGGAATCAACCGCGCTGGCTCAGCCTCGCGCGGTGGCCGAAGTGGCCGAGCAGAATCGCGCCTGGCGCGAAGGCCGACGCATGCCGAGCGGCGCCCGTCAGGTCGATGCGACCCGTCGCGACCGTGCTGGGGCGGCGCCTTCGCAGATTGACGCCAAAGACAATCTAAGCCTCGTCTCTGCCAACAAGGCGGGTGCCAAAGGCAAGGCGGGCGACAATGCCGACGTCAGTAACCAGTTGGCGACCACCCAGGAAAGCCTGGACACCACGCGTCGGGACAATGCGGAGCTGAAGAGCCGCATGACCGACCTGCAAAGCCAGGTCGATAAACTGCAGCGCCTGATTCAGCTGAAGAATGACCAATTGGCGAAAATGCAGGCGTCCGGCGCAGCGGTTCCGCCGCCCGTTGATGCCGCCAATCCTGCCAATCCCGCTGTCAGCCCCAACAGCGTGACCAACCCCAACAACGCCGCCAACCCGGCGATGCAGGCCCAAGTGGTGCCGAATGCGGCGGCGCCTGACGTTGCCGGCAAGGCACCCAACGAAATCGCGCCCGAAGACGCATTGCCGGTGGATGGCGCGGCGGTCACCAGCGCGACGCCTGATCAAGCACTGATCGTTCCGACTGAGCCGGTGGTCGATGAAGACAACCGTAGCGCCCTCGACAAGATCCTTGCCAGCCCGATGCTCATGGGCCTGATCGGTGGCGGCGCGCTGTTGGTGTTGCTGCTGCTTCTGTTGCTGCTGGCTCGCCGACGCAATGCGCTGATCGAAGCCGAACGGCATCGCCAGATGGCGCGCGCCTTGTCTGAAGAGTCGGACTTCGCGTCCGACATGGACATGCCTGCCAGCAGCTTCGAAGGCCTGGAGGCGCCGGCGCCCTACGCAAAGACGCCGCCGGCGCCGACCGTCACCGAGCCGGTCCGCGAACATCCGGCTGACGCGCTCGTTCAGGCTGAAATCCACATCGCATACGGCCGCACCAATCAGGCTGCTGCCGTTCTTGAAGACGCCATCAAGCATGAGCCACAACGCAGTGATCTGCGCCTCAAGCTCATGGAGGTCTACGCCGAGCAGGACAACAAGTCCGGGTTTGTCGCGCAGGAGCGGCAACTGGTGGCCACGGGAAAGAACCACGCTGAAGTCGAAGAACTGAAATCCCGCTATCCGTCCATGGCCGCTGCGGCTGCGGCGGCAGCAGGGGTGGCAGCAGCGGCGGCTTTGGCAGCGGAAATGGACGCAAAGTACGTTGAAGAGTTGCTCCATGACGAGCCTGAAGCCGCCGCACAGCCTGCCACGGTGGCAGAAACGGTGACCGAAGTGCCAGTGGACGATGAGTTCGACAACGCCTTCGACTTGAGCCTTGATGATCTGGACAGCGAATCGCCTGCGCAAGCGCCGAACCGTGCTGCGGCACAGGACAACGCTGCCCTCGACGATCTGGACCTGGACGCGCCGTTTGCCGGGTCGGCTTCCGATGACCTGGACTTCGACGCGATCCTGCGCGAGCAGCAGGCGACTTCCGTTGCCGCTGAGCCAGCTGAGCTGGACGATTTCGACCTCGACCTGGCAGAAGATCAGCCGGCGTTGAAGGCCGAAGACGATTATTTGCTGGGGATGGAGGACGATCTGCGTGATCTGCCGCCGTTCGAACAGCCTGCATCGCTGGGCGCCACCAAGCCTGAGCTGGAAGACGACATCGAGTTGCCTGCCGATTTCGACCTCTCACTGGCTGACGAGATGGAGACCGAGCAGGCCTCCGAGGCGTTCGCGTCCGAGATCGACGACGTCAATGCCGAGCTGGACCGTCTTTCCCAGAGCCTGGAGCAGCCGCCGATCGCCAAGCCGTTCGACACGCCGTTGGACAGGCCTGTGGAAGCGTCGCCTCGTTTCACTGAAGACGACGCGCTGCTGGCGGACGACGAGCCGGAGTTCGACTTCCTTTCCGGCACCGATGAAGCGGCCACCAAGCTGGACCTCGCCCGGGCCTATATCGAAATGGGCGACGCCGATGGCGCGCGCGACATCCTCGATGAAGTGGTAGCCGAAGGTGACGATGGCCAGAAGACCGAAGCGCGGGACATGTTGTCGCGTCTGGTCTGACCGGTTTATCGCTGCAAAAAACGACCGCTTCGGCGGTCGTTTGCATTTCCGGGCCGGGCCTTTCGGCTTCTCCGCGGCACAAGGTCAACCGTTGGCCACTGGCGATGGCGTCTTTTTTTTCGATCCGTATAATGGCCGCCCTTGCGCACATCGACAGGCTTTAAGCTCTTGGCAACTACAGACACCGAGGCAGAAACAGCGGCAGCCGAACTGGCCGCCGAAGGTTTTTCCAGAATCGCCCTGGGCGTGGAATACAAGGGCTCGCGCTACAGCGGCTGGCAGCGCCAGTTGACCGGCGTGCTGACCGTCCAGGAAACCCTGGAAAACGCCCTGTCGAAAGTCGCGGATTCGCCGGTGTCGCTGATGTGCGCCGGGCGCACCGATGCGGGTGTTCACGCGTGCGGTCAGGTGGTGCATTTCGACACCCGCGCCGAGCGCAGCATGAAAGCCTGGACCATGGGCGCCAATATCAATCTGCCCCACGACATCAGCGTGACCTGGGCCAAGGTCATGCCCGCGCATTTTCACGCGCGTTTCAAAGCCATCGCCCGGCGCTATCGCTATGTGATTTACAACGATCAGATCCGCCCGGCGCACCTGGGCCAGGAAATTACCTGGAACCACCGCCCGCTGGATGCCGAACGCATGGCGCTGGCCGCCGAGCATCTGGTCGGCACCCACGATTTCAGTGCGTTCCGCGCCGGGCAATGCCAGGCCAAATCGCCGATCAAGCAGCTCCACCACCTGCGCGTCACCCGCCACGGCAAGATGATCGTCATCGATGTCCGCGCCAATGCCTTCCTCCATCACATGGTGCGCAATATTGCCGGCGTGCTGATGACCATCGGGGCAGGGGAGCGGCCTGTCGAGTGGGCGAGGGAAGTGCTGGAGAGCCGGGTACGACGCACCGGCGGGGTGACGGCTCATCCTTTCGGCCTGTATCTGGTTCAGGTCGAATACCGCGACGAGTTCCCATTACCGGATCGCTACATCGGACCGCATTTTCTCACCGGCTTCACGGAACTGGGCGGCTGACGCGGGTGACTGCATTTGCTACCATCCGTGACTTTCGCAAGGCTTGAGGTCTCCACTACATGTCAGCCGTTCGCAGCAAGATCTGCGGGATTACCTGCATAGAAGATGCGTTGGCCGCCGTTGACGCGGGAGCCGATGCCATCGGGCTGGTGTTTTACCCCAAGAGCCCGCGCTTCGTGACGGTTGAGCAGGCCCAGGCGATCGTCGCTGCGCTGCCGCCTTTTGTCAGCACCGTCGGCCTGTTCGTGAATGAAGAGCGCGCCGACTTGCAAGCGCTGCTCGACGTCGTTCCCCTCGACCTCATTCAGTTTCACGGCGATGAAACCCCTGAGCAGTGTGAAGGCTATAACCGCCCCTACATCAAGGCGCTGCGCGTCCAGGCCGGCGACGACATCGCGGCTACCTGCGATGCCTACGCCAATGCCTGCGGCATCCTGCTCGACACCTATGTCGCGGGCATTCCGGGCGGGACCGGTGAAACCTTCGATTGGGCGCTGATTCCAAAACACTTGAGCAAGCCGGTGATTCTCGCCGGCGGCCTGACCTCGGCAAACGTTTCCCAGGCCATCGCGCAGGTGCGTCCCTACGCGGTCGACGTGAGCGGCGGTGTGGAAAAATCCAAAGGCCTGAAGGATCACGACAAGATCCGTGCGTTCATGAGTGCCGTGCACAGCGCCTAGATAGTTGTCCGGCAACATCGGCTGTGATGTGACGGCGGACAAGCGGTCGCCGTCCACTAGCCTGCCATCCGCTGATGCGCGTGGCCGAATTGATTGAGCGACGACGTCTTGCGTCTCGTGATGGAAGTTGAGAGTGGTGTTGGTGAGTGTTGTCTCGGCAGGTCAGGCTTCGCGCCGATCGTTGTACGACATTTCGCGGCACCGTACATGACATTGGTTTAAGGGCATGCGCATGGCACCGATTGCCATCGCGTTCGAGCCATCGGTACTGGAGAAAGAAAGCATGAGCAACTGGTTGGTAGACAAACTGATCCCTTCGATCATGCGTTCCGAGGTCAAGAAGAGCTCGGTGCCCGAAGGTCTGTGGCACAAGTGCCCGTCTTGCGAAGCGGTGCTGTATCGCCCGGAGCTGGAAAAGACCCTGGACGTCTGCCCGAAGTGCAACCACCACATGCGCATCGGCGCCCGTGCCCGTCTGAATATTTTCCTGGACGCCGAAGGCCGTCAGGAGATCGGCGTTGATCTGGAGCCGGTCGACCGGCTGAAATTCCGCGACGGCAAGAAGTACAAGGACCGCCTGGTCGCGGCACAGAAGCAGACCGGTGAAAAGGACGCGCTGATTTCCATGAGCGGCACCCTGCTGGGCATGCCGGTGGTGTGCAGCGCATTCGAGTTCTCCTTCATGGGCGGCTCGATGGGTGCGGTCGTGGGTGAGCGCTTCGTGCAGGCCGCCAACTACGCACTGGAAAACCGCTGCCCGATGATCTGCTTCGCCGCATCCGGCGGTGCGCGCATGCAGGAAGCGCTGATCTCGCTGATGCAGATGGCCAAGACCTCGGCTGTCCTGGCGCGTCTTCGTGAAGAGGGCCTGCCGTTCATCTCCGTGCTGACCGACCCGGTCTACGGCGGTGTTTCCGCCAGCCTTGCGATGCTGGGCGATATCATTGTCGCCGAGCCAAAGGCCCTGATCGGTTTCGCCGGCCCTCGGGTGATCGAGCAGACCGTGCGCGAGAAACTGCCGGAAGGCTTCCAGCGCAGCGAGTTCCTGCTCGACCACGGCGCCATCGACATGATCATCCACCGTCAGGAACTGCGTCAGCGTCTGGGTAACGTGCTGGCGCAGATGATGGGGCTGCCGACGCCGACATTCGTGGCGCCGAAACTTGAGCCGATCGTTGTACCGCCTGCTCCGGCGAACATATGACCGCACGCTCTTTGAGCGACTGGCTCAGCTACCTGGAACAACTGCACCCGTCGGCCATCGACATGGGGCTGGAGCGTTCGCAGCAGGTCGCGACGCAGATGGGCCTGACCCGGCCGGCGCCGAGAGTGATCACGGTCACCGGCACCAACGGCAAGGGCTCGACCTGCGCATTCGTTGCTTCTTTGTTGCAGGCCCAGGGGCTGAAGGTCGGCGTGTACAGCTCGCCGCACCTGCTGCGCTACAACGAGCGTGTGCAGGTGCAGGGCGTTGAAGCCACCGACGCCGAGTTGTGCGCGGCGTTCGATGTGGTTGAGCGCGGCCGGGGCGACATTACCCTGACCTATTTCGAAATGGGCACGCTGGCGGCGTTCTGGCTTTTCGGCCAGGCCGGACTGGATGTGGTGGTGCTGGAAGTGGGGCTCGGCGGCCGGCTCGATACGGTCAATCTGATCGACGCCGACATGGCGCTGGTCACCAGCATTGGCGTCGATCACGCGGAATTTCTGGGCAATACCCGCGAAACCGTGGCCTTCGAGAAGGCCGGGATATTCCGCGAAGGACGCCCCGCGCTGTGCGGCGATCTTGATCCACCGCAGCCGCTGCTCGACAAGGCGCAGGCACTGAATTGCCCGCTGTCGTTGCGCGGTCGCGATTTCGATCTGCAGATCGACGCCACGGGTTGGGACTGGTCGGGCACCGACGCAACCGGCCGGAAGGTCGAACTGCTCGCGCTGCCGTTACTCGACCTGCCCATGCAGAACGCTGCCCTGGCGTTGCAGGCTTACCTGCTGCTGGATTTACCGTGGCACGAGGCGACCCTTCGCGCTGCGCTCGTCAATACGCGCGTCACCGGGCGCCTTGATCGTCGCACCATCGAGTGGCAGGGCAAATCCCTGGGCCTTCTGCTGGATGTCGGCCATAACCCCCATGCGGCAACCTTTCTCGCCCAGCGCCTGAGTCAGCGACCGGTGGCGGGCAAGCGGCTGGCGGTGTTCGGTCTGCTCAGTGACAAGGATCTGGCAGGCGTTCTGGCGCAGTTAAGCGAAACGTTCAGCAGTTGGGCCGTCGCACCGCTGCCAACGCCGCGCAGTCGTCCGGCGCAACAGATCGAAGAGGCGTTGCAGAACCTTGGCGCTCGCGTGACGTCTCACCCGAGTATCGCGCTGGCACTTGAAGCCCAGTGCGCCCACGCGACAGCCGACGACGAGATTGTTCTGTTCGGGTCTTTTTACTGCGTAGCCGAGGCCCTGGAATGGCTTGCTGGCGCGTCACGGAGGAAGTGACACATGGCTTTGCTGGATAAAGCGTACAAACAGCGCATGGTTGGGGCGTTGGTGCTGATTGCCATCGCGGTGATTTTTCTGCCGATGCTGTTTTCGCGTCAAGACGAAGCCCGCCGTGTGCAGGTCGATGCGCCTGCCGCTCCGCAAGCGCCGGCCACCGCGCAGATCAAGGTCGAGCCGGTCAGCGTGCCTGAGCAGCAGCCATTGCCGCAGGAACCCGTACCGACCGATGACGAACTGGCGCAGCCTGCTCAGCCCGCCCATGCTGCTCAGCCCGTTCAGCAGCGCACCAGTCAGCAGCCACCTGCCATGCCCATTGCGCCTGCGCCTTCCAGGCCTGTGGCTGCCGCGTCGAAACCCGTTCAGACCGCGCCCGCGAAACCTGCTCCGGCCCCGACACCTGCACCCGCTCAAGCGCCAGCGTCAGTCGCATCGGCGGCCGACACCAGCCGGGTCGATGCAAATGGTCTGTCGGTCACGTGGGCGGTGCAACTGGCGAGCCTGTCCAACCGCGCCAATGCCGACAACCTGCAGAAGACGCTGCGCACTCAGGGCTACAACGCTTACATCCGCACTTCGGATGGTGTGAACCGCGTTTTCGTCGGGCCGGTGATCGAACGTGTCGAAGCCGATCGCCTGCGTGACACGCTGGAAAAGCAGCAGAAGATCAAAGGCATCGTCGTGCGCTTCCAGCCCGAGCGTAAGTAAGTTCTGTTGCGTCTGCCCGGGCGCCTTCCTTTGTAGGACCGGCTTTAGCCGGGAAGGGGCCGGATCAGCCACCCTCGATTTCGCGGTGTGGCCACTGCCGCCTTCCCGGCTAAAGCCGGTCCTACCAGGGAAGGGGCCGGATCTGACCCCCTCAATTTCGGGTTTAACTCACCCCGACCCTAAACAAAGTCCAATAGTTCGCCTTAATTGACCTTCATCCGCAATCGCTGCTTACCGGCAGGCGAGTGCTCTGCTAAAATCCGCCGCCTTATCAGTCTGTAGGCTGCGACGTGTCATTTACTCCGGTTGACTGGGCGATCATTGCAATTGTCGCCATCTCCGCTTTGATCAGTCTCAAGCGCGGCTTCGTCAAAGAAGCATTGTCCTTGCTGACGTGGATCATCGCAGGTGCCGTCGCCTGGATGTTTGGCGGATCGCTGGCCCAGTATCTGGTCAACTACATCGAAGCACCTTCGGCGCGCGTGATTGCGGGCTGCACCATTCTTTTCGTCGCCACACTGCTGGTCGGCGCCATGGTCAACTTTCTGATTGGAGAACTGATTCGCGTCACCGGGCTGTCCGGGACCGATCGTTTTCTGGGCATGGTCTTCGGCGCGGCGCGCGGAGCCTTGCTGGTTGTCGTCGCGGTCGGGCTGTTGAGCCTGGGCCCGGTGCAACAGGATCAATGGTGGCAGCAGTCCAGGCTGCTCCCGCAATTTGTCATGGTCGCTGACTGGTCGAAAAACCTGATTCTCGGGATGTCCAGCAAGTGGCTCGCCAGCGGAGTCAGCGTACCTGTTGACATCCCGTTCAAGGATCACCTCCTGCCGCCTACAACGCCGCCGGAAGTGTTCGGTAAATCCAGTTCCACTAAGTAGGGGTTGTGTCGCATGTGTGGCATCGTCGGTATCGTCGGCAAGTCGAACGTCAATCAGGCGCTTTATGACGCGCTCACCGTCCTCCAGCACCGCGGCCAGGACGCTGCCGGTATCGTGACCAGCCATGACGGCCGGTTGTTTCTACGCAAGGACAACGGCCTGGTTCGTGATGTGTTCCACCAGCGCCATATGCAGCGTCTGATCGGGCACATGGGCATTGGTCACGTACGTTATCCCACGGCGGGCAGCTCCACTTCAGCCGAAGCCCAGCCGTTTTACGTCAACTCGCCTTACGGCATCACCCTGGCGCACAACGGCAATTTGACCAACGTCGAGCAGCTGGCCAAGGAGATTTTCGAATCCGACCTGCGCCACGTCAACACCAACTCCGACTCCGAAGTCCTGCTCAACGTGTTCGCCCACGAGCTGGCCGTGCGCGGCAAGTTGCAGCCGACCGAAGAAGACATCTTCGCGGCCGTTGCCGACGTGCATAAGCGCTGCCGTGGTGGTTACGCGGTTGTCGCGATGATCACCGGTTACGGCATCGTCGGTTTCCGCGATCCGGACGCCATCCGCCCGATCGTCTTCGGTCAGCGTCACACCGACGAAGGCGTCGAGTACATGATCGCGTCCGAGAGCGTTTCGCTGGACGTGCTCGGTTTCACCCTGATTCGTGACCTTGCCCCGGGCGAAGCGGTGTACATCACCGAAGACGGCAAGCTGCACACCCGTCAGTGCGCCACCAACCCGAAATACGCCCCGTGCATTTTCGAACACGTCTACCTGGCGCGTCCGGACTCGATCATCGACGGTATCTCGGTCTACAAGGCGCGTCTGCGCATGGGTGAGAAGCTGGCTGACAAGATCTTGCGCGAGCGTCCTGACCACGACATCGACGTGGTTATCCCGATCCCGGACACCAGCCGTACGGCGGCGCTGGAACTGGCGAACCACCTGGGCGTGAAATTCCGCGAAGGCTTCGTCAAGAACCGCTACATCGGCCGCACCTTCATCATGCCGGGGCAGGCTGCGCGGAAAAAATCCGTGCGCCAGAAGCTCAACGCGATCGAACTGGAATTCCGTGGCAAGAACGTGATGCTGGTGGACGATTCCATCGTTCGCGGCACCACGTGCAAGCAGATCATCCAGATGGCCCGTGAAGCCGGCGCCAAGAACGTGTATTTCTGTTCCGCGGCTCCGGCCGTGCGCTTCCCCAACGTCTACGGCATCGACATGCCGAGTGCCCACGAGCTGATCGCTCACAACCGTTCCACCCAGGACGTGGCTGACCTCATCGGTGCCGACTGGCTGGTCTATCAGGAGCTGAATGACCTGATCGAGGCGGTGAGTGGCAGCAAAAAGATCAAGATCGACAATTTCGACTGTTCGGTCTTCGACGGCAAGTACGTGACCGGTGATATCGACGAGCATTACCTGAACAAGATCGAGCAGGCGCGCAACGACGCCTCCAAGGTCAAGACTCAGGCGGTGAGCGCGATCATCGATCTGTACAACAACTAATCCAGACAAGGAGCAGGCGGCATGACTCAGGAATGGGATGCCGGTCGACTGGACAGCGATCTCGAGGGTGTCGGTTTCGACACCCTCGCGGTTCGTGCCGGTCAGCACCGCACGCCGGAACGCGAGCACAGCGATCCACTGTTTTTCACGTCCAGCTACGTGTTCCGCACGGCAGCCGAGGCGGCCGCGACCTTCGCCGGAGAGATCCCCGGCAATGTCTACTCGCGCTACACCAACCCGACCGTGGCCTCGTTCGAAGAGCGCATGGCCGCGCTGGAAGGCGGCGAGCAGGCGGTGGCGACGTCCACCGGGATGTCCGCCATTCTCGCCACGGTGATGAGCTTCTGCAGCGCTGGCGACCATGTGCTGGTGTCCAAGAGCGTGTTCGGTTCGACCATCAGCCTGTTTGAAAAGTACTTCAAACGCTTCGGAGTGGAGGTTGATTACGTCCCCCTCGCCGAATTGTCCGGCTGGGACGCGGCGATCAAGCCCAATACCAAAATGCTGTTTGTCGAATCGCCTTCCAACCCGTTGGCCGAGCTGGTCGACATCAACGGGCTGGCGGAAATCGCCCACGCCAAGGGCGTGCTGCTGGTGGTCGACAATTGCTTCTGTACACCCGCGCTTCAGCAACCGCTGCGCATGGGTGCCGACGTGGTCGTGCACTCGGCGACCAAGTTCATCGACGGGCAGGGCCGCGCCATGGGTGGCGTGGTGGTCGGTCGCAGCGAACTCATGAAAGAAGTCGTCGGTTTCCTGCGCACCGCGGGCCCGAGCCTGAGCCCGTTCAACGCCTGGCTGTTCCTCAAGGGGCTCGAAACCCTGAACATCCGCATGCGTGCCCATTGCCAGAGCGCCCTTGAACTGGCGCAGTGGCTCGAGCAGCAGGAGGGCATCGAGAAGGTGCATTACTCCGGTCTCGAGAGTCACCCGCAGCATGGGCTGGCCAAACGTCAGCAGAAGGCGTTCGGCGCAGTGGTGAGCTTTGAGGTGAAAGGCGGCAAGGACGGCGCATGGCGCTTCATTGATGCCACGCGGCTGATCTCGATTACTGCGAACCTGGGCGACACCAAGACCACCATTACGCATCCAGGCACCACGTCCCACGGCCGGCTGTCGCCGCAGGAGCGTGAGGCCGCCGGTATTCGTGACAACCTGATTCGCGTTGCGGTAGGGCTGGAAGACGTCGCTGACCTGCAGGCGGATCTCGCGCGGGGTCTGGCTGCGTTGTAAGCCCGGTGCCTGAACACGAAAGCGAGCCTCGGGGCTCGCTTTTTTGTTGCTGATGTGCAGCTTCATGCTTCCTGCAAAAAATGGCTCTTTTGAAAAAAACTTCAAGTGGGCTATTGACTTAGGTTCGTCACCTGCGTAAATTTCGCGGCCTCAGCGAAGCAAGGGTGATTAGCTCAGCCGGGAGAGCATCTGCCTTACAAGCAGAGGGTCGGCGGTTCGATCCCGTCATCACCCACCATCGTTGAGTGTTTCAGAGCTGCATTGAAAGCTGTACGTGTTGAATGTTACTGAGATTCAGCAGGACGAAAGTCCACGCAATGCGCAGCGGTAGTTCAGTCGGTTAGAATACCGGCCTGTCACGCCGGGGGTCGCGGGTTCGAGTCCCGTCCGCTGCGCCATATTTTCCGAATCGGGTTTTCCCGGTTTGAGATTGAAAGCCAAGGTTTTCGGTCAGTGTTTCACGAAGCAGGCCCAAGGGTCGGTTTCAACAGCGTTAAGCAGATGAAAGTCTGTGCGACAAGCAGCGGTAGTTCAGTCGGTTAGAATACCGGCCTGTCACGCCGGGGGTCGCGGGTTCGAGTCCCGTCCGCTGCGCCATACATAGCTTCGAGGCCCTTGAACTCCTTGAAGCAACAGAGAAAGCGATCCCAGGATCGCTTTTTTTGTGCCTGCGATTTGGCGAAAGCTTCGCCTGTCGCGCTGGATGCTGCAGAGCTCGGCGATAAATGCCATCATCGCCGGCTGTTAACGCGGCGCTGTGCGGTGCCTGATTTCGAATTTGGAGAGCTGGACCATGGGCATGAACCAAACCATCACTGTCATCCCGCCGGGCGTACCGCTGACGGGCCATGTGTCGCCGCCCGGCTCGAAGTCCATCACCAACCGCGCGCTGCTCCTGGCTGCCCTCGCCAAGGGCAGCAGCCACTTGCGCGGCGCGCTGAAAAGCGACGACACCCGGCACATGTCCAATGCCCTGCGGCAGATGGGCGTGACCATCGACGAGCCGGACGACACCAGTTTCGTGGTCACCAGCAGCGGGCGTCTTGAGGCGCCGCAAGACGCGCTGTTTCTCGGCAATGCCGGGACAGCAGTGCGGTTCCTGACCGCGGCGGTGTGCACGGTGAATGGCAGCGTCACGCTGGACGGTGATCACTACATGCAGAAGCGCCCGATCGGCCCGTTGCTGGAGGCATTGCGCAAAGGCGGCCTGAACGCGGAAAGCGCCACCGGTTGCCCTCCGCTCGTGGTGCACGGGACGGGTTCCATCACCGCCACACGCTTCGAAATCGACGGTGGCCTGTCAAGTCAGTACGTCTCCGCCCTGTTGATGGTGGCGGCCTGCGGTGATGCGCCGATTGAAGTGGCGCTGACCGGCAAGGAGATCGGTGCCCGTGGCTACATCGACCTGACCATCGCCTGCATGCGCGCTTTCGGTGCCGAGGTCGAGGTGCTGGATGACGCGCTGTGGCGGGTTGCGCCGACGGGTTACACCGCCTGCGATTACCAGATCGAGCCCGACGCGTCGGCCGCGACTTATTTGTGGGCGGCCGAGGCATTGACGGGCGGCAAGATCGACCTGGGCGTGGCGGGGGAGGCGTTCACGCAGCCAGATGCCAAGGCCATGGAAGTGATCGCGCAGTTTCCGAAGATGCCTGCGGTTATCAATGGCTCACAGATGCAGGACGCGATTCCTACGCTGGCGGTGCTGGCGGCCTTCAACGAAACGCCTGTGCGCTTCGTCGATCTGGCCAACCTCCGGGTCAAGGAATGTGACCGTGTTCAGGCGCTGCACGATGGCCTGAATCAGGTCCGGCCCGGACTGGCCTCGGTAGAAGGCGATGATCTGTTGGTCGCTGCTGATCCGAGTCTGGCGGGCACCAGCAGTAACGCCCTGATCAATACGCACTCCGACCACCGCATTGCCATGTGTTTCGCGCTGGCCGGCTTGAAGGTGGCAGGCGTGAGGATTCAGGATCCGGAGTGCGTCGGCAAAACCTACCCCGGCTACTGGCGGGCGCTGGAGTTTCTGGGCGTGAAACTGGTGCACGGCGAGGTCTGAGGCGTAGGGTATCCCGGGCCGCGAGCCGTCGACTGATCGACGCCAGGCCCGGCGTGCCGACTTTTCCGACCCTGTTGCGGTCTGATCAGCGCCACCTGCGCTCCCCTGACACGCCCATGGGTGCAGGCCCCGTGTGCAGTTGCCGTATCGATGTATCCACACGGTTGCAAACTCTGCGTTGATCCCATGGCAGGCTTGTTGCAGACTTACCGGCGTTTTCTCCGGTCCACTTTCAGTCGACCAATTGCCCCAGGATGTTTGATGCCTAAATTACTGAGCTTTCGTACCGCATGCTGGGTCATCACCCTGCTGGCTGCCGCAGGCTGCTCGTCGAAGAAACCGACGGTCTATGAGCATGAGAATTTCGACGATGCCGGGACGTTCTCCCGCAACTATCCGGTCTCGGATGCCGCCACCTGCGAAGCGGCCCGACGGGCACTGCTGAGCCAGGGCTACATCATCACCAGCAGCGACCCCAAAGTGATCAGTGGCCATAAAAGCTTCCAGCAGACCGGCGAAACCCACATGGAGATCAGCTTCAACGTGGTGTGCGCGCCGGACGGCAGTGCCGATAAACGGACCACGATGTTCGCCAACGCGCTGCAGGATCGCTATGCGTTGAAGAAGGTCAATAACTCCGCGAGCCTGGGGGTCGGCGTGCTGGGCTCTGTCTCGATGCCGATTGGTTCGACCGACGACTCGATGGTCAAGGTCGCCAGTGAAACCGTGGCGTCGCCCAAGTTCTATGATCGCTTCTTCGCGCTGGTGGAAAACTTCCTGCCGCCTGAGCTGAAGAAGGCCGCGCACATTGAAGAGAAGCCTAAAACCGACCTGGGCATGCCTGAGCCGGTGCCGGGCAAACCGGTGGCGTTGAAGGAGCAAACGCCGGCCGCTGCACCTGCTGCAGTTGCACCTGCCACGCCAGCAGCCGCTACGCCCGTGGCACCAGCGCCATTGGCGACCCCTGCGACTCAGCCTGCGGCCGCTGCCGAGCAAAGCAGCGAACCGATGCCTGCGCCTGCCGAACCGGAACCGCTGAAGGCCGAAACATCGACGCCTGCCGAGGCCGCGCCAGCCACAACGCCTGCGCCGGCTACGACCACCGAGCCGAGCGCTACGCCTGCGGTTGAGTCAACGCCAGCGCAGTAAACCCTGTAGGAGCGAGGCTTGTCCCGCGATCTGGCGCGAAGCGGCAGCCCATGAGCGACCTTGCTGCTTCAGCCCGGAGACCGCATGCACCGGGTTGCTGCCGGTTCCCGGCAGATCGCGGGACAAGCCTCGCTCCTACAGGTCCGGGCATGAACCGCTGAAGTCAGCAGTGTCAGTCTTCGGAACTCACCCCAAAAACAGCTTGTACGCCGGGTTCTTGGTCTCATCCCAATACGGATAACCAATCTCCGCCAGCGCCTGCGGCACAAGATGCCGCTCGTCTTCAGGCACCACCAGCCCGGCCACCACTCGGCCATCCGCTGCGCCATGGTTGCGGTAGTGGAACATCGAAATATTCCATTTCCCGCCCAGCTTGTTCAGAAAGTTGAACAGCGCGCCCGGCCGCTCCGGGAATTCGAAACGCAGCACCACTTCGTCGCTCACCCGCTCCGAATGCCCGCCGACCATGTGCCGCAAATGCAGCTTGGCCAGTTCGTTGTCGGTCAGGTCCAGCACCGGGAAGCCCTGCTCCGTCAGGCTCGCGATCAGGGCTTTGCGAGGGTCGGTGTCGGGGTGGGTCTGCACACCGACGAAGATGTGCGCCTCGCGGTCGGTGTGGTAGCGGTAGTTGAATTCGGTGATCTGCCGTTTACCAATCGCTTCGCAGAACGCTTTGAAGCTGCCCGCCTGTTCCGGAATGGTCACGGCAATGATTGCTTCGCGGCCTTCGCCCAGTTCGGCGCGTTCGGCGACGTGGCGCAGTCGGTCGAAGTTGACGTTGGCGCCGGAGTCGATGGCCACAAACGTCTGCCCGGTGACTTCGTACTGTTCGGTGTACTTCTTGATCCCGGCCACGCCCAAGGCGCCGGAGGGTTCAGTGATCGAGCGGGTGTCGTCGTAGATGTCCTTGATCGCCGCGCAGATTTCATCGGTGCTGACGGTGATCACTTCGTCGACGTAATCCTTGCAGATCTCGAAGGTGTACTGACCAATCTGCGCCACCGCGACGCCATCGGCAAACAGCCCGACCTGCTGCAGCACCACGCGCTCGCCGTAGGCCATGGCCTGTTGCAGACAGTTTGAATCGTCCGGCTCGACGCCGATCACCTTGATTTCCGGTCGCAGGTATTTCACGTACGCCGCGATGCCGGCGATCAGCCCGCCGCCGCCCACCGGCACGAAGATCGCATCCAATGGCCCCTGATGCTGACGCAGGATTTCCATCGCTACCGTGCCTTGCCCGGCAATGGTGTCGGGGTCGTCGTAAGGGTGAACGTAGACGTAGCCGTGTTCCTCAACCAGCTTCAGCGAATACGCCAGCGCTTCGGGAAACGAGTCGCCATGCAGCACGACCTTTCCGCCCCGGGAACGCACGCCTTCGACCTTGATCTCCGGCGTGGTCTTCGGCATGACGATGGTCGCTGCCACGTTCAGCGTCTTCGCCGCCAGCGCCAGGCCCTGGGCATGATTACCCGCCGACGCCGTCACCACGCCCCGCGCCAGTTCTTCCGGGCTCAACTGCGCCAGCTTGTTGTACGCGCCGCGAATTTTGAAGGAGTACACCGGCTGCAAGTCTTCGCGCTTGAGCAGCACGTTATTACCCAAACGCGCCGACAGCTGGCGCGCGGCGTGCAGCGGGGTTTCCACGGCGACGTCGTAGACGCGGGAGTTGAGGATCTTTTTGACATAGTGATTGAGCAGGTCGCCCTGAACGGGCGGGTGGGCTGGCAGCTGACTCATCGTGTGGGCCTCGTGGGAAGGCTTGCGATGATCAGGCGGGCGGCGAAAACGGCGAGGGAAGGGCGAATGATCATGTCTGGCTCCTGATGTGGTTTTGGCCCGGGAGACAGAGAGAAAAAACCCGCCTCTAGGGCGGGTTGGGTGCAAACGTCGGCTAACCCGCCATGACTGGAATGGCGGTAATAATTATCTGGCCGAAGAAATGCTGGGGTGCGTTCATGGAGTCGAGACTATTGCGAACATGGCGCAGTCGTCAAGTGGGCCGCTGTCATGGACGCTGCTTTGGCGGAGCAAATCGGCCGCACGGGCAAAAAGCAGGCAAGGCTCAGCAACACCGCCCGAATCATTACCGTCCATAAGGCGAGGCTGAATGGCTTGAATGTAGGAGCGCGCTTGCCCGCGAATGGGGAGGTTCAGGTGGCGTTGATGTCACTGAAATGACGCTTTCGCGGGCAAGCGCGCTCCTACAAGGACCTCAGTGTCGTCGAGTGTTCAACAGGCCTTCATTTTTTGTTCATGAGGGCACTTTAGGGTTGGGCTCGTAGTCAGTGAATCTGCTGTTGAATGATTTAGCGGCACCACAACCCTATCGATCACAAGAACCCGCCACGAGGGCGCAAACATGGACGAGTACCAAGAAGAATTGCTGGAATACCAGGCGTACGAGATGGATCCGCTGGAACCAGCAGAAGACGCCACCGAGTTGTAGGAAAACCCGCGCCTGCCAGTCAGAGCGACTGGCGTTGGCTGCGACGAAACGCACCGGGCGTCTGTTCGGTCCAGCGTTTGAAGGCCCGCTGAAAAGCCTCGGCCGAAGCAAATCCCAACAGATAAGCGATTTCGCCAAAGGCCAGTTCGGTGTCCCGGATGTAGGTCATGGCGAGGTCGCGCCGGGTGTCGTTGAGGATCGCACGAAACTGCGTGCCCTCGTCCGCCAGCTTGCGGCGCAGGGTCCAGGTCGGCAATTTCAGCCGGGCCGCCACTTCTTCGAGATCCGGCTCCCGCCCCCCATTCAACAACGGCCCCAGTAATTGGGTGATGCGCTCACGCAGGCTGCGGGTGCGCGTGAGCTGTTCCAGTTCCCGTTCACACACCTGCAGCAGATGCCGCCAGGTACTCGGCACGTGATCGGGGTTGCGCAGGCCAAGCTGATGCTGGTTGAGGCGCAGCTGATTGACGCTCGCCGCGAAACTCACGGGCTGCTCACAGAGCGCGGCGTATTCAGCGGCGTAGGCGGGGGCATCGAACTCGATCTCCAGGCGTTCAGCCTTTAGCGTCGTCCCGCACAGCGTCGACAGCTGATGCAGCCAGCCGCTGAGAATCGAATCCACCACGAAGCGGTTGTAGTCGTTGTACGGGCTGATGGAATAGAAGCGCAGCCAGGCGCCGTCGCTGTCCTCATGGAGGCTCGACTGGCCGCGATAGTTCGAGCCGTATAGCGGTTCAAAACGAATCAGCGTGCGCGCCGCTTCACGCACGGTCGGCGCCTGGGCGGCGGTGATGCCGGCCAGGCCGGCGTGGCTCAAACGACTGGATTCGCCCATTCGCAAGCCCAGCGCAGGCACGCCGGTCAGCTCGATGGCCGCATGGCCCAGGCGCATGTAGCGCGGGATCGACAGCCGGGCGCCGGCCTCACCCAGTCGCGCGGCATCCAGGGCGTATTGCTGCAGCAGCGGTTGCGGGTCCTTGCCTTCGTTGCGAACAGCGTCGGCCAGGCTGTGGACGAAACCCACGGACAGATCGCCCAGACGCACGCGAGGGGAGGTCATCGATCACAACCACAGATTGATCAGGCGCGCGCCATGACCGGGGCGGACGCCTTTCGGGGCGGCGCTGATGGATTGCTCGGCGATGCTTTGCCCGTCGCGGCTGGCGAAACTGTGACCGGCGCTGCCCTTGTCCCAGAACTGACCGCGCATGAACACGCTGATGCCGGCCTTCGCCGTGCTCGGCGGTGTCAGGGTCAGTCGACGCCAGGCTTCGCCCTGGGTGATCGGCTTGGCACCCAGGTTCAGATGGGCCGCCAGCGCCTTGTGTTTGTCGCTGCGCCAGGGTTGCGACCAGCCGTCCGTGCCGGCGACGTAGGCCGGCACCGCAATCAGCTCGACGCCGCTGGCGTTGAGGCGCGCGTAGTTGTCGGGGTACCAGCTGTCACTGCCGATCAATGTCGCCAACCGGCCGGCCGGGGTGTCGATCACGTTGAGCGGTGCGTCCTTGCCGGGACGGATATAACCCCGCTGATTCCAGCCCGGGAACAACTGACGCTGCGGCTGCCCCAAGGGCTGGCCGTCGGGGCCGAACACCAGGCTGCTGTTATACAGCGCGCCACGACCGATGCGCAGTTCGCCGTTTTCCACCTGCGGGCTGGGCAGCACGATCGAGCCGGCCACCAGGGTCACACCGAATTCCTTCGCCAGCCCGCCAAACACGTTTTGATAATCCTGCGCCATGCTGTGCGCCTTCATGCGCAGGCGTGCGTCCTCGAAGCGGCTGCTGCCCCGCGCGTGAAAAACCGCGTCGATAAACAGCAGCGGGTTGCTGAACGCCAGCCAGTTCATGGCCTCTTCGAAGGTGGTGGCCTCGTAGAACTGGGCTTTTTCGTCCACCGCCAACAGCCAGGTGCCGATGTGCTCCGGCAGCACCACGATGGTTTTATCGTTGAGCAGCCCTTGGTCGCGGGCCTGCACCAGATACGACGCAAGCTTGCGATGCAGGCGTTTGACGCTCGAATAATCGGAAGGGAACAGCTCGGGCTGAATGCCCAGCAGGTTGCCGCGTTCGCCAGGTTGCCCGTCGTTGATCACCAACTGGATGCGCAAGTCCGTCAGGTAATGCCCGACATGACGCTTGCCCGTCCACAGCCCGTAGCTGACGAGAAGCGTCACCAGCACTGCAGCGGTAAGTGAGCCGAGAACTTTGCGCATGAAGAAAGGAGAACTGCCTCTGAAGAAAGCGCGCGGGGCGCCATAACGTTGCCGGAAGGCTACGGCAAAACGGCGATTGGGAGAAGGTTTGCCAACGGCCAGGGCGGCCATTCGGCAAATGGGTTGAAGCGAGGCGGCATCGGTGGCCGCCTGCGGTGTATGGATCAACCGCGATGCCGGCGATTTGCAGGCATCACGGGGGCCGCGATTTACAAGCGGAAGCGGCTGACCAGCGTGTTGAACGACACGGCCAGGCGGGAAAGCTCCTGAGTCGACGCGTTGGTCTGGTGCGCACCGGCCGCGGTCTGGGTCGACAGATCCTGGATGTTCACCAGGTTACGGTCCACCTCGCGCGCGACATTCGCCTGTTCTTCGGAGGCCGTGGCGATGACCATATTACGGTCGTTGATCTGGGCGATGCCTTCGGCGATCTGTTCCAGTGCGCGGCCCGTGGCCTGCGCCAACGCTTGGGTATCGGTGACCAGCGACTGGCTTTTGCCCATCGCCCCCACCGCCTGATCGGCACTGGCCTGCACGCTGTTGATCATGCCTTCGATTTCACCGGTCGAGGCCTGGGTGCGTGCGGCCAAGGCCCGGACTTCGTCGGCGACCACGGCAAAGCCCCGGCCTTGCTCGCCCGCCCGTGCGGCTTCGATCGCAGCGTTCAAGGCCAGCAGGTTGGTTTGTTCAGCGATGCCGCGAATTACGTCCAGCACCTTGCCGATGTCCCGGACTTGCACGGCGAGGTCGCGGACCATGTTGGTCGAAGTGGCAATTTCGGTGGTTGCGCTGTTGATGGCTTCAACCGCGCCACGTGCCTGGTCGCGGCCCTCGCTGGCCTGTTTGCTGGTGGTCCTGGACGCGTCGGACGTGGACACGGCGTTACGTGCCACCTCTTCGACCGCCGAGGTCATTTCAGTGACAGCGGTGGCGGCCTGCTGGATCTCGTCGTTCTGGCGGACCAACCCGCGGCTGCCGTTATCGCTGACGGCGGTCAGCTCTTCTGCGGCAGAGGCCAGTTGACTGGACGCATCGGCAATCTGCTGAATGGTGCTTTTCAGGCTGCCCCGCATTTCGCCCAGCGCCGTCAGCAATTGCCCGGCTTCATCGCGGCCGGTGCTGACAATCTGTTGGGTCAGATCACCGCCGGCAATGCTCCGCGCGCTCGCGACTGCATAGGCGAGAGGACGGCTGATCAGGCGACTTATGAACATGCCCAGCAGAACCGCAGCCAGAAAGGCAATGGCGATGCCGATGTACAGCGCGGTCTTGGCGGATGACTCCGTCTTGGATGCATCCTCGGCGCCTTCGCCGATCTGCCGGTCATTGGACTTAACGATGAGGGTCAATTCATCGAGCACAACGCGGTAGGCCGCCTGCAGATCGCCAAACAATAGGGCGCGGCCGTTATCAAGGTCGCCGGCCTTCACGAGGCCAAGGTATTTCTGAACCATCGCCTGGTAGACCGGCCAGTCCTTTTCCATCTGGTCGCCCGCGGCGCGTTCATCGTCGGCGAGCGGGGTCTTGCGGTATTTGGCAAACGCTTTCTCGCTGTCTAACTGGTTGGCGTTCATCGAGCTCAGCAATTCGTCCTTCACACCCTGGGGCATGCCGGCAGCAGCGGCACTGTATAAGCGGTAAAGGTCACGGTTTTGGCCTACGGCATTGGTTCTGGCGCGGCCGGTGTCCGCAACGGACACCAGGTTATTGCTGAACACCAGCTTCAGGCTGTCCGACAGTTCGGAAACGCCACGGCTTCCGAGCACGCCTACTCCCAGGGTGATGAATGCGCACAGCACGAAGGCTGTGATCAACTTGGTCGAAATTTTTGCATCATTGATCCAGCTCATTGATCGTCCTGCCGAGGTGTTGATAAGAAGGACATTGCTCAGCCATCGCGGCGGTGCGGCAAGGTCGTCATAGGGCTATCGGCGCGAAAGTCCGAGGCTGGAGGGTCGTCCGATGAAAGAGGGTGCATCGCTCGATCATTGATTTGTCACTTCCAGTCATTGAGCAAGGCCGGGCGGCTGTTTACTGTTTGCGCCATGTACAAGGCGCTGGTCCAAGGCCCTGACTGACTCGACGGGCGCCACAGAGCGCTCGCGCCCCGTGATGATGCTCGATGGAGTTTTTATGGCCGCCCCCCACTACCCGCATTTGCTCGCTCCCCTGGATCTGGGTTTCACCACGTTGCGCAACCGTACCCTGATGGGCTCGATGCACACCGGGCTCGAAGAGAAGCCGGGCGGGTTCGAGCGCATGGCGGTGTATTTCGCCGAGCGCGCACGGGGCGGGGTTGGCCTGATGGTCACAGGCGGCATCGCGCCGAACGACGAAGGCGGCGTGTATTCGGGGGCGGCCAAGCTGTCGACGCCGGAAGAGGCGGCCAACCATCGCATTGTCACCCAAGCCGTGCACGAGGCCGGCGGCAAGATCTGCATGCAGATCCTCCACGCCGGGCGTTATGCCTACAGCCCCAAGCAAGTGGCACCGAGCGCCATTCAGGCGCCGATCAACCCTTTCACACCCAAAGCGCTGGACGAAGAGGGCATCGAGAAGCAGATTCAGGATTTCGTCACCTGCGCGACCCTGGCACAGACCGCCGAGTACGACGGCGTAGAAATCATGGGCTCTGAAGGTTATTTCATTAACCAGTTTCTGGTCGCCCACACCAACCATCGCAGCGACCGTTGGGGCGGCAGCTACGAAAACCGCATGCGCCTGCCGGTGGAGATCGTGCGCCGCGTACGTGAAGCCGTCGGCCCCAACTTCATCATCATTTATCGCCTGTCGATGCTCGACCTCATTGAGGGCGGCAGCAGCTGGGAAGAAGTGGTGCAACTGGCCCAGGCCATCGAGCATTCGGGCGCCACGCTGATCAACACCGGCATTGGCTGGCACGAAGCGCGCATTCCGACCATCGCCACCAAGGTGCCGCGCGCTGCGTTCGCCAAAGTGACCGCGAAAATGCGCGGCTCGGTGTCGATCCCGCTGATCACCACCAACCGCATCAATACCCCCGAGGTTGCCGAACAGGTGCTGGCCGAAGGGGACGCCGACATGGTCTCCATGGCGCGCCCGTTTCTCGCCGACCCCGAATTCGTCAACAAGGCCGCGGCGGGTCGCAGCGACGAGATCAACACCTGCATCGGTTGCAATCAGGCGTGTCTGGATCATACCTTCGGCGGCAAGCTCACCAGCTGCCTGGTCAACCCCCGCGCCTGTCATGAAACCGAGCTCAATTACCTGCCGGTCACCCAGGTCCGCAAAATCGCCGTCATCGGTGCCGGTCCTGCAGGCCTTGCTGCCGCAACCGTTGCGGCCGAGCGCGGGCATGAAGTGACGCTGTTCGACTCGGCCGGCGAAATCGGCGGGCAGTTCAACATCGCCAAGCGGATCCCGGGCAAGGAAGAGTTCTTCGAGACCCTGCGCTACTTCGGCCGCAAGCTGCAGACCACCGGCGTAGACCTGCGCCTGAACACCCGCGTCACGGTGGATGACCTGCTCGGCAAAGGCTATGACGAAGTGATTCTTGCCACCGGCATCGCGCCACGAACGCCCGCCATCCCCGGTGTCGACAACCCCAAGGTGCTGAGTTACCTCGACGTCATACTCGGCCGCAAATCGGTTGGCAAGTCCGTCGCCGTGATCGGCGCGGGCGGCATCGGCTTCGACGTGTCGGAATTCCTCGTCCATCAGGGCGTGTCCACCAGCCTGAATCGCGATGCGTTCTGGGACGAGTGGGGCATCGACACGCATCTGGCGGCGCGTGGCGGCGTTGCCGGGATCAAAGCTCATCCCCATGCGCCAGCGCGTCAGGTGTTCCTGTTGCAGCGCAAGGCCACCAAAGTCGGCGACGGTCTGGGTAAAACCACAGGCTGGATTCATCGCACGGGGCTGAAGAACAAACAGGTGCAGATGCTCAACAGCGTGGAATATTTGAAGATCGACGATGCAGGTTTGCACATTCGGATCGGCGCGGAGGGCGAGGAGAAACTGCTGCCGGTGGACAACGTGGTGATCTGCGCCGGGCAGGATCCGTTGCGTGAACTGTATGACGGGTTACAGGCGGCGGGGCATAGCGTGCATCTGATTGGCGGGGCGGATGTGGCGACTGAGCTGGATGCCAAGCGGGCGATTGATCAGGGATCGCGGTTGGCGGCGGGGTTGTAAGTGGATGGGGGCTGACGGTTGGGAATCCCCCTACACAGCCCCCAAAACCTAGAACCCAGAGCGACGAGTGCTAGACTCCTGCACCGTCCATTGCCCGACCGATTTCATGTTCCCTCTCTCATCACCGCTCCCTCCCGCTCCGTTGCAACTCCTCCATTTCGACTGGCTCCAGGCAGCCGGCGTGGAGGCGGCGATCTTGCGGCTGGACCTCGTCGATCCGCTGATCAGCGGCAATAAATGGTTCAAGCTCAAGCACCATCTGGCGGCGGCTGAGCGGGTCGGGGCGCGGGGCGTCATCAGTCTCGGCGGGGCGCATTCCAATCACCTTCACGCGCTGGCGGCGGCGGGCAAGCGCTTCGGTTTTGCCACGGTCGGGCTGATGCGCGGGCATATAGTCGAGACGCCGACGGTGCTTGATCTCCAGGCTTTCGGGATGGAGCTGCACTGGCTGGGTTACGCCGGTTATCGCGCGCGGCATGACGCGGATTTCTGGGTGCCGTGGCGCGAGCGTTATCCGCATCTATTTCCGGTGCCTGAAGGCGGCGGCGGGCTCGACGGCGCGGAGGGCTGCGCTGAAATCGTTCAGCAGGCGCGCAGTCAGCTCGGTCAACTGGGATGGAAGGATTACGACGCCTGGTGGCTGGCGTGCGGCACCGGCACCACACTTGCCGGACTGATGCTGGCGGAGGCGGGGCAGCATGAGGTGATCGGCGCGATGGCGGTGCCTGACGGTCATGGGGTTGAGGGCAATGTAGAGGACATTCTTGAAGCTTTCGCGAGCAAGCTCGCTCCCACAGGTCCTGCGTCGTCCCTGGGCATACTGAATCAACCACTGACAGGCTTGGACGTGGGAGTAAACCGAAAAAAACTTCAGGCTTACCGCTTGCTCGATAGCAGCCGTGGCGGCTTCGCGAAGACCGATTCCGCGTTGCTCGATTTCATCGCGCGCCATGAGGCTGAATCCGGTATCCCCCTCGAACCGCTGTACACCGGCAAGGCATTGCTTGCGCTGCACGAAGAGGTGATCGCGGGCCGGATCGCCGAAGGCACGCGGCTGATTTTTCTGCACACCGGGGGATTGCAGGGCAGACGGACCTTCGAATCCGCGCTGGCACACCGCTGACGCCTAAGCGCGCCTCCACGCACTGGCACGAATCCTGCGGCCCACAGCCTCCGACAGGTCGGTCCTGAGTACGTCGGCGGCAGTTCTGGAGTCGGACGGGCAGGGCGCTGTGCCGATAATCGGATCTTTCCCACGCGCGCCGAGGTTTCCATGACCACTCCCGTCCTTGAGCAGGTTGATCCTGCCACCCTGAGAAAAGTCATTGTGGCGGCCGCCATCGGCAATTTCGTCGAATGGTTCGACTTCGCGGTGTATGGCTTTCTGGCCACGACCATCGCCCAGCAGTTCTTCCCCAGCGGCGATGCCAGCGCGGCGTTATTGAAAACCTTCGCGGTGTTCGCCGTGGCCTTCGCGTTTCGGCCCCTCGGCGGTGTGTTCTTCGGCATGCTGGGCGACCGCATCGGCCGCAAGCGCACGCTGGCGTTCACCATTTTGTTGATGGCCGGGGCGACGACGATCATCGGTCTGTTGCCGACCTACGCGGCAATCGGCGTGATGGCGCCCGTGTTGCTCACCCTTATCCGCTGCGCTCAAGGCTTTTCCGCCGGGGGTGAATACGCGGGGGCATGCGCTTACTTGATGGAACACGCGCCACGCACGCAGCGGGCGTGGTATGGCAGCTTCGTGCCGGTGTCGACCTTTTCGGCGTTCGCGGCAGCGGCGATTATTGCCTACGCGCTGGAAGCCACTTTGAGCGTTGAGGCCATGGGCAGTTGGGGCTGGCGGCTGCCGTTTCTGATCGCCGCGCCGTTGGGGCTGGTCGGGTTGTACCTGCGCTGGAAACTGGACGAAACCCCGGCGTTTCAGGCGGTCAAGCAGGAACACGCGGTTGCCCATTCGCCACTCAAGGAAACCCTGCGCAACCATGGCGCGGCGATATGCTGCCTAGGCGCGTTCGTGTCGCTGACGGCGCTGTCGTTCTACATGTTCACCACGTACTTCGCGACGTACTTGCAGGTGGCGGGCGGGCTGAGCCGTGCGACCGCATTGCTGGTGTCGTTGATTGCCTTGCTGTTCGCCGCGGCGATCTGTCCGGTGGCCGGGGCGTTTTCCGACAAGGTCGGGCGACGCAAGACGGTGCTCAGCACCTGTGTCCTGCTGATTGTGGTGGTGTATCCGTCGTTTTTGATGGCCAGTTCCGGTTCGTTTGTGGCGTCGATCGTCGGCGTGATGTTGCTGGCGATTGGCGCCGTCCTCTGCGGTGTGGTCACGGCGGCGCTGTTGTCGGAGACCTTTCCTACGCGTACCCGTTACACCGCTTCGGCGATCACCTACAACATGGCGTACACGATCTTCGGCGGAACCGCGCCGCTGATGGCGACCTGGCTGATCGGCGCGACGGGCAGCAACCTGGCGCCGGCGTTTTACCTGATCGTGATTGCGCTGCTGGCGCTGGCGGGCGGGCTGGCGTTGCCGGAGACGTCGAAAGTGTCGCTGCATGAGGTGGAAGGTTCGTTGACGGCGCGGGGGAGATTGCAGACGGCGGTCTGACTGGCGGCGGTGCTCTATGCTCGCGTAGATGCCGGAATATCTGCTGGAGTTTCGGCGGATCGCAGGCCGTCTTCGTGAGCAAGCTCACTCCCATAAGGTCCCCGTCCGCAACATTGCACCACGCGACCCCATCACACAAATCCGCAACAAAACATCGCAGCGGCGCCCCAATAAATGGCACATTGGCGACCCCTTGTGCCGCTGACATGTTCTGTAACGAGTCCCGACGGCGCATCAACGTTCGATGGATGGACCCGATGGCCGTTCCCAGCCCTGCAACCGTGCCCGCGACCGATACCCAACCCGTTCCCGCTTCGCAATCAACGCAATCAAGTCCCTTGGTCATGCGCATCATTGGTGCAGTGGCACTGGCGCACCTGCTCAATGACCTGATTCAGTCGATCCTGCCCTCGATCTACCCCATGCTTAAGGCCTCGTACGGCCTGACTTTCACCCAGGTCGGGCTGATCACCCTGACGTTTCAGGTCACGGCATCGTTGCTGCAGCCTTGGGTCGGCTATTACACCGATCGTCATCCCAACCCGTTGGTGCTGCCGGTCGGCTCGCTGTGCATTCTGGGCGGCGTGATGATGCTCGCGACCGTGGGCAGCTTCCCGCTGATCCTGCTCGCCGCAGGGTTGATCGGCATCGGCTCGTCGACTTTTCACCCCGAAGCCTCGCGCATTGCCCGGTTGGCCTCAGGCGGGCGCTTTGGCCTGGCGCAATCGAGCTTTCAGGTGGGCGGCAACAGTGGTTCTGCCATCGGGCCGTTGCTGGCGGCGGCGATCATCATCCCGTTCGGTCAGGGCCACATCGCCTGGTTCGGGCTGGTGGCGCTGTTTTCCGTGGGCCTGCTGTACGCGATCAGCCGCTGGTACAAGGCGCACCTGTCGCTGTTCAAGATCAAGGCCGGACAGGCGGCGACCCACGGGCTGTCGAAACGTCGGGTGACCGGCGCGCTGGTGGTGCTGGCGATGCTGGTGTTCTCCAAATACTTCTACATGGCCAGCTTCACCAGCTACTTCACGTTCTATCTCATCGACAAATTCCAGCTGTCCGTGGCCAGCTCCCAGTTGCACTTGTTCATGTTCCTGGCAGCGGTGGCTGCGGGCACGTTCTTCGGCGGGCCGATTGGCGATCGCATCGGGCGCAAGGCGGTGATCTGGTTCTCGATTCTGGGCGTGGCGCCGTTCACCATCGCGCTGCCGTACGCGGATCTGTTCTGGACCAGTGTCCTCAGCGTGATCATCGGTTTCATTCTTGCCTCGGCGTTCTCCGCCATCGTCGTTTACGCTCAGGAACTGGTGCCGGGCAACGTCGGCATGATCGCCGGGATCTTCTTCGGCCTGATGTTCGGCTTCGGCGGCATCGGCGCCGCATTATTGGGTCACTTGGCGGATCTTCACGGCATCGTTTATGTCTACACGCTGTGCTCCTACCTGCCGCTGTTGGGCATCCTCGCCATCCTGCTTCCGAGAACTTCAAAAAGATGCTGATAGCCGTCGCGATTTTTCTGGTCACCATCACCCTGGTGATCTGGCAACCCAAGGGCCTTGGTGTTGGCTGGAGTGCAACCTTTGGCGCAGTGCTCGCGCTGCTTTTCGGGGTGGTGCACCTGAGTGACATTCCCCAGGTCTGGCACATCATCTGGAACGCGACCGGCACCTTCATTGCGCTGATCATCATCAGCCTGCTGCTCGACGAGGCCGGGTTTTTCAACTGGGCCGCGCTGCACGTGGCGCGCTGGGGCAACGGCAAGGGCCGGCGGCTGTTCGCGTTTATCGTGCTGCTCGGCGCGCTGGTGTCGGCGCTTTTCGCCAACGACGGCGCCGCGCTGATCCTCACCCCCATCGTCATGTCGATGCTGCTGGCGCTGCGCTTTTCGCCGGCGACGACCCTGGCCTTCGTGATGGCGGCAGGGTTCATCGCCGACACCGCCAGCCTGCCGCTGGTGGTCTCCAACCTGGTCAACATCGTGTCCGCCGACTATTTCGGCATCGGTTTCAACCGCTACGCCTCGGTGATGGTGCCGGTGAATCTGGTCAGCGTGGCGGCGACCCTGGCGGTGCTGATGCTGTTCTTCCGTCGCGATATCCCGGAAACCTTCGACGCCTCGCAACTGGCCGAGCCGTCTTCGGCGATCAAGGACCGCGCGACCTTCATGACCGGTTGGTGGGTGCTGGGGATCTTGCTGGTGGGCTGTTTTGCCCTGGAACCGCTGGGGATTCCCATCAGCGCGATCTCCGCGGTATGCGCGGCGATCCTGCTGGGCATTGCAGCCAAGGGCCATCGCATTTCGACGCGCAAGGTGCTGAAAGACGCGCCGTGGCAGATCGTGATTTTCTCTCTGGGCATGTACCTGGTGGTGTACGGCCTGCGCAATCAGGGCCTGACCGATTACCTCGCCACCTGGCTCGATCGTTTCGCCGAACACGGTTTGTGGGGCGCGGCGATGGGCACGGGCGTGCTGACGGCGCTGCTGTCGTCGGTGATGAACAACCTGCCGACGGTGCTGATCGGGCTGTTGTCCATTGATGCAAGCCACGCCCACGGCCTGCTTCAGGAAGCGATGATTTACGCCAACGTCATCGGCAGCGACCTGGGCCCGAAAATCACCCCGATCGGCAGCCTCGCGACCTTGTTGTGGCTGCATGTGCTGGCGAAGAAGGGCGTGACCATCGGCTGGGGCTATTACTTCCGCGTCGGCATTGTGCTGACCGTGCCGGTGCTGTTGATTACCCTCGCGGCGCTGGTGCTGCGACTGAGCCTGTAACCCGGCGCGCGTCCGGCAGGTTCGGCCACAGGTCCGACACCAGAAACAACCGCTCGGCCTCTTCCCAGTGGCCGTCGGCGTGGCGGATCAGGCGCACCAGCAGTTGCGCGGGCGCCAGCGGGTCGAGGGCCTCCAGCCAGTCCTGAAACTGGCGCGGTGTCCAGGCCTCGTCGCAGCGCGCGGGTGCCAGCCAGGCCGGACGCGGCAGTAATTGCCAGCGGCCTTCCAGCGTTTGTTCTGCGTAGCCCGGCCAGTTCTGTTGATGCAGCCACTTTCCGCGCAGATGCTCAGGGTGCGCCCCTTGTGGCGAAGCTGCGGTCTCTGGCCAGGGATGAGGGGGCCACGGATAAAACAGATAACCCCCTAACCAGAGCGAAGCGCTGAAGGTGTCCACACCCCGCGCGGCGAGCATGGCGGTGCTCTCCGGGCGCGCTGACATGGGCAGTTGATGCTGATTCAGGTGCGCGAGCTTCACATCCAGCCGGTCGAGGGCGCCGGGGCCGAGCCAGTGGGCTGGATCGTCGCCGTCCTTATTCTGAAGCCCAAGGTAGAGCTTGATCGCCAGCTCAACGTGGTGAACGCCTTGACTGTCCCGCAGCAGCAGGTCCAGCTCGCCCAGCGTACGGCCTTCGCCCTGAATAGGCAGGTTCGCCGCGAGCAACTCGACGCCAGGCGCGTGCTGGATTGCGAATTGCCACAGCCGCTCGTAATACAGCCCGAGCCGGCGCGTCGAGGTTCTCGCCAGCCAGTCGTCGAGGGCGCTGTTGTCGCGGTCCAGTTTCTGCAAAAAAGCTTCCAGCGCTTCGGGGTGCTGCACCCAGTCGCTGCCGCTGAGCGGGTGACGTTGAGGCCACCGGGTTTCAGCCAGCAGTGGCGGTGACAGGATCACCCACGCCAGGTCACGCACGGTGGGCGTGCGCAGCTGACGGGGCAGGGCGCTCAGGGTCGGGAACGGGTTTGTCATCGGGGCAGGATAGCGGGTGATGGGCGCTTGCAGCCACCGGATCATTATCCCCGTCGACGCCCGGCACCCATCGTCCGTTTGACGCGGATCCTGCAGGTTCTGCCTCGCTGACTATCATGAGCGCTGCCGAGATCTACTGTATGAGCGCGCTTGCCCGCGAACGCGGTGTATCAGCTTTCATCAGTGCCGAACCTGCCGACGTCTTCGCGGGCAAGCGCGCTGCTACAGGTTTCGTGCTCGACGCCAATTGTGTGTTTGACATAAATCTGCTGTGGGAGCCCCGGGTTGCTGGCGAAAGCGGTGTGTCAGTCGCCGTCGGTGGTGAACCTGCCGACGTCTTCGCGGGCAAGCGCGCTCCTACAGGTTTTGTGCCCGACGCCAATGGCGTGTTTCAGGTAAATCCACTGAGCCGGCTTGCTGGCGAACGCGATTAACCAGCACTCAATACGCCGACTGACACACTGCATTCGCCAGCAAGGCGGCGCCTACGGATGCTCTGTTTTTGCGCCGGATTTGAGGTGATAGCACGGTGGGCAGAGCGCTTCATTTGCCGCACCCGACCCCTTCGCCCCATAATCGCGTTCTTTACACGCATCAAGCCTGCGGGAGCCCCATGGAGCAATTTCGAAATATCGGCATTATTGGTCGCCTGGGCAGTACCCAGGTGGTGGAGACCGTTCGCCGACTCAAGAAATTCCTGATATCGCGGCACCTGCATGTGATCCTCGAAGACACCATCGCCGAGGTCCTGCCGGGGCATGGTCTGCAGACCTCCACGCGCAAGATGCTCGGCGAAGTCTGCGACATGGTCATCGTCGTCGGCGGCGATGGCAGTCTGCTCGGCGCTGCCCGAGCCCTGGCCAAGCACAACGTGCCGGTGCTGGGCATCAACCGCGGCAGCCTGGGCTTCCTCACTGACATCCGCCCGGACGAGCTGGAAGTCAAAGTCGCCGAAGTCCTCGACGGCCACTATCTGGTGGAAAACCGCTTCCTGTTGCAGGCCGAAGTGCGCCGTCACGGTGAAGCGATCGGGCAGGGCGACGCGCTCAATGACGTCGTGCTGCACCCCGGCAAATCCACGCGGATGATCGAGTTCGAAATCTACATCGACGGTCAGTTCGTCTGCAGCCAGAAGGCCGACGGGCTGATCGTCGCCACGCCCACCGGTTCGACGGCCTACGCCCTGTCGGCGGGCGGCCCGATCATGCACCCCAAACTCGACGCCATCGTCATCGTGCCGATGTACCCGCACACGCTGTCCGGCAGGCCGATTGTCGTCGACGGAAACAGTGAGCTGAAAATCGTTGTCTCAAAGGACATGACGATCTACCCACAGGTTTCCTGCGATGGCCAGAACCACTTCACCTGCGCGCCGGGTGACACCGTGACCGTGAAAAAGAAGCCGCAGAAGCTGCGACTCATTCACCCCCTCGATCACAACTACTACGAAGTCTGCCGGACCAAACTCGGTTGGGGCAGTCGGCTTGGCGGCGGGAGCGACTGATGCTCGATCCCGCGCGTGGCTACGATCTGATCGGTGACGTGCATGGTTGTGCCCAGACCCTTGAGCACTTGCTCGACACCCTTGGTTACCGCTTTCAGGCCGGCGTCTGGCGCCACCCTGAACGCATTGCCGTGTTCCTCGGCGACATCATCGACCGCGGCCCGCGTATTCGCGAAGCGCTGCACATCGTCCGTGACATGGTCGAGGCCGGCCAGGCGTTCTGCATCATGGGCAACCATGAATTCAACGCGCTGGGCTGGAGCACGCCGGCGCCGCCCGACAGCGGCCATGAGTGGGTGCGCGAACACACGCCGCGCCATGCCCGCCTGCTGGGCGAAACTCTGGCGCAGTTCGAGCAGCATCCCGGTGATTGGAACGACTTCCTCAAATGGTTTTACCAGCTGCCGCTGTTCATCGACGCCGAGCGCTTCCGCGTGGTGCATGCCTGTTGGGATGCCAGCGTGATCGAGCCGTTGCGCAGCGTTTACGGTGACGGTCGCATCGACCAGGCCTTCGTGCAGGCGTCGGCGGAGCCGGGCAGTTTTGCCTGCGCGGTGTTTGATCGCCTGCTGCGCGGTACCGACATGCGCCTGCCCCACGGCATGACCCTGACCGGTGGTGACGGCCTGACCCGCGGCTCATTCCGCACCAAGTTCTGGGAAGACGATCCGCAGACCTACGGCGACGTGGTGTTTCAGCCTGACGCGCTGCCGGAACCGGTGGCGCGGCGGCCGCTGTCCCCCAGCGAGAAAAACGCGCTGCTGCGTTACGGCGCCGATGAGCCGCTGTTGTTCGTCGGCCACTACTGGCGCAGCGGCATTCCCGCGCCGATCCGCCCCAATCTGGCCTGCCTGGATTACAGCGCCGTGCTGTACGGCAAGCTGGTCGCCTATCGGCTGGATCAGGAAACCCAGATCGACCCGGACAAATTCGTCTGGGTCGACGTTACTCGACCGGAGATTGGTCAATGAGTCCGGTTGCTGTATTGCGTTTGCCGCTGAACACCGACCTGAGTGGTTTTGTCGAGTTGCTGCGGCGCCTCAACGTGCCCCATCGGGTCAGCGAGGAGGCCGGCGAGCAAGTGCTGTGGGTGCCTGATGCTCCACAACTGGCCGATGACATTCGCCAGTTGTATCAGCAATACCCCGAAGGCGACCCGACCGCGCAGTTGCCGCCGGGCCGGGAAGTGGTGGCCGTCAGCCGGCCGAGTCCGCTGGTGCAAGTGCGCAACAGCCCGGTGACCAGCGTGATTTTGCTGCTGTGCCTGGTTGTCGCTGGCGTGACCTTGCTCGGCGACAATTTCGAGGCCTTGAGCTGGCTGACCTTCAACGACTTCCGCATCAGCGGCGAGTACATCAGCTTCCTGCCGGTGGAAACCTCACTGGCGGCGGGGCAGTGGTGGCGGGTCGTCACGCCGATGCTGATTCACTTCGGTCTGCTGCACCTGGTGATGAACGCGCTGTGGTTCTGGGAGCTGGGCCGGCGCATCGAAATGCGCCAGGGCCGCTGGCAACTGCTCGGGCTGACCCTGGCCTTCAGTGCGTTTTCCAACTACGCCCAGTATGTCTGGAGCGGCCCGAGCCTGTTCGGCGGGCTGTCCGGCGTACTGTATGGCTTGCTTGGTCATTGCTGGATCTTTCAATTGCTCGCCCCCAACCCCATGTATCGTCTACCACGCGGTGTTCTGGGGATGATGCTGATCTGGCTGGTGGTGTGCCTGTCCGGTGTCGTCGGTGTGCTCGGTTTTGGCGAAATCGCCAACGGCGCCCACGTCGGCGGACTGATCATCGGTTGTGCTACAGGTCTTGTGGGCGGTGCACTGGCCCGCCGCACACATTAAAATCGCCCGCCTAATTCTGGGAGAACCCAATGTCCTCTTTTGTCGAAATGATCGAAAACATCACCCCGGACGTCTACGAAAGCCTGAAGCTGGCGGTGGAAATCGGCAAATGGTCCGACGGCCGCAAGCTGACCCAGGAACAGCGTGAGCTGTCGCTGCAGGCGCTGATTGCCTGGGAAGTGCGCAACGTGCCCGAGGACCAGCGCATCGGCTACATGGGCCCGCAAGAGTGCGCGTCGAAGTCGGCGCCGGTGCCCAATATCTTGTTTAAATCGGATTCCATTCATTGATTGAAATCGGCAGAGGCTCCGTCAACAAAATGTCCGCGCGGCTTGAGGCCTCGCGGGTGGAATATGCGTTTCGGCTGGGTGATTCACAGATCCCGGTCAACCCGCTGATCGGCAAGACCGTGCGCCTGGAATTCCTCGGTGCGATTCATTGCAGCCATTGCGGCAAGCGCACCAAAACCAGCTACAGCCAGGGCTATTGCTACCCGTGCATGCTCAAGCTGGCGCAGTGCGACCTGTGCATTATGAGCCCGGAGCGCTGCCATCACGAGCATGGTACCTGCCGCGATCCGGCGTGGGGCGAGCAGTTCTGCATGACCGATCACGTGGTCTATCTGGCCAACTCGTCGGGCGTCAAAGTCGGCATCACCCGCGCCACCCAGCTGCCAACGCGCTGGCTGGACCAGGGTGCCAGCCAGGCACTGCCGATCGTGCGCTGCGCCACGCGGCAACAGTCCGGTTTCGTCGAAGACCTGTTCCGTAGTCAGGTGGCCGATCGCACCAACTGGCGCGCGCTGCTCAAGGGCGACGCACCGGCGGTTGATCTGACGGCGATTCGTCAGCAACTGTTCGAGTCCTGCGCCGAAGGCCTGGTCGCGTTGCAGATGCGCTTTGGCCTGCAGGCCATTCAGGTGATGAACGATGTCGAGCCCATCGAGATCCGATACCCGGTAGAGGCGTATCCGACCAAGATCGTCAGCTTCAACCTGGACAAGGACCCGATCGCCGAAGGCACCCTGATGGGCGTCAAAGGGCAGTACCTGATCTTTGACACCGGCGTGATCAATATTCGCAAATACACGGCGTATCAACTCGCCGTGCATCAGTAGCCCGTATTAGCAGAAGAAGGGACAACCGCATGCGCACCGACCAGCCGAAAATGATTTACCTGAAGGATTATCAGGCGCCTGAGTACCTCATTGACGAGACCCACCTGACGTTCGAATTGTTCGAGGACCATTCGCTGGTCCACGCGCAGTTGGTGATGCGCCGTAACCCGGAGCGCGCCGCGCTTGCTCAGGGCGCGGCCCTGCCGCCGCTGGAACTCGACGGCCAGCAGCTTGAACTGCTGTCGGTGAAGCTGGCGGATGTCGACCTGTCCGAGGGCGACCTTGCACAGAACGGCTACCAGCTGACCTCCGACAGCCTGACCGTGCAGCCGGCCTCCGAGACCTTCACCCTCGACACCACCGTGAAGATCCACCCGGAAACCAACACCGCCCTGGAAGGCCTGTACAAATCCAGCGGCATGTTCTGCACCCAGTGTGAGGCCGAGGGCTTCCGCAAGATCACCTACTACCTCGACCGCCCCGACGTGATGAGCAAATTCACCACGACCGTGAGCGCCAACAAGCAGGCCTTCCCGATTTTGCTGTCCAACGGCAACCTGATCGCCGCCGGTCCTTCCGAAGATGGCGACCGTCACTGGGCAACGTGGGAAGACCCGTTCAAGAAGCCGGCTTACCTGTTTGCGCTGGTGGCCGGTGACTTGTGGTGCATTGAAGACACCTTCATCACCATGAGTCAGCGCAAGGTCACGCTGCGCATCTTCGTCGAGCCGGAAAACGTCGACAAATGCCAGCACGCCATGGACAGCCTGAAGAAGTCCATGCGCTGGGACGAAGAGGTCTACGGCCGCGAATACGATCTGGACATCTTCATGATCGTCGCCGTCAACGACTTCAACATGGGCGCCATGGAGAACAAGGGCCTCAACATCTTCAACTCCAGCGCCGTGCTGGCCCGCGCCGAAACCGCCACCGACGCCGCCCACCAGCGCGTTGAAGCGATCGTCGCCCACGAATACTTCCACAACTGGACCGGCAACCGCGTCACCTGCCGCGACTGGTTCCAGCTGTCGCTGAAAGAAGGCTTCACGGTGTTCCGTGATTCCGGCTTCTCCGCGGACATGAACTCGGCCACGGTCAAGCGCATCCAGGACGTCGCCTACCTGCGCACCCACCAGTTCGCCGAAGACGCCGGCCCCATGGCCCACGCCGTGCGCCCTGACAGCTTCATCGAGATTTCCAACTTCTACACCCTGACCGTGTACGAAAAGGGCTCGGAAGTGGTCGGCATGATCCACACGCTGCTGGGCGCCGAAGGCTTCCGCAAGGGCAGTGATCTGTACTTCGAGCGCCACGACGGCCAGGCCGTGACCTGCGACGACTTCGTCAAGGCCATGGAGGACGCCAACGGTGTCGA